>CAZQQP010000080.1:0-2076 GCA_964595475.1 uncultured Planctomycetaceae bacterium | reverse complement strand
GGGCTCCACCCGATGTGCCCCATCCACACGTGGAAGCCGAGGAGGTAAGCTAGAAGAAGGGCCCCTCCCGCCGCGACGTGGAGCATCGGAACGGACAGAAACCATCCCAGAAGCGTCAGGGCGGCGAAATCGAGAAGAAGCGCCGGCAAAAGTGTCGCGGGCTCCGGCCACGCGGCGAACAGCGGCCACGCGACCAGGAGCGATCCGCCGATGGTCGCCGCGGTTCCGATCGCCCGGGTCGACGCCAGCCGAGGCGACCGGACCCGCTGCCACAGGAGGAGCCCGACGGCCATCGGCGGAAGCCCGACGACGCTCAGCAGCGGCGACATCCGACGGAGGGCGTCGGCGAGGTCGCCGGTCCGATACGCGACCAAGCCCACCGGGACGACCGCGGCGAGGACGAGCAGGCCGAGAAGAACCAGCAGCGCGTCGGCCCGCGCCCTGCCGAGGACGGCCCACCGACTTCCCCGGACGACCGCGCCGCCCATCCCGCCCGCGTACCCGACCAGCGGGATGGCGGCGAGGAGGCACACCACCGCCGTCGATCCACCGTCGCTCGCGAGGAAGTGGGGAACGGCGAGCTGCGACGCGGAGGGGACGAGGACGCCGATCACCAGGAGGTGGGGCCAGGCGGGAGTGACGATGCGGCCGGTCCGCCAGAGAAGACCGGCGAACAGCGCCACGCTCAGCGCTTCCAGGCCGACCAGGATGGGCCCGGCGGCGCGGCCCTCGCCGATTCCCGCGATCGCGAGGAAGTTCAGCGGAACGAGGAGCGTCGCGATCGACAGGACGCTTCGGCTGGTCATCGGGACGTCCCACCGGCGCTGCATGAAGAGCCCGGCGCCGAACAGCGCCGTGTTCACCGCCACGAAGGTCAGGAGCTTGCCGACGGGATGCTCGGTGATCTGCTCCCACAGGCTGATGACCAGCGCCACGGAGCAGAAGAGGATGAGCATGCCCCCGACCAGCTCGCCCCAGCGGATATGCCGGGCCTCCATGAAGGCCGCCAGCACGTCGGGGAGCCGTCGCGGCGGGCCGCCGGCGAGTCCCGGCGTCTCGGAAGGCAGCGAAGGAGGGGACGGTCCGCCGCGGCTTCGTGGCTCTGCTGTCGGTTTGCTTGGCGGAGAGTGCGGCTCGTCGGAAGGAACGCCGAGCACATCTTCCCACTCGCGCGGCGAAACCGGGCGCGTCTCGGCGGAGCTTCCCGGCTCGTGTGCTGACTCGCCGGCTGGCGTGTCCGGGACGGGCTTCGCGAAAAGATCGTCCGCATCGGGCGTTTCGGAGGGAGGAGGCGACGGCGGGGTCTCCGCGGGCGTGGGGCGGGCCGGCGGCGGTTCGGGGGCTCCCTCCGACGAGCTGCTTGGTGGCGTCTGGTCCGGCAATGGCCCAGGCGCGGTGGCCGTCGCTCGGCCCTCGTTCGGCCATGCCTGCGGCGAGTTCCGGGCCGCGTCGATCGACCGCTCGACGGCCCGATAGGTCTCGGCATCGAGCCACCCATACTGGTGAAAGAAATGGATCTGTCGCCTGGTGACAGCGAGCTCGTCCTCATGCGATCCGCTTCGGCTCCGCTGTTCCTCGCGATCCGTATCGCGTGTTGGCTGGGTCGGCTGGGCGGACGTGGGACGGTCGAGAAGACCTCGGAGGACGGCGCGGAAGAAGACCCACAGGCCGTGGCCCACCATGGTGATCCCTGCGACGACCACTACGAAAGCGAAAATCCATTCCATGGCTGCCTCCACGTCCCCCGACCGCGATGGTGCGCCATCGGGGCGGTCGTGTGAACGACCGCTCCGGTTGCTCGAACAAATCGCGTACCGGCCGGGCGACGGGGTAGAGCAGGAGCTCGAGCGGCTGGAAGGGCCCGGCAGCCCACCGGTGAAATTCGGAAGAGGTGCTCGGCAACGCGCCGTCGCCACGAGGCGACGACTCGTTCGTCCGCACCAACAGCCCTCCCGCTTCGAGCGCGGCTGCGGACCACGGCCGTCGGGCTGTATTCCTTTTCCGCGAGCCCGTCGCCGGTCCGACGCTCCCGTTGCGCCAGGGAAAGCCTGGGAAAGGAGGATGCTATGTAAGGAG
>CAZQQP010000079.1:15175-16535 GCA_964595475.1 uncultured Planctomycetaceae bacterium | reverse complement strand
GTCGTTGCTCCCCGCGGTGAACGCGAGCGTGGTCGACTTCGGATACGAGGCGCCGATCCGCGTGGCGACGAAAAACGTGATGAAAAACATCGAGACGAAGTAGATCGTGAACGGAATCGCTACGCGGAGCACGTCCACCGGCAGCGCAATGATGTTCTCGCCCTTCAGCGAGAACATGACGAACACCGTGAACAGCAGGGCGGCCGGTGTCAGGGTCGAGATCCGCGGGACGAAGCGGGTGAAGTACCACGCGTCGCCGCGGACGCGGCGCAAGCCGAGACTGGAGAGAAGGCCCGCGGCGAACGGGATGCCGAGGTAGATCAGGACGGTCCCGGCGATCTCGGCGATGGAGACGTCGACGATCGCCCCGCTCAGGCCGACCAGCGGCGGGAGCAGCGTGATGAAGACGTAGGCGTAGACGGAGTAGAACAGCACCTGGAAGACCGCGTTGAAGGCGACCAGACCGGCCGCCAGCTCCGAGTCGCCGTCGGCGAGGTCGTTCCAGACGAGCACCATGGCGATGCAGCGGGCGAGCCCCACCAGGATCACCCCGACCATCAGCTCGGGACGGTCGGGAAGCAGCGCGATCGCGAGGACGAACATGACGAGCGGCCCGACGATCCAGTTCTGCACCAGGGAGAGCGCGAGCAGCTTCCCATTCCGGAACACCACGGGCAGCTTCTCGTAGCGAACCTTCGCCAACGGGGGATACATCATGAGGATCAACCCGATGGCGATGGGCAGATTGGTCGTTCCGACGCGGAGCGAGTCCCATAGGCCCGCGATCGTCGGCAGGGCATAGCCGACCAGCACGCCGAGCGCCATGACCAGGAAGATCCAGACCGTCAGGAATCGGTCCAGCAGCGACATCCGTCTCGTCACGCCTTCGCTCATGCGGAGCCTCCGGGGTTCGGTCGAACGGCATGCTCCGCGCCCCTGTCGCCCGCGGCGCCACCGCCTCGGCCCCGTTTTCGCATCGGGGGAACCTGTACGGCTCCCACCGCCCTCCCGAGGCACGCGACACACGCCTCGACCGTCCGCTCTTTCGATTGGTCGTTAGCCATGCGAACAAAGGTTGCCACTCCACGGCCGTGTTCGCATGAGCGCATCAAACCCCGAAATCAGGATGCTCGGACGCGTCTTCCGGGCGTTGTCGCGGTAGGACCGGGCGGCCGGGGGGCGCCCAAAGAAGCCGAACGCTGCGTCGGATCACCCCGATTGGGCCCGCAGGGAGTGGATCAGTCGTCGCCCCGAGGGTGGTGGGAGCCAGCGGCAAGCCATCGCGCGCCACCGCCGCTGCCCCTCGGAGGCTCGAAGGCGGCGCGGATGGAACCAGAGCGCGGAGCAGTTGGTCGTGCAG
>CAZQQP010000079.1:0-15165 GCA_964595475.1 uncultured Planctomycetaceae bacterium | reverse complement strand
CCGATGGAGATGCGATCAGCCGAAGCACGCTCTGAGGACGTACTGGCTCAGCATCCGTTGGGTGTTGAAGAACGAGCCGTTGATCGCGATCGCGTGCCGCGTGATCTCGATGAACCGATCGCGGTGGTTGTTGAACGTCGGGAGCAAGGTCTTCTCGAGCTTGTCGTAAAGCTCCGCGGCGTCCCTCGAGCCGTCGGCGCGCTCCTGCGGCTCGAGGGCCGGCTCGCCGAAGGCCCAGCCGGTCAGGCCCTCGACGCAGCCCTCGATCCACCAGCCATCAAGAATGCTCAAAGAGGGCACGGCGTTCAGCGCCGCCTTCATGCCGCTGGTGCCGGAGGCCTCGAGGGGCGGCTCCGGCGTGTTCAGCCACACGTCGACTCCTGACGTGATCATTCCGCCCAGCTCGAGGCCGTAGTTCGGCAGGAAGGCGATGGTGACCCGGTCTCGCAGGGCTTCCCGGGCCTGAAACACGTGCTGGATCTGCCGCTTGCCCTCTTCATCCCGGGGGTGGGCCTTGCCGGCGCACACCAGCTGGAGCCGTCCGCAGCGATCGACGATCTGCTTCAAGCGGTTGATGTCCCGGAACAGCAGGTCAGGCCGCTTGTACGGTGTCATCCGCCGCGCAAAGCCGAGGGTCAGCGTGTCCTCGTCCATCCCGGTGTCGGTCTCCTCGTTGGCCCGCTGAAGCAGCGTCCGCTTCTGTTCCCGGTGGGCGGCCCAGATCCGCTCGGCCGGGATCCTGAGCGCGTACCGCAGCCTGTAGTTGTCCTGCCGCCAGCCCGGGATGCGCTCGTCGAACGGCCGCTGAAACGCAGGGCCGGCCCAGGTCGCGGCGTGCACACCGTTGGTGATCGCGTCGACCACGTAGTGGGTGAACATGTGTTGGGACACCAAGCCGTGCCGGGTGCCACTGGCAGCTCGCCTGCCAGTGGCCTCGCCCCCTCGCCCCCTCACCCACTCCGTGGAGCTTGTCCGGACAGCGTCCGCGTGGCTATACTCTGTAGCTTTCGCTGACGGAGTACAAGCGCGAGGAAACGTATGCCGACTGCGAATCAGCTCGTTCGGAAGCCGCGGTGGACGCCGAAGGCCAAAAGCAAGGCGAAGGACCTCGCGAACTGTCCGCAGAAGCGGGGTGTCTGCCTCCGCGTGCGGACGGTCTCGCCGAAGAAGCCCAACTCCGCGCTCCGGAAGGTCGCGAGGGTTCGGCTGAGCAACGGCAAGGAGGTCACCGCGTACATCCCCGGCGAGGGCCACAACCTCCAGGAGCACTCCATCGTCCTCGTCCGCGGCGGCCGTGTCCGCGACCTCCCCGGCGTTCGATACCACATCGTCCGCGGGGCGCTGGACACGCTCGGCATCGAGGGACGGCGCCAGAGCCGGTCGAAGTACGGCACCAAGCGAGGCAAGAAGAAGTAAACCATGGCTGTACGGATCACCAAAGCGGAACAGCAGCTCGCGCCCGACCCGCGATACGGCTCCAAGCAGCTGTCGCGGTTCATCAACTGCGTGATGTGGGACGGAAAGAAGACAGTCGCCACGCGGATCGTCTACTCCGCCCTGGACCGCGTGGAGCAGCGGGCCAAGGGCAAGGAGACCGCCATCCGCATCTTCGAGAGGGCGATCGACAACGTGCGTCCGCAGGTGGAGGTCCGCTCCCGACGCGTGGGCGGGGCGAACTACCAGGTGCCCATGCCCGTGAACCAGAAGCGGCAGCGGAGCCTGGCGTTCCGCTGGATCATCCGCGCGGCGCGGGCGGAGAAGGGCAAGCCCATGGCGGAACGGCTCGCCAAGGAGCTGTGGGACGCTTACAACCGCGAGGGGAAGGCCGTCTCCCAGAAGGAGCAGAGCCACCGGATGGCGGAGGCCAACAAGGCCTTCGCGCACTTCGCATGGTGATGGGATGGCTCCTAGAGGCCCAAGCCGCCGCGCCGCGGTCGCGGCGCTCTGTGTGCTGATCGGCGGGTGGGCCGGTGTATCCCGGGCGGAGAAGCGAGGGGAAGGGGGAAGATCGGTTCCCTTCCACGTCGTCCTGAAGCGATTGAAGGCTGAGCTTCGCCGGAGCGACACGCGGTGGCCGCGTTCCACCGCGAGCTTCGCCCACGATGTGGGCTGGCGTGTCGCGGAGGCGGAGCTGGTCGACGCCCTGACGCGGTCGCTGGCGGCGGACCGACCCACGGACGGCTATCTGAAGTGGCAGGTGCTGAGCTTCGAGCCGGACCTCCGCTCCGTGGGTTGGGAGCGGCTGCGGTCCGTCATCGAGCACATGCCCGCGCCGCTCAGCCAACCCGAGCCCGACATCGACCGGAGAGGCGGGGACGGCGCGCTCGCGTTCAGCGGAAGCGTCAAGCACATCGTGAGCGGGGCGGAGGCGGTCGTGGCCCCCGGCGTCGCGGCGCACAAGCCGATCATCACGGCTCTCCCTAGCGGCACCGTGATGGGGAACGTCCCCGAGCGTCTCGTCCGGACCGCCGGCCGGGCCAATCAGCGGCTGCGGCGGGCGAAGGAGCGGGTCGCGGCGGAGAATCGGCCCATCTTCCGCTACCGGGAGGCGCTGATTCCGCGGCTTCCCCGCCGAAACGGCATCCGGCTCGAGGCTCGGATCCGGGACGTCCGGGCTCGGGTCGAGGCGGGCGACCCCTCGTCCCGCAAGGCGGTGGACCGTCTGCGTCGGGCGGTCGAGCAGGCGAGCGACAGCGGACTTCTTCTCCGGATGAGCCGGGCGAGACGGCGTCGCCTCGCGACGGGCGTCCAGGAGCTCGGCCGCCTGGAGACGCCCGTGGCCGAGTCCGTCGGGACGGGGGGGGACAGCGGCATCCGCGTGCGTCAGCGGATCGTGAACGTGCCGCGCCGGAGCGTGCAGTTGATCCTCGGCGAGCTGACGGCGCCGCTCCAGCTGCCCAAGGCCGAGGAAGGAGACCCGGCGGGCGATGGCTGACCGATACGACCGGCAGATGCGGCTTCCGGACCTCGACGCGGCCGCCCAGCGGCGGCTGGCGGCCTCCCGCGTGCTGCTGGTCGGGTGCGGCGCGCTCGGCACCGTGGTCGCGGAGCTGCTCGCGAGGGCGGGTGTCGGCGAGCTGATCCTCGTCGACCGCGACGTGGTGGAGTGGACCAATCTCCAGCGTCAGCTTCTTTTCGACGAGGGCGACGCCGCCGAGCGTCTTCCCAAGGCGGAGGCCGCCCGGGCGAAGCTCGGCGGCATCAACCAAGACGTGACGGTTCACGCCGTGGTGGACGACTTCAACGCGGACACCGCCGAGGCGGTCGCGGAGGGGGCGGATCTCTTCTTGGACGGCACGGACAACTTTCCCACGCGGTTCCTCCTCAACGACCTCGCGGTCAAGGCGGGCCGGCCGTACATCTACGGCGGCGCCGTGGGGACGACCGGCGTGGTCTACCCCGTCCTCCCCACGACACCCGGCGGCGAGACGCCGTGGGAGCGTCTCGGCCTCGCCGGCCCCTGTCTCCGCTGTCTGTTCGACCCGCCGTCGGCCGGCGGCCCGACTTGCGAGACGGCGGGCGTGCTCGGGCCGATCGCCACGCTGGTCGGCAGCGTCGAAGCGGCGGAGGCGTTGAAGCTCCTCTCGGACAACGTGGCGCGGACGCGCCGCGAGCTTCTCTCCGTCGACCTCTGGTCGGGCACCCACCAAACGCTCCGCGTCGGCGACGCCCACGATCCCGCCGGCTGTCCCTGCTGCGGCGAGCGTCGCTTCCCGTATCTCGACGACGGACAGGGCGCCGGCGCCACGCTCCTCTGCGGCCAGGACGCCGTCCAGATCATCCCGGCGGTGGGGAGCCACGCGGACTCGGGAGACGCTCCCGACTCCTTCCTCCAAGCCGTCCGCGATCGCCTCTCTTCCCACGCGCACGTCCGCGGCAACCCCTTCGCGGTGGAGGCGGAGCTCACCGACCAGCCCGACCCCGTCCGCCTCACGGTTTTCGCCGGCGGCCGGGCGATCGTCCACGGCGTGCGGGACCCCGCCCGCGCCAAGGGCCTCTACGACCGCTACGTCGGGTCGTGACCGCGCCGACGGGCAAACGAGACGGCCACGAAAGAGCGCGTTCGCGGCGGCCCAAGTCTGTGCGGGGCGAAGCTGGAGAGCGCACAAGCAGTGCTTATGAACGCGGACGAGGGTGCCACCAACGCCGTGAACTGACCCTTGTCTCCGCTCGCATCCGTCCTCGCGAGCGCAAGCCCGTGGACGACGGCCTATTCCAGCAAGGGTCCCGTGTATTGGGGTCACCCGGTCTTTCGGAAACCCGCCCCCTTCCCGTCACAGCTCACCGCTCGCCCCATCGGCGAAGCCTCGCGGACTTTTCCGGTTCCACGGAGCGAAAAACAATTCTTCGCTGTTCTCAATTGGTTCACGGGTGTCGGGTAGCACGGACAAGGCCGTCCGCGGCCTTGCTCGTGGTGG
The DNA here is from genome assembly GCA_964595475.1 of uncultured Planctomycetaceae bacterium. Classification (GTDB taxonomy): domain Bacteria; phylum Planctomycetota; class Phycisphaerae; order Phycisphaerales; family Zrk34; genus CAZQQP01. The sequence continues at coordinate 10,747 of CAZQQP010000079.1, read as the reverse complement.
ACCGGCTCGGCGCAAACCCTGCACTCCACGCCGTTGGTCCGTGGCGCTCGACCGTCGTCTTGACCCGCCTCACAGACGCGCTCGCGAGCGATCGTGAGAAAGCCCATCTGCTCCCCCATGACGACAGACGATCAGAGCCGAAGATGTCACCTGCGGAGATCGGGCGTAGTGGAAGGGGATGCGCCTGTTGCCAATCCTCCGAGTTTCGCTAGGAAAGCAACGGGGTGCGAGGAACCCATGGCCAAGGCCGCGGACCCGAACAGCAGGAGAAGCCCCATGGTCGACCCGCCACGCTCACGGAAACGGATCCCGGGGAAGCAGGCGGTCTCCCGCCGCGGAGACCGGTACCGGTGGACGCTCGCCGACGGGGTCTCGATCTTTCTCGGATGCCGGCCGATGGTTTGTCTCGGCATGCTCCTCGTTCTGGGGCTCACCGGAGCCGCTGCCGCCGCGGAGCGGCCGAACATCGTCGTCCTCGTCGCGGACGACCTCGGGTGGGGCGACGTCGGATATCACGGAGCGAACATCCGAACACCCAACCTCGACCGCCTCGCCGATCAGGGCGTCCGCCTCGAGCGCTTCTACGCGTGTTCCATCTGCACGCCGACGCGTGCGGGGTTGCTCACCGGGCGGTATCCCATTCGCTTCGGCCTCATGCGTGCGGTGATCCCGCCGTGGCGGAACGCGGGCTTGCCCGCCGACGAGGCGACGCTACCGGAGCGCCTCGCCGACGCCGGGTACGAGCACCGCGGCTGCTTCGGCAAGTGGCACCTCGGCCACCGGAAGATGAAGTACCACCCGCTGCGACAGGGCTTCACCCGCTTCGAGGGCCACTACAACGGGGCGATCGACTACTTCACCCACAAGCGGGAAGGGGAGGTCGACTGGCACGTGGGCTACGAGCCGAGCGACCGGTCCGGCTACACGACGGACCTCATCGCGGACGCCGCGGTGCGGTTCATCCGCGACCACGCCGGCGGCGAGTCGCCCTTCTTCTGCTACGTGCCGTTCAACGCGCCCCACGCCCCGCTGCAAGCGCCCGAGGACGCGATCGCGGCGTACGAGGAGCTGAAGTGGAACGGAAAGCCGGCGCCGGAGCGGCGACGGACCTACGCGGCCATGGTGACGCTCATGGATCGCGGGGTGGGGCGGATCCTGGAGGCGCTCGACGAGACCGGAGTCCGCGAGCAGACGCTGGTCTGGTTCTTCAGCGACAACGGGGGCACGGGTCGCTTCGGCGACAACGGACCGCTGCGGGGAACGAAGCAGGACGTCTTCGAGGGTGGCGTTCGGACGCCGTCGGTAGTCCGCTGGCCCGGCGGGCTGCCGAGCGGGCGAATCGTGGAGTCGCCCATCGCCTACATCGATCTGCTTCCGACGCTGCTCCGTGTCGCGGGCGTCGAGGACCCCGGCGGTAAGCCGCTCGACGGCCTCGACGTCCTCGACGTCCTCCGCGGCGAGGGGGACACCTTCGGCCGCGAGCTGTACCACTACTGGGGCCAACGCGGGCCGGACCGCGAGCGGATCGCGCTGATGGACTGGCCTTGGAAGCTCGTCGTCCTCGGCCCGAGCGTCGCCGACCCGTCGGCGAAGAAGGACCGGCGCAAGCTTCTCTTCCGCCTCGACCGCGATCGGGGCGAGGAGGAGAGTCTCACGAAAAAACATCCGGACCGTGTCGACCGGATGTACGAGCGTCTGGCCGAGTTCCGCCGGCTGCAACCCGACGACGGCCTACCCCCGTACGGCGTCGGGCGGAACCGAGACTACAAGGTACCGGAGCACTGGGACATCCGGCGGCTGTCCAAGCCATGATGACTCCTCCGAAGCGAATGTTTCAAACGAGCCCCGACCGTGAGGGAGGGGTGTGTGGCGCTCTCCGGCACTGGCGTCGGTGTCCGGTGTCGGCATCGGGCGCGTCGATTCCGACCGCAACGAAAGACGTCGAGACCGTCGAGGATCGCCTCGAGCCCGAGAGATGGACGGTCGAAAAAATGAACCCGATTGCGTTCGTCCAGCGGAGAGGCACCCAAGGCTTCGCCGGACACCTACCAAAGGATCAGAGAACGAAGGGGGCCACGCACAATTCCACAATGTTTCCTGCCGGTCGCGATTGTGTGCGCGCAGGCGGCCCTCCAACGGCCCACGGGGGGAGATCACGTCCCCCGGAACCGCCCGTGGCGCGGCGAGCAGGCCCGATCAAGATGATCGGGCTATATAGCCGAACCCTCTGGGTTCGGCCTCGGCGCCGGTTCGCCATCTACGGAAAAAAACGGGACTGGCAGCTTCTCTCCGAGGCTCGGAGGGCGCTGAGGGCGCGCACACGCTCGCGACCGGCCGGCAATGTTTTGGCGCAGAAGCCGGAACGGCCTATCGCTTGCGGCGGACTCGCTCCGCCGCCGCCGCGAGATCGTCCACCACCAGCGCATCGGGTGACTCGGCCCGCACCGCCTCCGCCGCGGCGGCGCCGTAGCCCGTGCGGACCAGGATGGGCGTGACGCCCCCGTTCCACCCGGTCCGCACGTCGTCGAGGCGGTCGCCGATCATCCACGAGCGGCGGAGATCCAGGCCGAGCTCCGTCGCGGCGCGGTGGAGCATGGCGGGGCTGGGCTTGGCGTCCTGCTGTCCGGCGTGCTCCGGGAAGATCGCCCGGCTCCCGGCCGCCGTCGAGAAGTAGACCGCGTCGACCTCCGTTCCCTCCTCAGCGAGGAGGCGGGCGAGCTTGTCGTGGACGAGGACCGGCGCCGACGCCGGGACATAGCCCATTCCCACCGCGGCCTGGTTGGTCACGACGACGACCGCGTATCCCGCCTCCCGCAGGCGTCGGATCGCGTCGGCGACACCGGGGAGGAGGCGAAACCGCTCCGGGCCGCCGTAGAAGGACGGCTCCTCGCCGAGCGTCCCGTCGCGGTCGACGAAGACCGCCGGTCGCGCCGCGGCGCCGTCACCGAGGGTCCGCGGCTCCATCTCCACGCCGCTCGCGTCGACGTCGTAGAGACGCCAGGGGTGCGGGGGCTCGCAGAACGCCGGCCCGGTCGCGAAGGTGGTGCCCCCGTATCGGATCAATTCCGTGCCGGCGTGATAGTGGCCGCTCAGCGCGAGGCGGACCCGTCCGGAGTCGACCATTCGGCGGGTGAGCTCCTCGCCCTCGCCGTAGCTGTGGGGATAGCCGCGGCGGAGCGAGGGGGTGATCACGTAGTGCTGGAGGTGGACCTGCGGCGGGCTCGCGGTATCGCGGAGGGCCGCTTCCCACGCGGACCGCTCACCGGCGAAGCGGCGGGGCACGTGGCCCGCGTGCTCGCGGTCCGTGAACCGAATGACGCGGTGGCCGGCGATGTCGCGGCGACGCTCGGAGAGGTCGAGGACACTCGCGAACAGCTCTTCGTGGTCGTGGTTGCCGGGGAGGACGAGGTAGGGCATCCCGCAACCGTCGAGGCACGCTTTCACCCAGCGGTAGTCCGCCGTCGCCGCCGCGCGCCAGGAGGGCGGGTCGTCCGTCTCGAAGCCCGGCTCGGGGTGGCTCAGCCACGAGGGCACGTCGAGGAGGTCACCCGTCACCGCGACAAGGTCGGCGCCGGCGGCCCTCGCCTCCTCGAGGGCTCGCGGAAACATCCATGCCATCGCGCGGGAGCGCCGACGCGGGATGTCGGCGCTGCCGGGGAGGTGGTGACGCAGGTGCAAATCCGTGATCTGAGCGATTCGCATCGGTCGAGTGTAGACCCGCAAGCGCTGCTTGGGTGAGCGACCGCGGGGTCGGGGGCTGGCTGACGTCGGGTGGCACGGACAAGACCGTCCGCGGTCTTGTCCGTGCGGTTCGAGGCAGGCGCGAGATCTCCACCTGGCGTCGATTCATCCCTGGCTGTCCCTTTGCGCACAGTTCGCCTAGTGACCGATGATGTGGCGGAGGGATCCGAGTCGGTGTCTCGCGTTCAAGCCAGCGAGTCCGCACGGACAAGGCCGCGGACGGCCTTGTCCGTGCCACCCAAATTTCGTGCCACCCAAGGAAGGAAACCGTCGGCGGTCTCCCCTCAGCACACGGTGTTGGCGCAGCTCGTCTGCCAGTGCTCGATGGAAAACGCCTCCCTCGGTCCGGTCGGATTGATCCGGCCCGTGGCGTGTGCTTCCACGTGGCTCGGCTATTCCGCCGAAGCATCCGTGGGAGAGCCGGCCTCCGTGCTCCGGAGGAACGCGACGAGGTCCGCGAGTTGCTTCTCGCTCAGGACTCGGTCGAGGCCCGCGGGCATGATGGACCGAGCGCTCGGGCGGATCTTCTCGACCCGCTTCCTCGCAATGCGGGCGGTGTTGCCCGCGGGGTCGGCGAGGTGGATGGCCTTCTCGTTCCGCCTCCGGACGATGCCGAAGCGGGTGGGCCCGTCTTTCAAGGTGAGCAGCGACGGCTGATAGCCCTGGGCGATGGTGGCGCTGGGGAAGACGATCGACTCGAGGAGGTCCCGCTCGCTCCGGATGGAGCCGATGTTCGTGAGGTTCGGACCGATCGTGCCGCCCGCGTCGCCGATGCGGTGACAGACGGAGCACGCCGCTTTCTTCGAGAAGAAGACGTCCCGCCCCCGGTCGGGATCGCCCTCGTCGAGGATCGGCTGGAGCGCCCGCAGCCGCTTCTTCCGCGCCTCCTTTGCCGACCGAAGCTTTTGGAGGAGCCCCGCCGCGGCGGAGCGGGTGCTTTCCGGAAACTGGCCGAGGATGCGTTGCAGTCGCTCGGGCCGGACGTTGGAGACGCCCGGCGCCTTCGTCAGCGCCGTGGCGAGCTTCGATCCGACTTTCGGGTCCTTCGTCTCCTCGAAGGCGCCGAGAAGCGGGGGCAGGGTGAGCGGACCGGCCGACCGGACGGCGTCGGTCAGGCGGAGCTTCTGCTCGCGGGTGAGGTCCGCCTTCCCGAGGATCTCCGCCGCGTCCAGGCGGCGGTCCGCGTCCGTGGCGGGGGTGAGCCGGTCGGTCAGGAGCTCGAACGTGTTGGACGGAAGCTTTCCGACTCGACCGCCGAGGGCCCGCAGCGCCGCGAGGCGGATCTTCGCCGGCCGCTCCCCGTCGTGGGCGACGGTCCGCATCCGTCCGTCGAGGGCGGGGGCGTCCAAGGAGGCGGCGGCCCGGACGGCGTGGCGTGCCACCTCCCGGTCGTCGGAGCCGGTCAGCTTGCGGATCGCGGCCACCCACCGCTCCGGCGGGTCGGCGAGCGTCGTCTCGCCGATCGCCGCGAGCAGGTGGAGACGGACCGCCCTCGCCGTCTTGGCGTCGGTCAGCGCCGCGGCGACGGCCTTTCGGACGGGCGGCCGCGACTGAAAGGCGACGACGACGCCGCGGATGCGCGACAGGCGGGCGTCGGTCGGGTCGGCGGTTCGCAGCCACTCGCGGAAGCGGCCGACGATCTCCCCGGCCCAGCCCTTGTGGCGGAGGACGATGCGTGTGGCGGCCTTCCGCAGCCGCTCGTCGCGGGCGCCGAGGGAGCGGGCGACGGTCTCCGCCGTCAGTTCGCCGCTGTCCATCTGGTCCAGGGCCACGAGGGCGGCCCGTCGGACCGCGGCGTTGTTCGCCTCCAGCGCCGGGGCGACCTTCTTTGGCGCGTCGATCCGGATGAGGGCGCCGATGAGCGCGTGCTCGAGGAAGCGGTCCGTGCCTTTCTTCAGGGCGTCGAGCAGCGCCGGCACCGCCGCCGCGTCGCGGATCCGCCCCAGCGCCGTCGCCGCCTCCCGCCGCACCGCGGGCTCGTCGTTTCGGACGAGGCTCGTCAATCGGTCGACAGCGGACGAGTCCACGCGTGTGGCGACGCTCCGCGTGGCGGCGAGGCGGACGGAAAAGGCCTCGTCGGCGAGGGCGGACCGCACCGCCTTCCGTGCGGCCTCCCCCTCGATCCGGGTGAGGGCCCACACCGCGTGGCGCCGCGCCCGGGCCGTGCCGTCGTCGAGGACCTCCGCAAGGGCGTCGACGGCCTTCCCGCCGCGGTCCGCGAGCGTCGCCATGGTCCGGTCACGCACCGCGAAGCGGGGATCGTCCAGACGGTCCGCGAGCCGTTCGGGCGTCGCTTCGGCCCAAGAGAGGTTGTTCCCTCGCGGCCTCTTCCGCATATCTCCGTCGTCCCGCCGCACGCGATAGACGGCGCCGAGGATGTCCGGCTTGGCCACGTCGGAATCGGGGCAGCCGTATCGGAACCACCCGCCCGTATCCACGACGAGGAGCGTGCCGTCCGCGTCCTCCTCCACGTCCGTGAAGTGGGCGTCGTGGCTCGAGGACGAGAGGAAGACCTTGTCCCGAGACGTGCGGAACGTGGCCCCGGCCCGATCGACGGAGAGCCGATGCACCTCGTGGGTGTTGAACTCCGTCACGAAGAGGTCGCCGCGGTAGGCGTCTCCGAAGTGGGTGCTTCGGTAGCGGGTGAGCCCGGCGGGGGCGACCTGGCCGCGGAGGCTCAGCGGTGGAAGCGGCGGGCCGGTCCGCGTGAGGCCCTTGGCCTCCTTCGGGTGGAGGTTGAAGACCCCGCCGTCGACCCAGTGGAGCACGGCGTCGTGGCGGCGGCCGTCCACCCGCTTGTAGACCGCCACCGTTCCGAAGACCTCGCCGGTGCGGGCGAACGTCACCTCCACCGGGTTGGCCAGCCCGCCGTGGGCGCGGACCCTCGGGTCGCTTCCGTCGGGGCGGCAGGAGAAGACGCCCGGCGTCTTGGAGGTCCACCCGTTCTCGGGCTTCCGGCCCGCGCTCTCGTCGCCGAGGACCCACCCGTGCTGACCGCCGCACCAGTAGAGCCGCCCGCCGGGGCCGAGGGTCGGCCCGTGGAACGCGGAGGACATGCCGTTGAAGCCGAACTTGCCGAAGATCTTCTTCTTGACGTCCGCGACGCCGTCGCCGTCCGTGTCCTCGAAGCGCCAGAGAAACGGCGCCGAGCAGACGTACAGCCCGCCGTCGTGCCAGAGGACGCCGTTGGGGAGGACCAGATCGTCGGCGAAGACGGTCCGCTCGTCGTATCGCCCGTCGCCGTCGCTGTCCTCGAGCAGGAGGATCTTGTGGGGACGGGTCTTCAGGAGCTTCTTCGCCTTCTGGTTCACCCCGCCGCTCTCCGCGACGAAGAGGCGGCCCCGCGGGTCCACGTCGATCATCATCGGGTGGCGGACCAGCGGCGGCGTCGCCACGGGCTCGATGGAGAAACCTTCGGGCACGTCCAACGGGGGCGGCTGAAACGACGCGTCGGCCGGCGACTGCGATCGGGAGGAGGCCCCACTGTCGGCCTCGCGTCTATCTCCGGTCGACGTTTCCGACGCGGACCTGTCACCAGCGGCCCACGCCGCAGCGGCGGCGATCCCGACCAGACAAACGACGGCCCACGCAATTGGGGTGAAACCGCGGCTCACGCCTGCTTCCTTTTCAAGGGATCCGCTATCGAAGCAACCGCGAAAGGGGAGCGGCGACCGTTGAACCCATCTACTTCGAGCCCTTCCGCCAGCTCCGGTTCCTCGGGGCGTTCAGGAACGCCTCGAGCTCCTTCCGAAGCTCGGCGACGCGCTTCGGGTGCTCGTCGAGGACGTTGTTCTCCTCGCCGATGTCCTTTTCCAGGTTGTACAGCGCCACCGGCTTCCCCTTGCGCGCGAGCAGCTTCCACGGGCCCCGACGTGCCACCTCCGTGGCGTAGGGCTTGGGCTTGTCGTAGTGGCGCTGGAGGTTTCCGTAGAGATCCATCTGCCAGAAGACGGTGCCGCGGTCGACCGGCTTCCGCTCGGTCAGGTGCGGGAGGAGGTTCACCCCGTCGACCCGCTTCTCCTCCGGTAGGGAGACCCCCGCCGCGGCGCAGAACGTCGGAAGGATGTCGTTGGCGTGACCGAGGGCGTCGGTCTCCGTCCCGGCCGGGATGCGCTCCGGCCACGTCGCGATGGCGGGCACCCGGATCCCCCCCTCGTGCAGGTCCGTCTTCCCTCCCTTCAGCGGGCCGATCTGCCCCTCGTAGGCGGCGCCGTTGTCCGACGTGAAGAGGATGAAGGTCTCCTCGTAGATGCCGAGCTCCTTCAGCTTGGCCACGATCCGCCCGATCTTGTGGTCCATGTGGGCCACCATCGAGCGGAAGCGATGCTGATCCTCGCTGATGCCCTCCGCCGCGGTCCGCGACCAGAAGGGCTCGGGCGCCGGCTCGTACGGCTTGTGTGGAACCATCCACCAGACGTTCAGGAAGAAGGGCCGTTTCTGTTGGTGATATCGCTCGATCAGCTCGACGGCCTTGTCCCCGTTGATGTCCGTGAAGTGCTTGTCGTAATAGGGATCGCTCTCCGGGACGACCTTGCCGTTGCGTATCAGGCACGTCCCTCCTTTCCGGTAGAGGATGCGCTTCCGACCCATCCGCCCGCGGAGTGGCTGCTGCTCGATCTGGGTCTGGTAGTAGGTGAACCCGTGCTGGGCGGGGCCGGGCTGGTTCGCCTTCCGATGTCCGTTCTCGTCGACGTGGAGACCGCCGAGGTGCCACTTGCCGAGGTGGGCGGTCGCGTAGCCGTCCCGCTTCAGCAGCTCCGCGAGCGTGGTCGCGTCGGTCGGGAGGTAGGAGACCCGGTCGCGAAAATGCTTGCGCACGTCGAAGCGAAGCGGGTAGCGGCCGGTGAGGACGGAGACGCGGGTGGGCGTGCAGACCGCGGACGCGGCGTAGAACTGCGTCCACTTCATCCCGTCCGCGGCGAGCGCGTCGATGTGGGGCGTCTCCACCGCCGTGCCGCCGAAGCAGGACGGGTCCTTCCACCCCATGTCGTCGGCGAGGAGGACGATCAGATTGGGCGGGTCCGGCTCCTCGCCGGACGCGTCCGCTCGCCCTGGGCTCCCCAGGAAACCGGCGAGCGCGACGAGCATGGTGAGGGGCACGAACGGAGTGTGCTTGCGCATCGGTCTTCTGCCTTCCTTTGAGGATCGTATCCATCGTAAACGGGAGGGAGAGTGCCGCCAATGCACCGACCCCAGTCTCCGCGACGGATCACCACGGTCGCGAAAGACGGTCGCCGCGGTTTGGTGAATTTCCTCCGAGTCCCATGGCGGCGGCGTCGGCAACGTCCCGTTCCTTGTGACGGCAAAGGCTCCACTTTCTGTTGCTTCCAAAGCGTGTTCACGATAGCTTGAAACCCGATGGCTCACGGGTCACGGCTGCTCACGCGCCCGCTCGACGGAGGAGCACGATGGAACTCTCCGATCGTCTCGACGAGCTGGAGACAGCGATGGGTCGGGTTCAGAGAGCGAACCGCCGGCTCACACAAGCGACTGTCGGTCTCGCCATTTGTTGTATGTTCCTGTTGCCTGTGACCCTCGCCGGTCTGCTCCTAATCGCAGGCACAAAAGCGAGCGTGCGGACGGGCCATCTCGCCGTCGTCGATGAGAGCTCCGAAACGAAGACCACTGTGACTCCGCAAGCGCTTCGGATCTCTCACTCAAGTGGTGAGACGCTCGTACACGTGGACCGCCACGGTGTTCGCTTCTACGACGAAAACGGGGACCCAGAGCTCTTCTGTTCCACCTCCGGCGACGGGGCTCAGGTCACTCTGTTTGGCGGCGGGGGCAAAGCCCCGCGCACCGTCCTTATCGCGGATCAACAGAACAGCACATTGCACCTGTTCCGTCAAAAGGGCTGGGCAACGCTCTCGGTGGATAAAGAGACGGCAAACCTAAGGCTGCTGGGCCCCGCTGATCAAGCAGGGTCGGTGCATCTTCGTTCCGACGCGACATCGGCGCAGATCGGCCTGAACGATCGCGACGGCGACGTGCGGCTCTCCCTCGGATGGAGCAAAGAGCAACAGTGGCTCGCCCTGTTCGACAGCAAGCAAGAGCTGGTGTGGAACGAGGGCGTGACCCGGGCGGCGGAGACACCGGAGTCCCAATGAGAGGAGCCCGCTCATGAGCATGTCCCGACGCCAGTGGCTGAAGTCCGCCGCGAGTGTGGGGGCGGTCGCCGCGCTGCGGCCCCCCGTCTACGGCAAGGAGGCGTCCTCCGCGGTCGACGTCGGCACGCGTCGTGAGCTCTTCGTCGACCGCTTCCTCATCGAGCGGATGGCCGGCGGCGCCCGCCGACGACTCCACCACCCGACCCCGAGGGAGGTGGTCCTCACGCACGACGCTCCGTGGGAGGGAAGCGGCAGCGGCTACCACAGCGTCTTCGAGGACGGCGACCTCTACCGCATGTACTACAAGGCGTGGCAGCTCACGGTCCGCGACGGAAAGGTCGTCCGGCCGCATCCGCTGTTCACCTGCTACGCGAAGAGCGAGGACGGCATCCATTGGGAGAAGCCGAACCTCGGCCTCTTCGCCTACGAGGGGAGCAAGAAGAACAACATCGTCCTGACGACGGGGCGCCACGACGGTGTCCACGCGGACGCCGGCCACATCGCCGTCTTCAAGGACGAGAGCCCCTCCTGTCCACCGGAGGCGGCGTACAAGGCGATCGTCCGCTCCCGCGACCCCAACGGCCTCGTCCCCTGGCGCTCCGCCGACGGCATCCATTGGGAGCCGATGGCGGACGGCCCCGTCATCACGAAGGGCGCCTTCGACTCCCAGAACCTCGCCTTCTGGGACGCCGTCCGCGGCGAGTATCGGGCGTACTGGCGCTTTTTCGGCGAGGGGAAGCGGGACATCCGGACGGCCACATCACCCGATCTCCTCGACTGGTCCGAGCCCCGCGACCTGAAGTACCCGGGGGCGCCGCACGAGCAGCTCTACACGAACCAGATCAAGGCGTACCACCGGGCCCCGCACATCTTCGTCGGGTTTCCCACGCGATACATCG
>CAZQQP010000078.1:8876-16920 GCA_964595475.1 uncultured Planctomycetaceae bacterium | reverse complement strand
CCCAGGCACAGTGAGGAACGAGGCGGGTGGCACTCGACGCCGTGAACCAACTCCGTGTCGTCGGCGTCGACCTTGCTTGGGTGGCACGGGCAAGCCCGTCCGCGGGCTTGCCCGTGCTTGCGGACGGCTCGAGCCCTGCCCCCGCACCGTCGCCCCGTCGGCCGATCGCATCGGCATCCGCCTCGCCGACGCGTGCTTGCGCCATCCCCACGAGGATATTCCGCCGGCATGGTCCGCCGCCCCGACCACACGCTACGCGAGCTCGGCTACGGAGACAGGCCCGTAGCCGAGGCTGCGCGGCTCGACAGAACGGACGAACGGCGGTCAGCTAGAATAAATGATATGGCCTCGACTGAGCCGAAACCGACGACCGCGGAGGAGCTCCTCGCCCGTAGCGATCGGGAGGGGCGGGCTGAGCTCATCCGCGGTAGGCTGATCGAAAGAACCCCGGCCGGCGAAGACCACGGCAAGATTGCATTCCTCATCGGTCTCCACGTGGGGCGTTTCGTCCACGAGAATCGGCTCGGAACCCTGTTTGCCGCAGAGACCGGCTTCCTCCTCGAGCGAGACCCCGATACGGTCCGGGCTCCGGACGTCGCGTTCATCCGGAAAGCGCGCGGGAAGCCGGGCCCTCGTCGTGGCTACGTCGAGGGTGCTCCGGACCTCGCGGTCGAGGGGATCTCGCCCGATGACACGGCGAGCGGTGTCGTGGAGAAGGTCGAGCAGTGGCTTCAGCACGGAGCGGGCCTCGTCTGGGTCGCCGACCCACCAACCGGGACCATCACGGCCTACACACCGGACCACCACGCCGCCATCTATCGCCCCGGAGAAACCCTTCCGGGCGAGCCCGTGCTTCCCGGAGTCCGACTCGCTCTCTCGGATGTCTTCGATTCTGCGTGAGCCCAACTCGCCCGCGCCCGAGAGGCAAGCGGCACGCCAGTCGGGAGACGGACGCGCGAGACGGCGCGTGGACCGGCTTTCCAAGCGGTAAAGGGGCTGTCTGGCTCGCCGGTTCCCGGCGGGAAGGGCGTTCGCCGCCGACGCCCCTAGGCGCCCGCCGGAGCGGGACCGCGGCGGCGCTTGAGGAAGACCACGATGGTGATCACGAGGCCGCCGACCGCGAGGAGGCCGCCGAGAAGCAGCGCGGCGCAGGAGCCGAAGACGGCCCCGACGAAGCCGAGCACGTCCATCTGCCCCACGGCGAGAACCACCTCCGGGCCGGATTGTTCGGCGGGATAAGAGGCCCGAACCCGATACGTGCCGGGCTTCGTCGCGGTGAAAACGTAGACCTGCTTTCCCTTCCGCGCGGAGCGCTCGTACGACACGGATCCGCTCGGCGCCTCGACGGAGACCGCTTCCCCGTCGGGTCCCGTGACCTCGCAGGTCAGCGGCGGCATCTCCTTCGGCGTGGAGAAGCGACGGCCGTCCACCGTGCTCTTGTGCTCGTAGTAGATGCTCCGCTCGCCAGGCTTTTCCACGGTCAGCTCCGTCTCCCCCGGCGCCACGAAGCGGCGGAGGTCTCCGCCAAACGTGGCGACGCGGTCGACCAAGGTCCAGACACTGAGGGCCACCAAGCCCGCCGCGACCGCGAAGAGAACGGCGGCGAGGAGATACCACCCCTGCCCGGGGCGGGTCGGCTCGTGGGCGGTTTGCTCCATAGGGGCGCCTTTCCCCACGCGCTCCGCTTCATCGGAGCGAGCGGAGATACGCGAAGAGGTCCCGGACCTGCTTCGCGTCGAGGGACTCGAGGAGACCCTTCGGCATGAGGCTTCGGCGGACGTATCCCGCCCGGCGGATCGCCGAGCGCTCGATACGCGTCTCGGCGAGCCCGCCGGCCCGGACGACCACCGCGTCGTCGCTTTTCGAGACGAGGAAGCCCTCCACCACGTTGCCGTACGTCTTCTCCACGGGATACGTGTGATAGCCGGTCTCGATCGCGGCGTCGGGACGGAGGATGTTCCGGAGCAGGGCGTCCTTCTCCATCTTCACCGCTTGGGTGAGATCCGGTCCGATGCGGCGGCCCTTTTCCCCGACGCGGTGGCACGTCATGCACAGCCGCTCGGCGATCGCCTTCCCCGCCGACGGGTCGCCGGAGCGGTCCACCAGCTTTCGGTACTTATCGAGCTTCGCCTCCACGGCGTTGGCGCGGGAGGCGGGGAGCAGCGGCGGGGTGTCCGGCGTGCGGACGACCTCGGCGTCGCCCTTTAGCTTCCCCCACCCGTCGTCGGGGGCGGAGTACAGGAGGCCGTCGGGACGATTCCCGTAGGTCCGCCGATAGTTGCTCCGGATGGTCTCGGGGGTACGGGCGGTGTCCCAGACGCGATACTCCGCGAGCATCCCCGCGGTGCCCCCGGACGCGGCCGTCCACGCGATGCGAAGGTCGGACAGCGAGCCCGGCGCCGCCTCCGACGCCGTGCCCACGTGCTCGCCGTCGATGTAGAGGCGATAGATGCCCTCCTCGTCGCGGGTGGCGGCGACGTGGGTCCAGAGGTTCGGCGCCATCGGACGGTCCGCGATGACCACGTCGTGGCGCTCGGGCCCCGCCCAGACGCGGAAGCGGCGGTCGTGGAAGTTGATATCGAGCGCGCCGGGCATTCCCAGGATGCCGTCGGCGTTGGTGATGCCTTCCTCCAGGCGGATCCACGTCTCCACCGTGAAGGCGCCCTCCAGCGACAGCGGCGGGTCCGCCCAGGCGCTTTCCTTTCCGCCGAGGCGAAGGACCGGGCGGAGGCGCGACGGCATCGCTTCGAGGATCTTCTTCAGCTTCCGCCGGTCGCCGAGGACCGTCTGGAGGCGCTCCACCACGCCCGCGGTGAGGGCCTCCTTCGGGATGCGTCCGTCCGCGACCGCGTCGAGGAGCGCCTCGGCGCCGGTTGGATGGGCGCTGAGGCGGTCCACCGCCTCCCGTCGCTCCGTCGTCGTCAGCCGGGGCCAAAGGTCGACCACCGCCTCCGCCGCCGTCTGCTTCCCCGACGACGCGAGCGTCGCGAGCGCTTCGGCGCGGGCGACCGGATCGTCGGCGGCGCGGAAGACCCGGAGCAGAGGATCCACGGAGGAGAGGCCGACGCGGCGAAGCGTCCGGAGCGTCGCCGTCCGGAGCGACGGACGCTTCTCGAGGAGGCGGGTGACCTCCTCCGTGAGCGACGCCACGTCGAAGGCGGCGGCCACGTCCAGGCCGAGCTTCACCGACGCGTCGTCGCCGTCGAGGAGACGGGCGGCGGCCTTCTTCACGATGGGGCGGATCTTCGCCTCCTCCACGCGGGTGCGAACCTTCAGGAGCGTTTTTAGGCCGTCGGCGCTGCCGAGGAGGTCGACCAGCGCCGCCTCCGCTCCCTCCGCCTTCGGGTGGCGGGCGAGCCGGAGGAGCTCCTCCTCGTTCGGGGCACGGCCGAGGTCGGGCAGCGCCTCCGCGACGAAGGTGGCGGACCGGCGGGGCGCGAGGGCGAGGGCGGCGAGGAGGCGGTTCTCCGCTGTGAGGCCGTCGCCGGCGGGCGATTCGAGCAGGCGACGCACCTTGTCCCGGTGGGCGGTCAGCGCCTTGCGGATGAGATAGCGCTCGTGGGCGCGGTCGAAGGCGGGGCCCACCTTGATGGTCTTGTCCGGGTGCCGGCCGGAAGTGCCGGTGGGCTTCTTCAGCGGCTTCTCTCCCATGCCGACGAGGAGGCGGAGCGCCCGTCGGCTCGAGCCGATCCGCGGGCGAAGCGCGTGGATCACCGCTTCACGCACCTGTGGGTCGGCGTCGTCGGTGCGCTTGGCGAGCAGGTCGAGGGCCGCCGCGTCGGAGAGCACGCCGTCGCCGATCGCGTCGACCGCTTCCCGCCGCAGGTTGCGATTGGGGGCGTCCGACAGCGTCGCGACGGTCTTCCGGTCGAGCTCGCCGAGGCCCCACAACGCCCAGAGCGCCCGCACCCGCGTCGCCGCCGCCTCGCCGTCGTCGACGGCCATCTCCTTCAGCGACGGGGCAAGCGTCGTCAGGGAGCGGTCGACGATGGCTTGCCAGGTGAGATGGCCCAACTTCCGGATGTCCGTCCGGAGGAGGGTGAGCAGTTTCTCCTCGGACGCCTCGGTGAGGTCGGGCACCTTCCGCGGCGTCTGGTCCGTGTGGCGCACCCGCCAGATGCGTCCGTGGGTCTTGTCCCGGTCCGGATGGTCCCGCGGCTTCTCGTTGTGGGCGATGATCTTGTTGTACCAGTCGACGATGTAAAGACAGCCGTCGGGGCCGAAGTGGACGGCCACGGGGCGGAACATCGGGTCGGAGCAGCGGATGAGCGGGGGGAGGCGCTTCAGGTCGTAGCGGGGTCCGTCGTCGAGGACGCGGACGGATTGCACCTTCTGCTCGACGGGGTTGGCCACGTACATCGTCCGGGCGTAGGGGCCGGGAAAGCCGCCGTCGGCGTCGCTGCGTGCCAGACCGGAGAGCCCCGTGCCGCCCAGGCGGAAGTCCGCGAGCGGGGGTACCTCCGGCGCGTACGGCGCCGGTCGCCCGCCGCCGCCCGGGTAGTAGCCGCCGCGGCGGTACGGCACGACGGAGTAGCCGAAGTCGTTGGCTTCCTGCATGAACGTCTCCCCCTCCGGCCCGATGACGAAGCCCCAGATGTTCGACGGTCCCCACGTCAGGATCTGGAAGCGGGAGCCCGTCAGGTTGAACCGGGCGAGCTTCGTGCCGTTGAAGCGAATGGTCCGCCCCGTCGTCGTCCGGACCTGGGACTTGTTGAACGCGCCCTGGGCCATGTAGATCCACCCGCCGGGCGCTCGCCAGAAGCGGTGGGGCATGAGGTGGGAGTCGTGAATGCCGAAGCCGGTGAGGACGGTGCGCCGCTTGTCGGCACGCCCGTCGCCGTCGGTGTCCTCCAGGAAAAGGATGTCGTGGCCGCGCTGGACGTAGGCGCCGTCCTTGTAGGGGAGCAGGCCGAGCGGGATCGCGAGGTCCTCCGCGAAGACGCGGGGCGTGTGCGGGCCGGGCTCCTCGAACGCGTCGAAGACGACCACCTTGTCTCGTCCCTGCCCCTTGTACAGCGCCTCGGCTCGCTCCCGGTTGTCGTTGGCGTCGACGGGGTACTCCATCGCGGTCATGGACCACATCCGCCCGCGGTGGTCCCAGACCACGTCGACGAAGTTGGCGAGCCCCTCCGCCTCGCTCGCGACCAGCTCGATCTCGAAGCCCGGCGGCAAGCTAAAAAGCGCCTGCTGCTTCTCCGGCGGGAGCGGCGAGGCGTCCGACGGCTCCGGCGGCGCGGGCGCCCCGACGAAGTCAGCGGAATCCGACGGTTCGCCGCCCGCCGTGACCGTGGGCGGCGCCAGCGCGGCGAGGAGGACGACGGCGACCGCGGCTCGTCGTTCGCCGATCGACGGACGTCGCGTTTGGTGGGCTGGTGCTTCGGACATGGGATGGCCTGGGCGATGAGGGGATGGTCGACGGCAAAGGTGCGCCCAAACCGTCACGGCGAGCCGGCGGGCCTTGCCGCACAGCCGTCGCTCCGTCGCCGGGCGGGCGTGCGTCGAGCGGAGACGGGTGGGCGTCACTCGCTACAGGGACAGGTCTCCCGCGACGGAGCGACGCCGCACCCGCAGACGGGGCAGATCCAGCCGTAGGGCTGGCTCGTCGCGGATCGGCGAGCGGCGGGCGCGGCCTCGCTACGGGGCGTGCGACGGCCTCGCTTCGCGCCGGGGGTGCGGCTCGTGGACCGCCTCTGGCTCCCACCCGTGGAGCGACCGGCGGACCGTCGGCGGCTCCCGGCCCCCAACGCCTGTCGCCGCTCCTTCACGAAGGTCGGGCTGACGCCGAGCTCCCGGGCGAGCGCTTCCGCGCTGCTGCTCGCCCGCTGCGGGTCCTGCAGCGCCGCGTCGATCTTCTCCCGCTTGCCCGTGTCCCGCGACGCCGTCGACCGCCTTGTACGCGACCGCTTGGCCATGGCAACCTCCGCTGCGTGTGTCCAGATAAGACCCATGTTAACGACGGGACCGCTCGTTGTATAGCAAAAACGAAGGAACGTGCGAAGGGCGGGGCAAGGCCGCCGCGTCCGAGGTGCTGTCGGTCCGTCGCGTCGCAGGAGGGCGAAGCCGGACGCGGTTCACACGGACTCGCTAAACGATGGCCGCGACGGATCGCCGGCGTCAAGGGCCGGGCTGCTTCACGGCCCGGTGGAAGCAGTAGTCGAACAGGAGCCACCACTCCGCGGCCTGGATGCGCTCGCAGAGCTCGCGGACCTCGGACTCGCCGCGGTCCACCGCGTCGACGAGGTCGATGAAGGCAAAGGGATCCCACCGCCTCTGGTCGCGGAGAAAGGTCGCCCGGCGGTCCGTCGCGTCGGTCGCGAGCGTCGCCGCCTCGTCCCGCAGCGGTCCGAAGATGGGATGGCTGCCGACGCGACGGAACCAGTACTTCGCGTTGGAGGGATCCGGCTCGCGGCGGTGCATGATGCCGTGCCAGTAGCTGCCGGTGGAGTTGGGGATCTCCTGGCTGATCTCGTGGGACTCGTCGAGGAAGTCGTGGTACAGCCAGAGGCCCGCGAGGCAGGCGCGGGCCATCTCCGGGTCCGCGACGTGGTGGCCGTCGAAGGCGCTGTCCACCGTCAGCGCCTCGAGCTTCTGCCGGACGCCCTCGTTGGGCTCGCCCGGGCCGAGCGGGCTCACCCGCGGCTCGGCGAGGAGCTCCGCGATCGCCGGTCCGTACTGGCTCGGATCTCGGGGGGCCATGGCGTCTCTCTTCCAACGGCGAGGTCACAGGAAAATACGATGGGCGGCGACCGCTGACAAACGCGCGCGGACATGGGCCGACCGCATGGACAGCGTCTCCGCCGGGCCGCGGCGGTCGCCGCGGCGACGCTCACCGCCGCGGCGCTGATCTTCCTCACGCTCTGCTACGCGTGTCGCTTCGACCGCTGCGCGGCCGTGACCGTGTTCCCGGTGTGGGTCTGGCCCGTCCCCGGCGTCCTCCTCGCCCTCCCCGCGGCCGCGGTGGCCGGCCGGCGGGCCGTGGGCGTGGCTGTCCTGGCGTGGGGGCTCTTCCTCGTCGCCTTCGCGGACGAGCCGCTCGGCCTCGTCCGGACGCTGTGGCGGGAGTGGCCGTCGCGGGCGTGGGTGGACGCCCCCGAGGACCGGAGCCTTCGCGTGGTCTCCATCAACTGCGTCGGCCGGCCGGAGGCGGCGGCCGAGGTGGTTCCGCTCGAGCCCGACATCGTGCTGGTTCAGGAGGCCCCGCCGCGGGCGGCGCTCGAGCGGCTGTCCGCACGGCTGTACGGCGACGGCGCCGTGCTTCTCGGGGCGGACCCCGCCATCGTCGCCGACGGTAGCGTCGTGCCGCTCGGAACCGACGGTCGCTGGTCCGTCGCCGCCCGCGTCGAGCTGGCGAGCGGCGTTTCGCTGCGGGTGGTCTGCGTCCACCTGCTCCCGCCGAGCGTACGGGTGGACCTCTGGTCGCCCGCCTGCTGGTCGGAGCAGATGGCGCAGCGGCGGACGCGGCGGGAGCAGCTCCGCCGGGCGCTGCGGAAGGCGCGGGCGGGCCCCGCGTCGCTTCCGCTCCTCGTCGGCGGCGATTTCAACGCGCCGGCGGGTGACGCGATCTACGAGACGTTGCGTCCCGGCCTGCGGGACGCTTACGAGGAAGCGGGCGTCGGCTTTTGCAACACCGTCGTCAGCGGCTTTCCCTTCCACCGGATCGACCAGGTGTGGGTCGGCGAGCGCTTCCGCGTCGCCAGCCTCGTCACGCGGCCCACCCGCCACTCCGACCACCGCATGGTGATCTGCGACCTCCTCGTCCGGGAGCCGTAGCCGGGAGCGGCCGGACGGTGTGGGAAAGTGGCTGCCGGGCGACGGCATGGCAGGAGGTCGACCATGCGATCGCTGCTGTACTTTCTCGCGAGGCTGCTCGGCGACGTCCGCGCGGTCTCCAAGGGGCGGGTCGGCCGTCGCGTCGCGAGGCGGGCGGCGGGGAAAGCGATGGGGCGGCTGTTCCGCAAGCTCTTCCGCTGAAGGAGGCTCGGTCGGTTATCCGCCGCGTCTGGTACGATGGCGGCGAGCGACCGGTGAGGTGTCGGCGCTCAAG
>CAZQQP010000078.1:6355-8866 GCA_964595475.1 uncultured Planctomycetaceae bacterium | reverse complement strand
CGTGTTCGAAAGGGTAGCCGATGCGACGGCGGGAGACGGTCCGCGGCGTGGGGACGCTCGCCCGAGGCGTGGTCTTCGCTTGGGTCGTGGCGGCGGCCGCCGGAACGGAGGCGAGCGGGGCGGAGCCCGACGAGGGCGACCGACCGAACATCGTCTTCCTCCTCGCCGACGATCTCGGATGGGCGGATATCAACAGCTTCGACCCGCTGGACCGCGGCTACTACGAGACGCCGCGGATCGACGCGCTCGCGTCGCAGGGCATTCGGTTTACACAAGCCTACGCCAACGCCGCCAATTGCGCGCCGACCCGCGCCGCCCTTCTGAGCGGCCAGTACTACCCGAACCAGCCCATCTACCACGTCGGGTCGCCGAGCAAGGGGAAGCTGATCCCCGCGGAGAACGCCCGACACCTTCCGCTGGAGAAGGTGACCCTCGCGGAGGCTCTGAAGGACGCCGGCTACACGACCGGCTTCATCGGCAAGTGGCACATCGGCGACCCGCCCAAGACCGGACCGACGGCACAGGGCTTCGACTTGAACGTCGGCGGCTACATCGCGGGCAACCCGAACCACTGGGAGGGCGAGTACCGGGCGCCCAACAACAACCCGTACATCCAAGGAGCAAAAAAGGGGGAGTACCTCACCGACTACCTGAGCCGTCGAGCGGTCCGCTTCATCGAGGACCACGCGGACGAGCCGTTCTACCTCCAGCTCTCCTACTACACGCCCCACGCGCCGCTCCAGGCGCCGAAGGAGCTTGTCCGGAAGTACCGAAAGAAGGAGGGGGCGGGCGGCCACGACCACCCGGTCTACGCCGCGATGATCGAGCAGATGGACCGCAATGTCGGCAAGGTGATGGACGCGCTGGACCGCCTGGGGCTCGCGGAGGAGACGATCGTCGTCTTCTTCTCGGACAACGGGGGCCGCGGCGGCTACGGCTTCCTCGGCCACCCCGGCGCCAACGTCACGAGCAACGCCCCGCTGAAGTCGGGCAAGGGCTCCTTCTACGAGGGCGGCATCCGCGTGCCGCTGATCGTCCGCTGGCCCGACGTGGTGGAGGCGGGCGTTGTCAGCGAGGAGCCCGTGATCGGGACGGACCTTTACCCCACCTTCCTCGACGCGGCGGGGGTGGAGGAGCCCGACGGCCACGCCCTCGACGGGGTGAGCCTCATGCCGATCCTCCGGAATGCGGACGCGTCGCTGGACCGCGACGCGCTCTACTGGCACTTTCCGGGCTATCCCAACGCGAAGTGGCGGACGTCACCCGTGAGCGTGATCCGGTCGGGCCGATGGAAGCTGATGAAGTTCTACGAGGGACCGACGCTCGAGCTGTACGACCTCGCCCGCGACGTGGGGGAGGAGAACAACCTCGCGGAGGAACGGCCGGAGAAGCGGCGGGCGCTCCATCAGAAGCTGCAGGCCTGGCTCGAGAAGACGGACGCCCCCATGCCCAAGCGAAAGTAGCCACGCGGACGCGGCCCGCGCTGTTCGGGGCTCGCCGAACCGCGGGCGGGGCGATCCGCGAAGGAGGTTCCCATGGAACGGACGATGGCCCGCGACGTCTCGCCGGTGGGAATCGCCGTGGTGGTAGGCATCATGGCGGCGGGCGCCGTGGCGGAGGAAGAGGTCTTCGTGAAGAAGGGCGAGCCCACGGCGGTCATCGGCAGCGGCACGGGCGAGATGCGACGGGACGGACGCTTCCTCGTCGTGCCCGGCGGGTTGGAAGGGGACTTCCCCGACGCGCCGGAGTGGAAGGTCCGCGGCTTCGCCCGCCTGGGGTGGGGCAACACGATCGAGGGGGCGGTTCCCCTCAAGAAAGGCCGCTTCGAGATCCACGCGTGGCTCAGCCTGCCGAAGGTGGGCGGCACCGGCGCCTCGTTCATCATGGGCGGGGACTACCACACGGACCACGCGGTGCCCGAGGGCCGCCACGCGATGCGAATCTGGCTGGACGGGGCGGACGGGAAGATGTACGTGGTCGACTACCCCGTCCGGCGAAAGGTGAACGGCGCCTGGCCCATGCGGCCGTACAACCGTGAGGTGGTCACCCGCTATCCGGAGATCCGGACACGGGGGCGGTGGCCCGTCGCGGAGGTCGCGGACCACATCGACGCCGGCGAGCCGTTCCACATGGTGATCGAGCGCGAGGACGGCGTGTTCACCCTCCGCATCGACGGCGAGGAGGTGTTCCGAGACGCCCTCACCCTGAAGCGGTGGCCGGCCTTCTTCGGGTTTCTCGCGGACCGCGGGACCGTCCGCATCCGACGCTTCCACGCCCGCGGCCGCTTCGTCCGTCCGCGGGTGGACCACACGGACCTTTGGACCCTCGGCGACGGCGGGTACAACAGCTACCGACAGGCCGTCCTCTGCACGGTGAACGACGCGGTGCTGGCCTTCGCCTCCGCCCGGCGGCCGGGGCCCAACGGCGGCGAGCGGGACTGTGTGATGAGGCGGTCCACGGACAGCGGCGAGACGTGGTCCGCGTCGCGGACGGTGTGGGACACGGGCGACG
>CAZQQP010000078.1:0-6345 GCA_964595475.1 uncultured Planctomycetaceae bacterium | reverse complement strand
TACCTCCGCGACCCCTCGCCCGTGTACGACCGGGAGACGGGCGAGCTCTTCCTCCTCGCCGGCACGAACCGACCGCGGCCCGACACGGACCGGCCGGCGGACGTGCGTCTCGGGGTCTTCGTCACGCGCTCCACCGACGGAGGGAAGAGCTGGGACGAGCCGCGCTCGCTCGACCGGATCAACGCCCCTGCGAACCGGCTGACCGCCGGAACCTCACGGGGGATCCAGCTCCGGCGAAAGCCCCACAAGGGTCGCCTCCTCGTCGGCGCCTTCAGCAAGGGGAAGACCGACGGAAGCTACCACACCCACGTGCTCTACTCCGACGACCACGGGAAGACGTGGAGGCTCGGCGACGCCGTCGCCACGGACCGGGGCGCCGACGAGCCCGGCCTCGTCGAGCTGAGCGACGGCACGGTGCTGATGGTGGCGCGGTCGGGAACCTACCTCAGCGACGACGGCGGGGAGAGCTTCCGCCCCGCGGGCGAGCGGCAGATCACGCCGCGGTTGAACCCGTCCGTGGCGAGGCTGGCCGGTGAGGCCGCCGCGGACCGCCTCCTCCACGCGGACCCCCGCTCCGCGGGCATGCACCGGCGCGGCTTCACGGTCTGGCTGAGCCCCGACGGCGGGCGGAGCTGGCCCGCGTCCCGCCTCCTCTACCCCGGCCCCGCGGCATACTCCGGGATGGCTGTCCTCTCAAACGGGCGAATCGGGGTGATCTACGACAAGGACGATTACCGGCGGGGGAGCTTCGCGAGCGTCGATCCGCGCTCGCTGACCGGGAAGTGACGAAAGCCGACCGATTTGAGCGCGGGGGTCTGCCGCCAGCATGGGTCATTGAGCAAGTCGGCCATTGGTCATTGTGCGCCGCCACGGGCCTGTGCTTCCGCCGACGTGGGCGTTACTTCGGCTTCCAGAGCACGTTCACGATCTTCCACTCGCCGTCGAGCTTGGCGAGCTGGACGTAGTCGACGTACTTGGAGACGACCTTGGCCGTCGCGATGCCGTCGTGGACGGCCACGACCCGCGCCGTGAGGCGTGGCTTCTCCCGCTCCTCCTCGGTCGCGATCCGGATCAGCTTCTCCCGGCTCAGCGTCTCGAGCTTGCCGTCTTGTGCGGTTCGCTTCACCAGCTTCGGGTGCAACGCGCTGCGGAGACGGGACGCGTTCCCCTCGTAAAAGCCCTCGGCGTAGTCGAGGCACACCTGCCGGATGGCGCTTCGGTCGGCCACACTTCCACTGCCCCCGGGCTGAGCGTGGCACGAAAGCAGTGCTGAGCAGAGGACCACCGCTCCCACTGGGATCGCACGCCGTCGCATTCCGACTCCCGGTGATCGCCGCCTGTGGGTGGCCGTTCGTCTCGACGAGGGAACCGCGGGTCTTCCGACCGCACGACCGACGCTCGGCCTATTTCCAAGGCGCCCGCTGCTTTGCGCTGAGCCGCTTGGCTTCCCAGCGCTCCTGACGGGGCTTGCTTCCCCCCAGGCGTCGGATCGTGCCCGTCATGGTGCCGCTGCGGAAGGTGCCGTGGAAGCGAAAGCGGGTCGGCTGGTCCGAGCCCTTCCGCTTGACGTCGAAGTAGACCTCCCGGCCGCTGATCCGGCCGCGCTTCACCGACAACTTCTTGCCGTCGCCGAAACGCACCCAGCCCTTGAGCGTCTGGAAGCGTTGCTCGAGCTTGGCCGTGATCCGCTTGCGCTTGCTTCCGTCGAGCGACTGCCACCGCCAGGTGCCCTCGACGGCCGCGGGGACGATCCAGTAGAGCACGCGGTGAGAATGGGACATCGTCTGGAGAGCTTTCTCCAGACGCCCGCGCTTCAGCATGGCCTTCTTGATGTCGAACATCGGCTCACCCTCGTCGTCGGTCAGCCCGTCGCCGGCGTTCCCGAGGCCGCCGTACTTTCTGGTCATGTCCGGCTTCCAATCCCCGAAGCCGAAGTCGTTGGAGAGGACCACCGTGCCGGGCTTCAGCTCCCGGAGCAGCTTCTCACGCAGATCCTCCATGATCTCCGGGAGGAGGTACAGGAACACCACGTCCGCGTCGCCGACATAGGTGTCGAAAAGGTCCTGCTTCTGAAACGTCACCTGATCCGTGACCTCGGCACGCTTCGCGTTGCGCCGGCTCTCCTTGATCCGCTCCGGGTCGAGGTCGACGCCGACGCCCTCGGCGTTGTAACGCATCGCCGCGGTGATGACGACGCGGCCGTCGCCGCACCCGAGGTCGTAGACGACGTCGTCCTCGGAGACGTCGGCCATCTGGAGCATTCGGGTGACCAGCGGCTCGGGCGTGGGCACGTAAAGGAGGTCGTACTTCTCGCCCTTCTTCTTGCCGCCCCCGAACGCCGTTCCGGCTTGGAGAAGCGCGACAATCACAGTTGCGACGAGTGTGGTTCGGCGTCCCATAAGAGTCCTTGTCTGAGATGGCGCGAAATGCAATCCCAAAGTCTCAGGCGTAAAGGAAAGCGCGACTCATGAAGCTGCGGATTCGTAGCGGGTACGCCCGTCCGGTCAAACCGGCGAGGGGAAGCGGGGCCGTCTCGCCGGGTCGCGGTCCGCTCGTGGCGATCCGGCGTTCCGATCTGTCGAGGGCGTCGCGGCCGACTCGAGCCTCGCGGCCATGGACGGAGCGGCGCCGCGGGACGAAGATGGCGACAGCCGGATCACGCCGGCGTGCTCACCCCCGATGAGTTGGCGAGACGGGCCGGACGAGACGGAGAGAGCAGAGGGACCGACGCGGCCGGGAGCATCTGTGTTTTCGGTGGACGTGTCTTTTTGGAAAGGCGACCGGATGTCGGCGAGCCGGCGAGGGTTCTTCAAGCGGATCGGCCTCCTCTTCGGCGGCGCTTTCGCGGGCGGCGCCCGCTGGTCGTGGGGTGGGTCGTCCGCGGAGGAGCAGCCCGTGCGGGTGGTGGACGAGGAAGCGCTGCACCGGAAGCACGAGCTGGTCGTGGTCGGCGGGGGCATCGCGGGCACCACCGCGGCCATCGCGGCGGCACGCGACGGCGTGGACGTGGCGTTGGTGCACAACCGCTCCATGTTCGGCGGCAACTCGTCCTCCGAGGTGAAGCTGTTCCCCGAGAACAACCCCGGCCATCAGCCGTGGATCAAGGAGGGGGGCATCCACGACGAGTTCCACACGGAGGAGCGGGTTCGGAACCACGATCACTATCGCGAAGGCAAGATGAACGCCCACTGGGACCTCGTCCTCTACGAGTGGGTGCACCGCGAGGAGAACCTCACCCCGTATCTGAATACCCACATGCATCGCGTATTCATGGACGGGGCCCGCATCCGGTCCATCTACGCCGTGCAGCTCGGGACGGAGAAGTCCTTCGAGATCGAGGCGCCGCTGTTCATCGACTGCACGGGCGACGGCATGCTCGCGGGTCGCGCCGGCGCCGAGCATGGGTGGGGGAGGGAGGCCCGGAGCACCTTCAACGAGCCGCTGGCGCCGAAGGAAGCGGACGACTGGGTGATGGGGAACACGCTCTTTTTCACGGCCTACGACATGGGCAAGCCCGTGCCGTTCAAGCGGCCGGAGTGGGCCGCGGCGTTTCCGAAGGAGGGGGACCTGAAGTCGAGGGGGCACGGAAGTCACTGGGGGAGCTGGAAAGTGGAGGGCGGCTACTGGTGGATCGAGGTGGGGGCGCCGTATCACCCCATCGAGGACATGAACGAGGCGAGACACGAGGGGGTCCGCCAGGTCCTCGGCGTGTGGGACCACATCAAGAATCAGGGCGACCATGGGGCGGAGAACTACGGTCTGCAGTTCGTCGGGTTCTGGCCGTATAAGCGGGCCGCCCGCCGCATACGCGGCGACCACGTCCTCACGCAGCACGACGTGCAGGACCCGGGGAGCTTCCCCGACGCCGTGGCGTACGGTGTCTGGCCCATGGACGTGCACGTCCAGGGGGGCATCCTCACCCGCGACCGTGTGCCGGTGATGTGGGGCGACCACCCCACGCTCGGCACCATGGTCTACCCCATCCCGCTCCGGTCGCTGTACTCGCGGAGCGTGGAGAACCTGATGATGGCGGGGAGGCCCATCAGCTGCTCGTATCTCGCGTTCTCCTCCTCGCGGGTGCTCTCCACGGGGTGCATCGCGGGACAGGCCGCCGGGACGGCCGCGGCGATCGCGAGAGAGAACGACATCTCCCCTCGACAGGTCGCCAAGAAGCGGGCGAAGGAGTGTCAGCAGCGCATCCTCCGGCAGGACGGCCACATCCCCGGCGTGGTCAACGAGGACCCCGACGACCTCGCCCGGAAGGCGGAGGCGAGCGCGAGCAGCGAGGCGGTAATGGCCTTCCCCGAGCCGTTCGGCACCTGGGAGCTGGACCGGCCGCTCGCCCAGCTCTTCCCGGTCTCCGCGGACCGGATCGACCGCGTGGAGCTGAACCTCCGGTCGACCCGGGACGAGGCGGCCGACCTTCGCGTGCGGCTGCGGGAGGCGCCTCACGTCTGGGACTTCCGCTCCGAGCGGGACCTCGCCGGGGCCAAGGTGGAGGTGCCCGCGGACCACGACGGCTGGGTGTCCGTCCCCCTCGAGACGAAGGTGAAGCCGGGCAAGCTCTACTACGTCCGCCTCGACCCGCTGCCGGGCGTGCACTGGAAGGCCTACCGCGACGACGACAAGGAGCCGAGCCGCCTGCCCGTCGGGTCCGTGCCCGCCGAGCTCAAGGAGAAGCGGCCCTACGAGGAACAGACCAAGGCCTTTCGGGAGACCTATCCGCGGACGGACCTCGCGGACCTCCCCGGCACGACGGACGGCGGGCGGTGGGAGCCCGTCACCGGTGGGCGATGCTTCAGCCTCCGGGTGGAGCCGAAGAGCCGGCCGTATTCCCCGGCCAACGTGAATCAGGGGACGAACCGGCCGGACATGTGGTCCAATATTTGGATCTCGAGCCCCGACGCGGGGCTTCCCGCGTGGGTGCAGCTTCGGTGGTCCACGCCCGTCGCGTTCGACACGGTGCAGCTCACATTCGATACGAACCAGAACACGCGGGTGAACCTCCCGCTCTACCGCTATCCGGACTGCGTGAAGGACTACGTCCTCGAGGCGCATGTCGACGGAAAGTGGCAGGAGCTGACCCGTGTGGAGGACAACTACATGCGGCGGCGGGTCCACCGTGTGGGCAAGGTCCGGAGCGACCGCCTCCGCGTCCGCGTCCTCGCCACCAACGGCGCCCCGTCGGCACGCGTCTACGAGGTCCGCGTCTACCGCCAGGCATAATCGCCGAGGACGACTGCCCCGACCGATCGGTTCGGCCGGAGACCCCCGTTCTCGCTAGGACGCGGCGGAGGCCTCGGCAGGCCACTTGATCCAACGGAGACTGAGCCAAGCCCTTGCGGCCGACCTGTTCGTGAGCCCACGCCTTGGTCCGCACGGGCACCGGATGGATGCCGAGCAGAAGGGGATGCGACAGAGGCGGGAAGGTCATCCTCTGGAGGAAGAAGAAGGGTGCTCAGTGCCGCCCCGGCGGGGCCGATCCACTGGGATCCGATCCGGAGTCACTCGGCACGACAGGCGAGGCGAATCCCCTATGCGGACCCGCGGATGGGTCCGTCGATGCAATGGGGTCGATCAACACGGGAGCCCCTGAAGCCGGCAGCCCTACCCGGGTGAACGGAGTGGCCATCTCCTTCCGTGATCCCGTGCATCTTTCGTCCGGGGAGGGCGAGCGCAGCTCCTCCGCTCTTTCTCAGAGGTCGGGAAGCAGCGGGGCTGATCCGGGCCTCGCGGTGGATGGGGGGACGAGGCGATCCCTGTTGGTCCGATCGCCCTTTTTGCCGTCGGAAGGGGACGGGTAGCATGCTGTTTTTCCAAGGAGCACGCGGATGGGCTTTCGGAGATCGATTGGGGTCTTCGGCACCGCTCTCGCGATCGGATGGGGTGGCGCGGCGGTTCAGGCGGGGACCTTGCGGACCGCGGAGGAGTGGCGGCAGGCCACGACGAAGCACAGCGGGACCGCCGTCCATGCCACGCATCCGGTCGGCGGCCGGTTCGACCTCCTCGGCCGGGGAGGGCTCCTCCTCCGGAAGAAGGCGGCGAACAAGCCCTTCTGGCGGGCGGACCGATTCCGTGCGAAGGGCGTGTGGGTCTCCCGGTGGCGAAGCTCGGACTCCGCCCGTCGCCTGAAGGCCGTCCGGGCCACGCTCTGGGTCTACGGCCAGAAACAGAGCATGGAGGGAGGCTGGACAAAGTTCGCGGGCAACCCGCTCGTCTGCCGGAAGGGTTGGAAGCACGCGACGGAGGCGTCGCTCGAACTGCCGGCGCCGACCGCCAACCCGAACGACCAGGCGCTCGTGCGAGGGGCCGGCCGGTGGGAGGGGAAGTGGCTCCTCATCTTCG
>CAZQQP010000077.1:16504-16923 GCA_964595475.1 uncultured Planctomycetaceae bacterium | reverse complement strand
TACTACTGGGGTAGCCTCGAAGGATTGGTCGGTCAATCCCGAGCAGCCAGCCGAGCTCCCCGAGGCCGCTACGCAGGTAGAAGACGCAGCCGGTCGCCACGAGGGCCGCCAGGCTCCGCGGGGGCTCCGTCGCCGCTTCCTCGGTCGCCCCGACGGGCGGAGCCGCCTCCTCCGGCAAACCCGCCCGTTCCGCCCCGGCGACCGGAGCGTCGGCCGCCGGCGTGGCGTCGGGCACCGCTGCGGCCGGGCGGGCCGCTCGCTCGGCCTGTCCGAACGCCTCTCCGCGGGTTCCCGTGAGGTCGGCGTCCGAAAGGCGTGTCGAACAGTGCTTGCAGACCCGCGATTCCCGCGGGAGCCATCCGCCGCACGTCGGACATGTCCGCCGGGCCTGGTCGCGGGCCGCGGGGCTCGGTAGGCGG
>CAZQQP010000077.1:16020-16494 GCA_964595475.1 uncultured Planctomycetaceae bacterium | reverse complement strand
CAGCGTCGAGCTTTTCCAGGGCCTTCCGATGTCCCTCGGCGAGCTCCGCGGTCCGTTCCCGCAGCGCCCCATCCGTTGCACGCCGCACACTGTCGGCCCGCTCGATCGCGGCGCCCCGGGCTCGCGCCGCGTCCCGGACTGACCGGACAGAGTGCTCCATGGCACGGATCTGTTCGTCGAGCTTCCGGTCTCTCTCGTCCCTCCGGGCCTTCAACTCGGCCGACACCGTCGACGCCACGCGCTCGCTCGCTCGTTCGACGGCCCATGGGCGGACGTCCGCCGCCACGCTGCGGACCGACCGGTCGAGCCCCCGCCGCACGCTGTCCACATCCCGGTCTAGGCTCTGTTGGAGGACCTGCTGAAATTGCCGCTCGCGGGGATGCGCATCGATCCGCTTCTGCAGCGCCTTGTTCCGCTCGCGGACCCCCTCGGCGGCGTCGACGAGCCGGTCCCGCTCGGCCGCCACCGCGTTCC
>CAZQQP010000077.1:0-16010 GCA_964595475.1 uncultured Planctomycetaceae bacterium | reverse complement strand
AGCCACCAGCAAGCGAGGCCGAGGACGGAAAGGAAGGCCGCGAGTGCCGCGCCGGTCATGATCGCCTCGGGGTAGTCGGGACCGCCAACAGCTTGGCGTCGTGGAAACGTGGAAATATATTCCGGTCTCGGGCGGTCCGCCACCCTCCGTCTGCCTCGTTCAGGCGTCTGTTTGACGGGCTCCGGTGGCTCGGGCAGCGGAGAGACCCTCGACGCCGGGTCCTGCTCGTTCGGGACGGGGACCGGCCCGGCTCCACGGCGGCGGGCTCACGCTTCGGCGCCGGAGCGTGCGTCCGGGTCGCGGAGCTGGACCGCTTCGTAGGGGTCCAGGATCCGGACCTCGTCGTCGTCCATCGCGGCCGTCACGGGGGTGCCGAGGCCCTGCTCGAAGTAGTGGTGGTTCCGCTCGGCGACGGTGGTGGCGGCCTCGATGACCCGGACGACGTCCCGCTGGCTCGCGGCGGCGGGGTGGGTCGGGTCGACCTCCGCGACGGCCTCGCCGAGGAATCGCCGGCGGAGGATGGCGAGAAGCCCCGCCGCGAGCGAGGCCTTCCCGTAGCCGAACAGCTCGGGGTGGCCGCCGGCGTGCTGGATCCGGCCGCCGAAGGCGGGATTCGGTGTCCGGGTGCCCTCCCCCGTGACCGTCTCGCGATAGCCGCGGTCCTGCTGATCCACCATGCCCCGGCCGTAGATGCCCTGGACCTCGATCTCCTGGTTGACCGGCGCCTCGAACTCCGCCGGGTTGATCCAGTGCGTGTTGTAATCCGCCCGCATGCCGTTGTCGTAGGTGACGGTGACGTCGAGGGTGTCCCACGTCTCGATCTTCTCTCGCGGCGGCAGGTCCGACGGATCCCGCCCGCGTCGCTCGTCGATGACGGGCCCGTGGACGTCCCAGTGGGCGAGCAGCTTCTTCTGTCCCGTCGCGAACAGCGCCCGCGGGCGAACGCCGAGGCCGTGGTGGACCGCGTCGACCCAGTGGCAGCCGACGTAGGCGAAGGGGTTGCTCTGGGCCGCCCAGTTGAAGACCTCGGTGCTGACCTCCAGCGGCTCCTCGAGGACGGCCCGGACCCGGTTGAGCGGGCCGTAGTCCTTTCGGCCGCGGAACAGCAGATCGCGGACGAAGGGGTCGTACCGCTTGTGCAGGTCCACGGAGACCACGCGACGGGCCCGGTGGGCCGCCTCGACGATCCGGTCCGCGTCGGCCACGCTCAGACACAGCGGCTTCTCCGTGATCACGTCGCAGCCCGCGTCGAGGGCTCGGAGGATCGGCGGGGTGTGGAGCGGGTCGGGCGTCGCGACGAGCAGCGCGTCGGGTTGGTGCGTCTGGAGGATCTCGTCCCAGACCGCGTCGCCGTAGTGGGGCTGGATCTCCCGGTCGGGAAAGTCCTGCTTGAACCAGCGGGCGATCTCGTCGGCCCTCCCCCGTTCGCGTCGGCGGGTGCCCACCGCGACCACGTCGACGCCGAGGGTCGCGACCTCCGGCGCAAGATGGCTCATCCCGACGCTGTTGAGCGCCGGCGCCACCCCGCCCCGCATGAAGTCCTTGAGGGTCTGGCCGATGATCTCCTCGAAGAACATCCCGCCCCCGACGACCGCCACGCGAAGCCGGGGGTGACTCCTTTGCTCCGTCTCGGCCATGGAGGGCCTCCTTCCGCGGCTGGGTGTCCGAAGGTCCAAGGTCGAGGGTCGAACGTCAAACAACGTCAGGCGGCGAGGGCCGAAGGCCCGCGGCCGTCGATGGGGAGACGCCGGTGTTCCGTGCCGGGCCTCCGTGAAGGTGGCAGAGGCACGGGAAGCCGCAGGGCGGGGGCTCGGACCGCCGGCCCTGTCGCACGGGGGTGCTCGGCCCCTTGCCGCATGGCTTCACGTCACGCCTTCGGTCCTCGATCTTTGTCCGCCGAGGGTTGTCTTTTCTGGACCTCGTCCGTAACGCCGTCCCCGATGCCGCGTCGGAGACAGACGACCGCCCGCGCAGCTTCTTCGGAAGGTTCCCGAGATCATGGCGATGGAGAAGGCCGTCGACGGCGTCCGCCGCTCGTCGCGTCCGGCCCGCCTTCAGCAGGACCTCCGCCCGAGCCAGCCGCCACTGCGGCTGCTCCGGCGCCGCATCGATGGCTTTCCGGATCGCCGCGAGGGCGTCCTCGTATCGGCCGCGTTTCGCCTCGATATGGGGGAGCGTGTCCAGGACCCACGGGGTCCCCGGCCGATTTTCCACCGCTCGCGCGAGCGTGGCGGCCTTCTCGAGGTCGCCGTCTCCTTCGGCGAGCCGGATCGCGAGATTGTTCAACGCCTCCACCGCGTGCGGATCGTGCTCGAGGGCCCGACCGGATGCGTCGGCCGCTTCTCTCTGGCGACCCAGCTCGTCGAGAACCTTCCCCGCACGAACCAGTGCCTTCGCGGAAGACGGATCGGATCGCAGGATCCTCCGGGCGACCCCGATCGCTCGGGCCATGTGGTCCGAGCTCCCGGACCGGTTTGATAAGAGGAGCCAGCCCTGCGCGAGCCAGCTCCGCTCGCGGGCCGCGGTTTCCTCCTCCTTCCCCCAGAGTCAGAACCGCTGTTCCGACGAGATCCGCCGAGCGCAGAGAGCCGGGCGGATCTGCCGAGGGACGCCTGGTGAAGCGCATGCCTCTGAGCAGCGCCTCCGCGGATCCGCCGGAGTGACGGTCGGGTAAGCTAACCTTCCCCCGCTAACCCGC
Source organism: uncultured Planctomycetaceae bacterium (assembly GCA_964595475.1). Lineage (GTDB taxonomy): Bacteria > Planctomycetota > Phycisphaerae > Phycisphaerales > Zrk34 > CAZQQP01. Next base: position 13,312 of record CAZQQP010000077.1, on the reverse strand, counting down.
TCGCCAAGCGGCGATCCCGAGCACCAAGGGCGACCGGTTACGAGCTCCTCCTGGCCCCCTCCAGCTCTACTCCACTGAGTGTAGCATCCGGAGAGATGCCGAGACATGTCCCGCCCTTGCAAGCCGCGCCGGCCACCGTTTACGATAAAAAATCAAGTGGCCAAGGCTCGACCGACCGCCGGGCCCGCTCCCATCTCGACGGCTGTCTGGGTTCTTCAAAGGAGAGCAGCCATGTCGGATCGAGACCCGATCCAGCCGGACGACGGGCGTCTGGACATCGAGGAGCCGGAGACGGAGGAGCAGCCGGGAAAGCCGAAGATCCAGAGCTTCGGCGGCCCCGGCGGATCCCATGAGGACGAGTGGCAGCGCAGCCCGCACGCGACGGGACACGGGGCGATCCACGTCAAGACCTTCCATGCCAGTCTCCAGGACAACGCGCTGGAGTTCATGGATCGTCAGATCAACGAGTGGCTCGACGCCCACCCGGAATACGAGGTGAAGTTCGCCACGACTACGATCGGCGAGCTCAAGAAGAAGACGGGCAACGAGCCCGCCCTCTTCGTGAACGTCTGGGTGTAGGAACGTCTGGAGAACGGCTTCGGGCTTCCCCCTGCCGCGACGACCGCGGCCCTTCCGTAGCCGAGGTTCAGACCTCCTGACATACCCGCTGTGCGCCCGGAATTTTCGGGACCGTTCCGCCGGCCCGTAACCCGAAGTCGTGAGGGGGGCAGATCGCAGCTACAGTCCTCCACCCGCGGAAAATCCGGGGCCGACCTCGGCGTTCGGGCGGTCTCGAGGGTCGCGAACCGGTCAGTTCGCAGAGGGGGGGCATGTCAGGAGGTCTGAGGTTGCGGAGAGCTCCGGAGCGGCGGCGGGACCCTCTTCTGTAACGTTCGGCGAGAGCGTCGACGGGGCGGATCGAGCGACGACTCGGCCGCGACGGGTGATCGGCGCGGTGCCGCGCTCGCGCCGACCCGCCGTGCACGGTCTACGCCGTGGAGGGCCTTTCCCGTCCGACACGAGCTCATCGCTCGCCGGTCGCCCCAGGAAAGGCTCGGCGCACCGATTGGGTGCACACGCTCGCGGCCGGCGGAAAATTTTCCTCCCGGTCGCGAGCGTGTGCGCGCTGCCACGCGCGCCGAAAGGGGACGGGTGTCCAGTACCGCTCCGACGGGGGCGGGCTGGGGGAGCGGGGCGCCGTTTCAACCGCCTGATTTGTCCGGAAAACGTGGCTGGGCCCGGGCAACCCGCCAACCCGGACGGCGACAAACCCACTTCGTTCGAGGCGTTGAATGGCACCCGACAACTCCGTGAACGGAGTCGGTCTCGTTCCAGGCGTTCTCTGGCCGAATCCGTTGCCGTTCAAAGGACGAAGCGTCCGGTTGCAATGGTGGCCTCCTCCCTCCCGGCGCGAGGGGGCCCGGAGGGGTCTGTCCCTCGGGAGCGTCTGCGCATTGCCGCGTGGACGACGCCTCCGGGACTTCCGGTTGGCGTGAGGGGAGGGGGCCCGTGCCGGGCGCAGCGATCCGCTTCCTAACGGTCGCGGCTCGATCCTCGCAAACCCCAACCGACGATGGAGGTAGCGGCCGAAGCGGAGCCGCGCACGTGAGGAAGCGGCGGAAAGGCCGAGGACGGGGGTTCGGGAACCGCGCCCCGCGATCGAGTGGTGCCGGAGGAGCGCGCACACGCTCACGGACGGGAGGAAAATTTTCCCTTCCGCGCTTGCCTCCTGGCGTGGGCCGCCTATGCTTGGACATCCCCTTCCCCGACCGGGTCGGTGGCCTCTCGGCCGCCGGCCCGGTTTTTTTTGTGTGCCGCTCCTTCGGCAGGTCCGATGGCCTCGGAATTGCGGGACGGTCACCCCCGCCGCGGACAAGGAGAGACCGATGAAGTGTCGCCTGTTCCTCGCGTCGCTTCCCCTCCTGCTCCTCGCCGCCCGCGCCGCGTCGGCGGAGCACCCGAACATCCTCGTGATCTACGCCGACGATCTCGGCTACGGGGACGTCTCCTGCTACAACCCCGACCGAGGCAAGATCCCGACGCCCCATATCGACCGGCTCGCCAAGCGGGGCATGCGGTTCACCGACGGCCATTCGAGCTCGGCGGTCTGCTCGCCGTCCCGCTATACGCTGCTCACGGGCCGCTACCACTGGCGAACCCGTCTGCAGTCGGGCATCGTGAGGCTGTGGGGCGAGCCCCTGATCTCGGCGGACCGGCTGACCCTCCCCGCGCTGCTCAACCGCCAGGGCTACCGCACCGGCTGCATCGGCAAATGGCACCTGGGGTGGGACTGGCCCATCGCCCCGGAGAAGAAGTCGCTGTTCCGCGCCAAGAAGGCGGACGTGGAGGCGACGGAGAAGCACCGCCGGGCGTGGCGGGAGGCGTTCACGCAGCGCATCGCGGCCGGGCCCACCACCCGCGGGTTCGACACCTATTTCGGGACGAACGTCCCGAACTGGCCGCCCTACTGCTTCATCGAGAACGGCCGAACCCAGGGCGTGCCCTCCGCCGTCCTGGACCCGAAGCTCCTTCGCAACGACCAGGCGAGCATCCAGGGACCGGCCCTCGAGGATTGGAAGCTGAAGCCGATCCTCCCCACCCTCGGCCGGCGGGCCTCCGAGTGGATCCGAACGGCGGCGGAGAAGCCCTCGCCGTTCTTCCTCTACCTCCCGCTCACCTCGCCGCACACGCCGTTGGCCGTCACCGAGGAGTGGCGGGGGGAGAGCGGGCTGAACCTCTATGCGGACTTCGTCATGCAGACGGACGCGGTGGTCGGCCGCGTCCTCGACGCGCTCCACGCCGCGGGCGTCGCCGACGACACGCTGGTGGTCTTCACCAGCGACAACGGCTGCGCGCCGTACATCGGGGTGGAGAAGCTCGAGAGCATGGGCCACTACCCGAGTGGCCCGCTCCGCGGCTACAAGTCGGACGTCTGGGAGGGCGGCCATCGGGTGCCGTTTATCGTCCGGTGGCCGGGGATGGTGGATCCCGGCACGGTGAGCGACCGCCTCGTCCACCAGGCGGACATCATGGCGACGTGCGCGGCGGTGGTCGGCGCCGACCTGCCCGCGGACGCGGGGGAGGACAGCTTCAGCCTCCTCCCGCTGCTGAAGGGCAAGGACCGACGCATCCGAGAGGTCGCCGTCAGCACGTCGGCGAGGGGCCTGCCCGCGATCCGGCGGGGACCGTGGAAGCTCATCTTCGGCCCCGGTTCCGGGGGCTGGGGGAAGGGCAAGAGCGACCACCCCGCTCAGCTCTACCACCTCGGCCGGGACCTCGACGAGTCGAACAATCTCTACGCGGAGCGACAGGAGGTGGTCTCGGAGCTGACCGACCGGATGAAGAAGGTGGTCCACGACGGACGGAGCACGCCGGGACCGGCTCAGGAAAACGACACGAAAGTCCGGTGGAAGCGCTTCCTGAAGTAATGCCCGCTCGGGAGACCGTCATCCCACGCACGACACACGTGACCGGCGCATCGGCCTCAGAACGTGTGTGAGAAGCGCTTCTGGCTTCGCCCTGCTGCGGCCGCTGGTCGGCGTCGGCGCGTATCGACGATGCGCAGGACGGCGTCGCCTAATTCGACCTCCTTGCCAGCCGCGACCTCGCGACGGGCTCGGGCCGACGAATCGCTTCTCACACACGTTCTCAGTCGCTCAGCCCTTCACCCTGCCGGGCGGGAGCTGCTCCACAACGAGGTCGATCACTTCTTTGGGACTCGTCACGTTCAACCAGTGGTCCCCCGACAGCCCATGCAGGTGGACCCGCCCCGTCCGCCGTGCCGCGGCGTCGATCCGTCCGCAGGCGTCCTCGCTCAGCATCGGCGAGCGCTTCGCCTTGAGCACGTGGATGGCGGTCTCCGCGGGCGGAGCCTCCACGACCTCCCAGAGGTCCGTGGCGAGGGTCTCCCGGAGCAACCGCTCGATCGTGCCTCGGTCGAAGCGCCAGCGAAAGCCGTCCGCGGTCCGCCGGAGGTTGGTCGCCATCCACTCGCCGACGCCGCGGGGGAGGCCACGGGTCTGCATCGCTCGGATCGCCTCCTCCCTCGAGGGGAAGGCCTCGGGGAGGTCTTGGAGAATCCGGAGCATCCGCCAAGCCTCCCCCGACGGCGGTCGGGCCCCGGGGTCCGCGTCGGCCACCCACGCTTCACGAATGCGGCGGGGCCACTTCCACGTGAGCGTCAGCGCCACCTTGCCGCCGAAGGAGTGGCCGAAGAGGACTGCCCGCTCGACCGCCAGCGCGTCGAGGAGCTCGCCGACGTCCTCCGCACACGCATGCAGGTCGTGGGGCGGCGGCCGGCTCGGGCTGTGGCCGTGCTCGCGAAGGTCGACGAGGAGGACGTCCCAGTCCGGCCGTCGCTCCGCCACGCTCCGCATCACGGACGCCCAGTTCCGCCCCGACCCGTACATCCCGTGGAGCACCACCAGCGCCGGGGCGTCCCGCGGGCCGACGCCGGGGGGGTGAGCGTGGTAGAGGCGGTCGTCCGGCACTTGCCGCGCCATGGCGGGACTGCTCTCGAGGCGCACGAACCGAGAGCCCATGCTAGAGGGCACCCCCGCCGCTCGGGCGCCGCTCCGCTGGCCGCTCCCTGACGGTCGCGGCTCCGTTCGCGTTGCGTTTCGTCACGGCTCCCGGCGCGGTGCCGGTAACGCTACTTGTACGCCGCGGGGAGCAGCTTCCGAACCCGTCGGACGATGCGGTCGTCGGCGCGGGGGCTCAGCGGGGCCGGCATGTCGAAGGAGGGGAGCGATCGGAAGGGCTCGTAGCCGCCCTCGCTAAGGATGCGGTCGGTGACGACGTAGCAGGGCAACGCGTTGGAGTAGCCGTTGATCCAGAGCCGCGAGGCGTCCAGCACGCGGTCGAGGCGGATGGCGTAGTCCACCACCACCTCGCCGGGGAGGAAGACCATGGCCAGCGTTTCGCCGAAGGTCCACGTCTGGACGGAGTACGGCTCCCGCGGCTCGATGCTCTTCCCCCGGTCGAGGCGGTCGAGGATGATTTCGGCGTAATACGCGAGCCGCCCCGACCCCGACGCCCGCTTCTCCCACTCTTCCCTCGGCGGAATCGACTGGAGGGGCAGGTCGAACCGCTCCAGCCGACATTGCGGGGCCTCGCCAATCGGCCGCAGCGACTTCTTGAGCAGCGAGTCCACTTCGTCGGCGAGGGCCTTCCCGTGTTGCTTGACGTGCTTCAGCTTGCCCCGCGGCTTCGGATTGGCATCCGCCCCGCAGCCGATCGAGACCATCGCGATGGCGCCGGGGTGCTCGGCCTCGATCTGCTTCTGCGCCGCTCCCGCCCAGTCCCCGTGGACGAAATTGTGCTGCCCCGTCAGCGTGGTGGTGTGACAGGCGTAGTTGACCAGCACGCCCCGGAGCTCGCCGTCCGGGTCGCTGACCCGAAGCAGGGGCATGGAGTGGTCGACCGGCCCCTCCTCGTTCGTCCCGAAGCCCACCCATTGGCCGTCGCGTAGCTCCCGTCGATTCGTCGCGAAGCCGACCTCGCCCTGCCCCCACGACAGCCTCGCCGGCGCCCGGCTCGCGATCGCTTCCCTCGCCACCTCCACGAGCCAGTCCTCGAGCTTTGCCGTATACCGCTCGATCATCTTCTCGTGGGCGGAGGGGATGTCCCGGCCGAAGATGTAGGGGATGGCCCCCTTCAGCTTTGGCGTCGTGTGGCTGTGGGACATGCAGATCGCCACCCGCTTCGCCGGGACGCCGGGATCCTTCGCGAGCCGCCGACGAACCGCGTCGGTCATCGCCCGGGGAATCGCCGTGTTGTCCACCGTGATGAGAACGGCGGGCCGTTCCGCCCCGATCGCGAGCGCCTTCGCCCAGATCCGCCCGGCCACCTTCTCCGTGGGCTCCTTCCGCGCCCGGTAGCCGTTGAGGCGAACCGGCTCGGTCGGCGTGATGTCCACCCGGGCGAGCCCGGCGTCCACGAGAGGCGGCTCCGCCGCAGCCAGCGCGGTCGCCGAGAGAACGAGCGCCGCGGCCAGTGCCACGCCGCCACGCAATGCCGGCCTCTTCCCGTCTTGTTCCCGTTTTGCGGCGTAGACCATAAAAGCACCGACATCCCGCCACCGGCTCTCCGGCGGGCACAACAGCGTCCCGGCGGGCGGACCGCAAACGAGCCCCGGCTCACGACTCCGAGCCCTGGCTCATGACTCCGAGCCCTGGCTCATGACTCCGAGCCCTGGCTCACAACTCCGAGCCCTGACTCACTGAGGGATCTGGGCGCTCGGCGGCTTCGCCCGGATGTTCGCCGGCGCCTCTCGCTCGCCGGCCCGGTCGACGATCTCGCGGACCCGTCTGGCGATGCTGTCCACGTCGAGGCCCGCTTCAGCGAGCTGCTCGCCACGGCCGGCCTGATAGATGAAGCGGTCGGGGAGACCCATTCGCCAGATGCGGTCCGTGGGCAGGCCGTGGTCGTTGCACGCCTCGAGCACGCACGAGCCGAAGCCACCGATCACCGCGTGGTCCTCCACCGTCAGGATCGGCATGCCCGCCTCGACCAGGCTCCGGATCATTTCCACGTCGAGCGGCTTGGCGAACCGCGGGTCGTACACCGCGACGGAGTAACCCTCCTCCTCGAGCGTCTTCCTCACCTCCAGCGCCTTCACGGCCATCGCCCCGTATCCGAGGATGGCGATGTCCGTCCCCTCGGCGAGCTGCGTGCCCTTCCCCATCTCGAACGGCGGCGGCTCCTCCCCGAGCACCGGCGTCGGCACCTTGTCCCGCGGATATCGCACGGCGGACGGGCCGTCGTCCCGCGTCCGCATGAACTCCATGGCCGCCCGGAGGTGGGGCTCGTCGATGGGGGCCATCAGGACCATGCCCGGAAAGCCGCGGAGGTAGCTGATGTCCAGAAAGCCGTGGTGGATGGCCCCGTCTCCACCGACGAGACCCGCCCGGTCCAGACAGAACCGCACCGGCAGACCCTGCAGCGCGACCTCCTGGAAGACCTGGTCGAACGCTCGCTGCAGGAACGTGGAGTAGATGGTGGCGAACGGCCGAATCCCTCCCTTCGCCATGCCGGCGCACATGTCCGTCGCCTGCGACTCCGCAATGCCCACGTCGAAGGTTCGCTCGGGGAACTGGGGAATCACCTTGGCAAGGCCCGTGCCGTCGGGCATGCCCGCGGTCACGGCCACGGTCCGCTCGTCCCGGCTGAGAATGTCCGTGATCGCGTCGACGTAGGCCGCGGTGTACGCCCGGCTGCTCTCCTGCAGCTCCACCCGACACCCCTCGATCTTGAAGGGCTTGGGCGAGTGGAACTTCGTCGGATCGCCCGCGCTGAAGTCGAAGCCCTTCCCCTTCACGGTCTTGGCGTGGAGGAGGACGGGATACTCCAGCTCCTTCACCTCGTTGAACATCTCCACGAGCGTGGGCAGGTCGTGGCCGTCCACCGGTCCCACACAGAGCAGCCCGAAGCGGTCGAACATGTGCTCGTGGGAGACCGCGGCCTTGGTCATCTCCCCGAGGCGGTGGTACACCTGCTCCAACGCGGAGCCGCCGGGCAGCCGGCCGAGCACCTCGTGGGCCCGGTTCTTGAAGCCCTTGTAGTGGGGGTTGATCCGGATCTTGTCGAAGTAGGCCGCGAGCGCCCCCTGCGGCCGCCCGATGGACATCCCATTGTCGTTGAGCACCGCCAGGAACTGGCGATTGAGCGTGCCGGCGTTGTTCAGCCCCTCCATCGCCACGCCGTTGACAATGGAGGAGTCGCCCACCAGCGAGACCACCCGCCGGTCGGGCTCTCCGGTCAGGTCCGCCGCCCGGGCGAGCCCCACGCCCGAGGAGATGGCGGTGCCCGCGTGGCCGCAGCTGAAGAGGTCGTAGGGCGACTCCCTCGGCTCGGGAAAGCCCGCCATCCCGTCTTTCATCCGCAGCCGCGACAGCAGCCCGAACCGCCCCGTGATCAGCTTGTGGGGGTAGGACTGGTGCCCCACGTCGAACAGGAGTCGGTCGTGGGAGAAGTCGAAGACGTAGTGCAGCGCCAGCGTCAGCTCCACCACCCCGAGGTTCGGCGCCAGATGGCCGCCGGTCTGGGCCACCTGGTCGCAGATGGCCTGTCGGATCTCGCCGGCGAGCGTCTCGAGCTGTTCGAGGCTCAGCCGCCTCACGTCCGCCGGGTCCTGGATGGTCTCGAGCAGCGGATAGGCCATGGGGCACGCTCCGTTTCTTCTGATCCCGCCCTCGGTCGGGCTGTTATTTGGTCCGGACCGCGAGATACTCGCCGAGCTCGGCGAGCGGCCGGGCTCGTTCACCGAGCTCGCTCAGCACTTGATGAGCCTCCCTCCGCAGCCGCTCCACTTCCTGATGGCTCACCTCGATCCCCATCACCGCCGGGTACGTCAGCTTCTCCTGCTCCTCGTCCTTGCCGGCGGTCTTCCCGATCTGCTCGGTGCTCTGGGTCACGTCGAGCAGGTCGTCCACGATCTGGAACATCATGCCGATGGTCTCGGCGTAGCGGGTGAGGACGGCGGTCTGTTCCTCGCTCGCCCTCCCGCACATCGCTCCCATCCGGCACGCCGCCCGGATCAAGGCACCGGTCTTGTGGCGGTGGATGGTCCGCAGCCGCTCCGCCGCACCCGTGGACGCGTCGAAGTCGGGCAGCGTGTCGTAGACCTGTCCGGCGATCATCGCGTTGGTCGCCGTCGCGAGCTCGGCGCTGATGCGTCCGTTCCGCGGCTCGGGAAGGCGCGTGCCAACCACCTCGAACGCGAGGCCCAGCATCGCGTCCCCCGCAAGCACCGCCATCGCCTCGTTGGTCTTCCGGTGGAGCGTCGGCCGCCCACGGCGAAGGTCGTCGTCGTCCATCGCCGGAAGGTCGTCGTGGACGAGGCTGAAGCAGTGGACCATCTCGATGGCCGCGGCGGCGGGAAGGGCGTCCTCCGCGGTCCCCCCCACGGCTTCGCAGCTCCGGATGGTGAGCGTGGGGCGGATGCGCTTGCCCGGCGCGAGCAGTGCGTAGTCGATCGCGTCGCGGAGGCCCCGGGGCAGCGGCCGTTCACGGAGGAAGGCGTCCATGTACTGCTCGACCGCTTCCGCCGGCCCCTTCGGGTCGGCTCGGTCGGCCGTCACGGAGGTGTCAGGAGTCGAACCCATGGTTCGGACCGACGATCTTAGACAAGCCATTCTAAAGAGCGCATCGCCGGCCGCAAAGAGACGGGCCTCCCCGTGACGCCGGCGGGTCGGACGCCCGCCGGCCGCCGAGAAGATCACTCCCTCGGTCGGACGCCCGCTTCGCGGAGCAGGTGGCTTGCGATCCGGGCGGCGCTGTCGTCGGAGACCTCCTGGCCGAGCGCCATCCGCATCCGCTGACGAGCCTCGGCATTGTTCATCAGGCGGATCAGCGGGCCCGCGATGCGCCGGACGTTCTCGGTCGGGTCGCTGGCATCCTCCAAGAGGAGTGCCCCACCCGCGTTCACCAGGGGGAACGCGTTGAGGCGTTGGTGCTGGTCGGGGTGGTGGGGATAGGGCAGGAAGATGGTGGGCACGCGGTTGGCCGCGATCTCCGCCACGCTGTTGGCGCCCGCCCGGCTGATCGCGAGGTCCGCCGCGGACCAGACGAGGCCCATCTGGTTGCTGAACGGGAGGACCGTGGCGTCGAGGTGGACGCGGAGGTAGGCCTGCTGGACCGGCTCCACGTGTCCGGAGCCGGCGAGGTGGAGGATCTGCCAACCGTAGAGCTCCGCCCCGAAGTCCGGCCGATCCACCAGCGCGATGAGGGTCTGGTTGATGGACTCGGCGCCCTGGCTCGCCCCCGTGACGACGAGGAGCGGCTTGTCCGGGTCGAACCCCAGCTCTCGCCGCGCCGCCCGCGGGTCGTCGGGACCGATGACGCTCCACCGCAGCGGCATGGGGATCCACTCCACCTCCGCGGCGAGCTGATCCGTCTCGTAGACCGTGTAGACCTTCCGGCAGTGCTGGGCGAGCCACTGGTTGGCCTTGCCCGGGACGGCGTCGAGGTTGATCAGCACGGACGGAATGCCGAGGTGGCGGGCCGCCAGCACCAGCGGCGCGCTGACGAAGCCGCCCGTGGACAGCACACAGCGGACGTCGCGTTCGCGGAGGAGGCGCCGAGCTTGGCGATAGCTCCGGGCGCACGCCCACGCGAACAGAGGCCACTCCACCCGGCGCAACGGCCACGGCCGAGCGCGGATCGGCGTGTAGCCCACGCTCTGCCGGCTGAGAATCTCCTGGTCGAAGTCTCGATCCGAGCAGGCGAAGTGCATCCCCACGCCGTCCGCCATCTCCTGGAGGCGCTCGGCCACCGCGAGGCCGGGAAAGAGATGGCCCCCGGTGCCTCCGCCGGCGAACAGGATGGTCCCTTGGCGCTCACCCATGCCTTCGCGTCGCCCTCATCTCTCGGCGGATCCATCGCAAGACGGGCGCGGGGGCCAGCGGAGCGTCAAGCCACCGCCGACCCGCCGTCGTCAGGCGGGTGTGTCGCGTCGTGCCACCCCCCGCGTCGGTTCAGGCGGTCCGCCGCCACGAGCAGACCGATCGCTGCGGCGCCGAGCACCCAGCCGGTCCCTCCTCGGCTCACCAGCGGCAACGCGATGCCCTTGGGCGGAACGAGACCGGTCACCACGCAGAGGTTCATGACGGCTTGGAAGCCGACGGTCAGGAGGATGCCCGCCCCGAGGAGTCGCCCGAACGGCCGGGGACAGTCGCGGACCACACTCGAGCCGACCCACAATAGCGAGAGGTACAGCCCGATGACCAATACCGCTCCGCCGAGGCCAAGCTCCTCGCAGATGGTCGCGAAGAGAAAGTCCGTCGTGTCCGCGGGAAGGTAGCCGTGCTTCTGGACGCCGTTGCCCAGCCCGACGCCGGAGAGGCCCCCGTCCGCGATCGCGAGCAGCGACTGGATCAGGTGGTACCCCGCGTCCTTGGGCTGCTTGAAGGGCTCGAGGAAGGCCGTGATCCGCTCGACCCGATACGTCGACGTCACGATGAGGGTGACCCCGCCGGCGACGGCCGGCGGGACGAAGAGACCGAGCTGCCACAGCCGCGCCCCGGCGCCGGCCAGCAGACAGGCCGCCACGGCGGCGATCAGAACCGCCGTGCCGAAGTCCTCCACCCCGATGAGCCCGGCGACCAGGGCCGTCCCCGCGAGCGGCGGCACCAAGCCCGTCCAGAACCGCCGCATCCCGCTGCCCCGCCGGGCCGCCCACCACGCGAGGGCGATCGGCAGCGTCCACTTCGCGAGCTCGCTCGGCTGGAACGTCACCACGCCGCCGACCGACAGCCACCGCCGGGCTCCGTGGATGGTCCGCCCCACCTCCGGCAAGAGCACGACGCCGCACAGCCCCACTGAGATGAGCAGCGCCCACGGGATGGGATTGATCCACGCCGGCAGCGAGGCGACCCACCGCAGATTGACGGTCGCCGCGATCCCCATCGCCACGACGGCGATCGCCGCGTAGAGGAGCGGGCGAGCCCACAGCAGCTCCCACACCGTCGCGGGCTTCTCGGTCACACGCAGGTCCGCCGACGTCACCATGAGCACGCCGAGGCCGAGAAGCGTCACGACGAGCCACACCAGCAGGTCGCCCGCGGTCGCGGCCGGTCCGGTCCGCTGCATTGTCCCGCTATCCGACAAGGGCGCTTCCCCTCGGGCTGCCAATCTTTATGATTCTGCCCGGAGCCCACCGCCTCCGCAACGTGCCCGCGGGCGACGGACCAACCTGATCTCCCGTAGAGTAGAACCATGATCGACCAAGTCATCGAGCGATTGGAGACGGAGCGGCAGGACGCCCTCGACCGGCTCAAGCAGCTGCTCTCCATCCAGTCCGTCAGCACGGACCCGTCCTTCCGAGGCGAGTGCGAGAAAGCGGCGAGGTGGGTCGGCCAGCAGCTCGAGGCGTGCGGGCTCTCCGTGGAGATCCGCCCGACCGACGGCCACCCGATCGTCATCGGCCGATCCGCGGAGGTGCCCGGCGCCCCGACCGTGCTCTACTACGGCCACTACGACGTCCAGCCGCCCGACCCCGTGGAGCAGTGGGACAGCCCGCCGTTCGAGCCGACCATCCGCGACCGACGCATCTACGCCCGCGGCGCCTCCGACGACAAGGGCCAGATGATGTGCTTCATCGAGGCGCTGCGGGCGTGGAAGGAGACCGCGGGGGGTCTCCCCGTCAACGTGCGGGTGGTCGTGGAAGGGGAGGAGGAGTGCGGCTCCGTCGCCATCGGCAAGCTCATCGAGAGCGAGCCCGAGTTGCTCCGCAGCGACATCGCGGTGGTCTCCGATACCGCGATGTGGGACTACCACCAGCCCGCCATCGCCTACGCCCTCCGCGGCCTCGTCTACTTCGACGTGAAGCTCCACGGGCCGGAGCGGGACCTCCACTCCGGCGTCTACGGCGGGGCGGTGCCGAATCCCGCCACCGAGCTCGCCCGCGTCCTCGCCCAGCTCTTCGACGCCGACCGCCGGATCACGCTGCCGGGCTTCTACGACCGCGTGGAGCCGGTCAGCGACGAGGAGCGCGCCCAGTGGGAGGTGCTCAACTTCGACGACGCGGGCTTCGCGGGCTCCATCGGCGTGGAGGCGCTCACCGGCGAGGCGGGCTACACCACGCTGGAGCGACGCTGGGCCCGGCCGAGCTGCGACGTCAACGGTCTCTACGGCGGCTACATGGGCTACGGCGCCAAGACGGTCATCCCGTCGTCCGCGGGCGCCAAGGTTAGCTTCCGGATCGTGGCCGACCAGGAGCCCGACGAGGTGGCGACGGCCTTCCGCCAGTGGCTCGAGGACCGGACCCCGCCGGGCTGCCGATGGGAGGTCAAGCAGTTCGCCGGTGCGCGCCCCGTCATCGTGCCGACGGACTCGCCCTATCTCCGGGCGGCGACGGAGGCCGTCGAGTCGGGCTGCGGCCGGGCCCCCTCCCTCATCCGGGACGGAGCGACCATTCCGGTGGTCAGCACCTTCAAGACGGACCTCGGCGTGGACACGCTCCTCGTGGGCTTCGGGCTCAACGACGACAATCTCCACTCCCCCAACGAGAAGTTCGAGCTGGAGTGCTTCGACATGGGGCGGCGAACCCATGCGGCGCTGATCCATCGGCTCGCCAACGTCGGATGACGAGCCGCGACCGTAAGGGAGCGGCTCCCGCGGCTCGGCGAACCTCCGTCTACTTGGGCCTCACTAAAAATCGAGGTGAGGCTCGCCGCGGCGACCGTGGCCGCCCGATCGTGAAGCCCTCTTCGCCGACCGCGGGGTGACGAAACCGCTTGCTTACTCGTCTCTCTAAGTAGGCCGAAAAGAATAAGTTGAGCCTATTCATCGGTGCCAAGGCGGAAGTCGGCTT
>CAZQQP010000076.1:1635-17003 GCA_964595475.1 uncultured Planctomycetaceae bacterium | reverse complement strand
CCGCGGCCACGGCGGCCGTCGCCGCGGGCGTCGCGGCGACGTTGCCGCCCGCGTCCGAGGCTCGACCGCGCCGGCTGAACCTGCTCCACGTCGCGGACGGCACCACGGATCGAGCGTGGTGGGCCGTCCGCTGGAACGGTGCTCGCCTGCCCGCCTCGCTGCGAGACGTCGGTGGGGGTACGTGGCAGCGGGAGGATTTGCTCCCCGGCGCCGGCGAGTCTGCCATGGCGCGGGGCGGTGCCGAGACGCCTCCGCCCGCGGTACGGGTCGAATCGAGGGGCTCGGGCGAGGGGCGGACCGTGCGCCTGCGGCTTCGGTCACGCCGCGAGGCGAGCCGGATGGATCTGCTCGTCCCGTCCGGCGCGGTTCGGTCCGTCGCGGTGGAAGGGGAGACGGCGGCGATGCGGAGGGTGGGGCGCTACGCCCGGCTTCGGATCTTCGGCGTGCCCGCGGACGGCGTGCGGGTGGAGCTGGAGCTGTCGCGGGCGTCGCCGGTCGAGGCGGTGGTCCTCGACAGCACGCCGGGGCTTCCGCCGAGCGGCGAGCCGCTCGCGAAGGCCCGTCCCGCGACGACCACGCCGTGGCAATGGGGCGACCGGACTATCGCAGTGGCGCGCACGACCCTATGACCGCCGCCCTCGGCGCGGCAGGGAGGGGCGAGGTCGGACCCGGCGATGGAGAGAAGGTATGCGTGAGCACGTGACTCGAAGACCGGAGGATCGGGGGCACGGCGTCTGGTGGGCGGCGGTCGCGGCGCTCGCCATGGCCTTTCCAGCCCACGGCGACACCCTCGACGAAGCGCCGTCGGTGGCGGTCGGGTTCGGCAAGGTGGACATCACGCCGAGCCACCCGGTCCGCCTCAACGGCTACGGGGCACGCGACAAGGAGGCGGACGAAGTCGCCGCGAGCATCCACGCCCGAGCGATGGCGATCGGCTCGGACGGAAGCGAGCACGGGCCGGTCGTGATGGTCACGGTCGACAATTGTGCCGTCCCCGACCATGTCACGGAGCGTGTCTTCGAAGCGCTGACGAAGGACCGGGCGGAGCTCTACCGCGAGCGCTTCGTCGTCGCGTCCACCCACACCCACGCGGCGCCGTACGTGACGGGCTCCATTCCCGCGATCTTCGGGGAGAAGATCCCGCCGGCCCATCGGAAGCACATCGAGCGGTACACGCGGACGCTCACGGATAAGCTGGTGGCGGTCGCGGAGGAAGCGCTTTCGTCGAGAGCGCCGGCGAAGGTGGGGTGGGCCCGCGGCAAGGTCGGCTTCGCGAACAATCGGCGAGAAGAGGGCGGGCCGACGGACCACGCGCTTCCCACGCTCTTCGCCATCGCCCCCGACGGTGAGCTTCGCGGCGTTCTCACCCGCTACACCTGTCACGCGACGACCACCACGGGCGGCGACAACCGCATCCACGGCGACTGGCCCGGCTTCGCGGCGGACGCGATCGAGAAGGCCCACGAAGGGGCGGTGGCGCTGGTGGCCATCGGAGCTGCCGGCGATCAGAACCCCAAGCCGCGGGGGAAGCTCTCCCTCGCCAAGAAACACGGGCGAAGCGTGGCGAAGGAGGTGGACCGCCTGCTCGCCGGCGAGCTCCGTCCTCTGAAGGGCCCGCCGCGGGCACGCTTCACCCGGGTCGACCTGCCGCTCGAGGAGCTTCCGGACCGCTCCCACTACGAGAAGCTCGCCCGCGGCGGGAATCCCCGCGTGGCGTACTACGCCCGGCGACAGCTGAAGAAGCTCGACAGCGAGAAGAAGAAGCTCCCCACCTCCGTGCCTTATCCGGTCGGCGTCTGGCGCTTCGGCGACAAGCTGGCGATGGTCTTCCTCGGCGGCGAGGTGGTGGTGGACTACGCCCGGCGGATGGCCGACGCCTTCGACGCGGAGCGGCTCTGGATCAACGCCTACTGCAACGCCGTGCCGTGCTACATCCCCTCCAAGCGGGTGCTGAAGGAGGGCGGCTACGAAGCGGACCGCTCCATGATGTGGTACGACAAGCCCACCCAATTCAGCCCGGCGGTGGAGGACAAGGTGATCCATGCGGTCCAGCGGCTCCTTCCACCGGATTTCTACTCCGAGGCCAAGCAGAAGGAGCAGTTTCCGCCCGCCAAGTCGCCCGAGCAGTCCATGGCGTCCATGAACGTCCGGCCGGGGATGGAGGTTCAGCTCGCGGCGGGCGATTCGCTGGTCGCCGACCCCATCGCGATCGAGTTCGGCCGCGACGGGCGGCTGTGGGTGCTCGAGCAGCGCGACTATCCGCTGGGGATGGACAACGAGCTGCGATACGGAGGCCGGGTCAAGGTGCTCGAGGACACGGACGGCGACGGGCGGTACGACCGCGGCCACGTCTTCGTCGACGGCCTTCCGTTCCCCACGGGGCTGATGCGGTGGCGGGACGGGCTCCTCATCTGCGCCGCCCCCGACGTCCTCTTCGTCCGCGACACGGACGGCGACGGACGGGCGGACCAGCGAAAGGTGCTCCTGACGGACTTCCCCACGTACAACTACCACGCTCGGGTGAGCAGTCCCCGGTGGGGCTTGGACAACCGCGTCCACTTCGCCAACGGCCGCGCCGCGAAGAAGATCCGCAACGTCGTCAAGGAGCGAAAGGTGGACGTCAGCGGTCACGACTTCCGCCTCGATCCCGACACGGGTCGGCTGGAGACGGTCTCCGGCCACTCCCAGTACGGCCGCGTCCGGGACGACTGGGGCGAGTGGTTCGGCGCCCACAACAGCCACATCCTGTTCCACTACCCGCTGAAGTCCCGCTATCTGAGCCGGTCCTCGGACATCGCCCCGCCCCGCTCCCGGAGCTATCCGGCGGACGACCGGAAGCAGCGGGAGCGCGTCTACCCCGTGGGCAAGGGGTATTACCGGGCGACGCGGGCGGACCACACCAACCGCATCACTTCGGCCGGGGGCATCTGCATCTACCGCGACACGCTGCTCGGGGAGGGCTTCGCCCACAACGCCTTCACGTGTGCGCCCTCCCACAATCTCGTCACCCGTCGGGTGCTCGAGCGCACCGGCGCCACCTTCTCCGCACACCGCGCCGAGGGTAAAAAGAAGCGGGCCTTCCTCGCCGCGGCGGACAACTGGTTCCGCCCCGTCCAAGCGCGGACCGGCCCGGACGGCGCCCTCTGGGTGGTCGACATGTATCGCTTCGTCATCGAGCACCCCGACTACATGCCCAAGCAGCGGCTGGAGATCTACAACATCCGAGCGGGCGCCGGGAGGGGCCGCATCTATCGCGTCCTCCCCGAGGGTCGCGAGCCGCGGGCCGTCCCCGACCTGACTGACCGAACCACGGCGGAGCTGGCCCGAGCGCTGGACACGCGGAACGGCCCGCTCCGCGACACCATCCACCAGATGCTCTACGAGCGGGAGGACAAGGCCGCCGTCGAGCCGCTCGAGCAGGTGGTGCGCACCGCTGACGTCGCCGCGGCGCGAGCGCAGGCCCTGTGCGCCCTCGACGGGCTGAGCTCGCTTTCCGACGACGTGCTATTGACAGCGCTGCGGGACGACGACCCGCGTGTGCGTCGCCACGCGGTCCGGCTGAGCCAGGGCCGGGTGAAGGACACCCCCGCGCTCGCCGACGCCGTCGTGGGGCTCGCGTCGCGGGCGAAGTCTGCCGAGGCGATGGAGATCGCCCACCGCCTCGGCGAGCTGGAGAGCGAGCGTGCGGGCCGAGCGCTCGGTCGGCTCGCGGTGGAGCACGCCGGGTCGCGCTATATCGCGTTCGCGGCGATGGCGTCGGCGACGGACCACATCGACGCCGTGCTCCCCGTGGTCCTCGACGCCGCCGAGAAGCGAGAGGAGGCCCGGGAGATGGTGGGGCGGCTCCTCGATCTGGTCGTCTCCCGCGAGAACGAGCCCGCAGTGGCGACCCTTTTGAACTGGCTCGGCCGGCGTGACGACGGGGCGTACGCGGTGTGGCGCTTCCAGATGGCGGAGAAGCTCGTCGACGCGTTGCGACGGAAGGGGACGAGCCTGAGGAAGCTCCGCAGCGACGGCGGGCGCTCGCTCCGGAAGGGCGTCGAGAAGCTCGACCGGATGGTCGCCGCGGCGCGGTCGCTGGTGGGCGACCCGGACGCGGCGACCCGCCGACGCCTCGCCGCCGTGCCGCTGCTCGGCCACGGGCTGGAGAAGCGCGAGGAGGATCGGGAGCGGCTGGCGACGCTCCTCCGCCCCGAGGTGGCTCCGCGGGTGCAAGCGGCCGCGGTCTCGGCGCTCGGCCGCTTCTCCCATGAGTCCGTGCCGACGCTGCTGCTGAACGACTGGTCTTCTCACACGCCGCGGCTCCGCCGGAAGATCGTCAGCACGCTCCTGACCCGCACAGCTTGGGTCAAGCGCCTTCTCGACCGCATGGAACGGGAGCCGGCGATCGCGTCCGGCCTGGCGCCGTCCAACCGCCAACAGCTTCTCGAGCACAACGCGGACGCGATCCGGAAGCGGGCGAAGGCGATCCTCGGCGACGGGAAGTCACGCGCCGAGGTGCTGAAGCGCTACCAGTCGGTGGACCCGTCCGATGGCGAGCCCAAGAAGGGCCGAAAGGTCTTCGGGAACAACTGCGCGGTCTGCCATCGCATCCGCGACCTCGGCAAGCCGATCGGCCCGGACCTCACGGACCTCGCGGACCAGTCCGCGGAGCGTCTGCTCACCGCCATTCTCGATCCGAACCGCGCCGTCGATCCCGAGTACATCAGCTACCAGGTCACCCTCGAGGACGGACGCACGCTGCTCGGCACGCTCGAGGACGAGACCGCCAACAGCGTGACGCTCGTCGGCCTCGACGGCGAGACGCGGACGTTCCTCCGCAGCGAGATCGAGACCCTCCGCAGCACGGGCACTTCACTCATGCCGGAGGGCCTCGAGGAGAACATCCCGCCCGGGAAAATGGCGGACCTCCTCGCCTACTTGCAGGACCTCGGCCCCGAGCCGAAGGACGTGGCCGGCAACGAGCCGAGCGTGGTCGGCCCCGAGGACGACGGCTCCTACCGCCTCCTCGCCTCCAAGGCGGAGATCTACGGCGACACGATCACGTACTCGAGCGACGCGAGGGCGATCACCCGCTGGACCGGCAAGGGGGACCGTCTCGCGTGGACCCTCGACGCGGAGCGGGCCGGCCGTTACAGCATCGAGCTGGTGTGGGCGAGCGACAATCCGAACGGGGTCAACCGCTTCGCCCTCGAGAGCCCGCAAACGCGGTGGACCAGTCCGATCCCGGGCACGGGCGGCCTCGACCGATACCGAAAGGCCTACTTCGGCTACCTCCAGCTCGAGCAGGGCCGACAGCGGGTCACGCTCAAGCCGCTCGGAAAGGTGGACGGCCCGCTGATGAACCTCCGGGAAGTGCGTCTCTACTGGGCGCCCGACCGTCCGCGCCGCCCGTCCGACCCCGAGGAGCGTCGCGAGCGCCGTGGAAACTGAGGTCGCCGGTCGCAAGTCGCAAGGCGCAAGGCGGAGGGGTCGGTTCATCCTCGCCTTGCTTCCTGAAGCGCCGGCAAGGCCGGACGTCCGGCGTGTCCCGCTCGATCGACGCCCCGGCGGCGCGGAGGCCACTACGAGGCGTGGGGGCATGCGGGTCGACCTCCGCGCGGAGGAGCGGGGCTAACATGGCGAAGGAGCCGAGTCGGCCGCGCAAGGCGGGCCCGACCGAAGGGTGTGTCCACTGCGTTGCAACGAGGACGCGAAACGCCGCTTCGTCGCCGCGGCTTCCGCAGCTCGCTCGCCGTCACGTCGTGTATAGCTCGCTGGTTGGAGGAGCCGCGATGTCCGAGCCCGCAAAGCAGCCCGAGTCGCCACCGAGACCCACCATCTTCTTCGACGGCCACTGCGTGATGTGCAACACCTTCGTGGACCTGGTGCTCCGGGCCGACCGTCGGCGGGAGCTCCACTTCGCTCCGCTGCGGGGAGAGACCGCGCGCCGGATGCTCCCCTCGCTTCCGGACAGCCCGGAGGAATGGTCCATGCTCTATCTCGACGAGCGGGGCCTCCACGACCAGTCCGACGCGTCGCTGGAGGTCTACCGCCGGCTCGGTGGGCCCTGGCGTCTCCTCGGCCTCCTCCGGTGGATTCCGAAGCGGTTGAGGGACCCCGTCTACCGCTTCATCGCCCGCCGCCGCTACCGCTGGTTCGGACAGCGGTCCACCTGTAGGATGCCCTCGCCGGAGGAGCGAGACCGCTTCCTGCCCTGATCGTTGCAGTGAGGTTAGACGGGTTGACGAAGATCGGAGCAGCGATATGGCTCGGACCTCCATTCTCACGCCGTGGCGTGACGTGGCCGTGGGCCTCGCGTTGGTCGCGGCCATCGCGGCGGAGGGGAAGGTGGCCGCCGATCGTCCCTCGCCGGAAGGGATGCCGAACCCGCTGGCGGTGGACGGGTCCAACCCGTTCATCTATCTGAACGACCAGAGCACGGATAACTACAACGCGGAGCTCGCCCTCGGCCTCGCGGACAAGGGTCGGATCGACCTGCGCGGCTTCCTCGTCGGGTACCCCCGCGAACCCTGGAAGAACCCGAAGAAGTACCGCCGGCACAAGAAGGAGTACGTGACGCATCACAAGCGGGTCCGACGGATGGCGGCGGAAAGCGGCCTGAAGAACCTGCCGCCGGCGAAGTTCGGCGTCTTCGAGCAGCACGCCAAGCCGGCCTCCGGCCGGATCGCGGACACGGAGCCGATCGGGTCGGCGGGTACGGAGCTGATCGTCCGAGAGGCGCGAAAGGCCACGCGGGAGGAGCCCCTGGTGATCGCGGCCGGCGGCGACCTCTGCACGATCGCCGACGCGTACCTGACGGACCCATCCATCGCCGAGTCCGTCGTCGTCTACTGGCACGAGCAGGTCAGCGATATCAATGAGCGGGGCACCGGCTACAACGTCCGGAACTCCGGCTGGTCGGCGTACATCGTGCTTAGCCGGCTGGCGACCGTGCTGGATCAGCCGGAGAGCTCGCCGCGGATCGAGAGGGAACGCGTCCGGGAGACGATTCCGAGCCCGCTGCGGCGCTACATGCTGAGCAAGAAGCACTGGAAGTACGGCAACCCGCTGTCGGGCGGCGTGAAGCACGGCGGAGACGACAAGGCGATCCTCCTCGCCGCCTTCCCGGAGACCCGGGGCGGGCACCGATTTCTGAAGGTCACCGGCCTGCAGGCCGCCGACTGGTTCGACGGGGCGGAGGTGCTGCCGACCGTCGCCGTGAGCGGTGGCCCCACGCACCTTGTCGAGATCACCGAGATCCGACGGACCACGGAGGCGTGGTGGCGGGCCTGGGAATAAGCCGCGGCCGCAGCAGGGCGAAGCCAAAAGCGGTACACACGTTCTAAGGTGGCCGACCCGGAGCGATCCACACCAAGGTCCGCAGCGCCCGTCAACTGGATATTTTCGGCCATCCCGTGCCGGGTGACCGAGATGCATCCGGCGAACGGTCTGTCGAACAAGGAGAGCAACCGTGCGATCTCAAGCGCGATCGAAAGCGGGCGTGACCCTGACCCTGGGTCTGCTGACCGCCGCCACGCTCGCCGGCGAGGTCAGTGAGAAGCGGATCGCGGTCCGCGGGCCGGAAGGCCGGCGGGCGGTCCGGGTCGAGCAGGTGATCCTCGCGAACCTCGGCGCGGAGCACGTCGCCCAGGCGGTCCACCGCCGGGCCGCGGGCGGCGACATCGCCGGCGACGGCGAGGTGGAGATCGTCGTGACGGAGGCCGAGATCCCCGATGCCCGGCTCGCGGTGTTCCATCAGGGAGAAGATACCGAGTCGCGCTGGCGATCGGTCGTCCTCGACGACACGCTCTACGCCGCCGACGAGATCCAGCTCCAGAAGTTCCCCGACATGGAGGCGCGTGTCGCGTATTGGCGGATCGAGCCCTGAGCGCTAATCGGGCGATCCCCCGCGCTCCACCGCCGGGTGACGCCGGCTGCGGTCCTCCTCGCGCGACGGCAAACGAGCCGCGCCCCTCCACGCGGCGGATCGCCCGCGCTCATGTGCCGCAGAAGGTGCGCTCCACGCGCTGCTCGGGCCGCGGCGGCGTCGCCTCGGGAGAGGCCTCCGCCTCCACGTCGAAGGGGCGGGCGAGCCGATCCATGAGGTGGTGAAACAGGCCGAAGTCCCCGTGGACGGCCGCGGTGAGCGCCTGCTCCACCTGGTGGTTGCGTGGGATGACGGCGGGGTTCGTATGGCGGAGGCGTGCTTCCGCGTCCTCGGGGGAGCCGCCCTCGGCGGCGAGCCGGTTCCGCCACGCTTCGAGCCAGTCCTCCACCTCCGCGGAGGACCCGACCTGCTCGGCGAGGTCGGGAGGCGTCTCGCCGGGGCGTACCGCCTTCCGGAGGTGGCGGAACGTCAGCGTGAAGTCGGCGCCGGCGTCCTTCATCAAGGTGAGAAGGCGCTCGACGAGCGTCCAGTCGCCGTCCGCCGCGTCCGCGAGGCCGAGCTTCCGCCGCATGACCTCCAACCAGCGGGCCTCGGCCCACTCCTTGAACGCCTCGACCCCCTCCGTGGCCCGGGCGATGGCGCGCTCCTCGTCCGCGTCGATGAGCGGGAGCAGCGTCTCGGCGAAGCGGGCGAGGTTCCACTGGCCGATGCGGAGCTGGTTGCCATAGGCGTAGCGGCCCCCGTGGTCGATGGAGCTGAAGACGGTCGCCGGGTCGTAGGTGTCCATGAACGCGCAGGGACCGTAATCGAGGGTCTCCCCGGCGACCGACACGTTGTCCGTGTTCATCACCCCGTGGATGAACCCCACGCCGAGCCACTCCGCGATGAGGCGCGCCTGTCGCTCGCCCACCCGCCGGAGCAGGCCGAGGTAGGGCTCCTCGCTGTCGTGCAGATCCGGGTCGTGCCGCCAGATCGCGTAGTCGGCGAGCTGCCGCACCGCGTCCGTCTCGCCGCGTGCCGCGAAGTACTGAAAGGTGCCCACGCGGACGTGGCTCCGGGCGACGCGGGTGAGGACGCCGCCGGGCAACGCCTCTCCGCGGTGGACCGCCTCGCCCGTGGTGACCGCGGCGAGCGCCCGCGTGGTGGGGACACCCATCGCGTGCATCGCCTCGCTGACGAGGTACTCGCGGAGCACGGGGCCGAGGGCCGCCCGGCCGTCGCCGCGGCGGCCGAAGGCGGTCCGCCCTGCGCCCTTGAGCTGCACGTCGCGACGGACGCCGTCCGCGTCCACGAGCTCGCCGAGGAGCAACGCCCGCCCGTCGCCGAGCGTGGGGACGAAGGCCCCGAACTGATGGCCCGCGTACGCCATCGCAAGCGGGTCGCTGCCCGGAAGCGGGGCGTTCCCCGCGAAGATCTCCGCCCAGTCCTCGTCGCTTCGCGAGTCGGGGTCGAGCGCGACCGACGCGGCGAGCGGCCGGTTCATGCGGATCAGCCGTGGAGCCGCCACGGGGTCGGGCGCCTGGCGGACGAAAAAGTCGCCCGACAGCCGGGCGTAGCTGTTGTCGAAGGCACCGGTCGCCGGCGCTTGCACGCTCGTCGGCATTGGGTCCTCGCTTCCGGGAAGGGAGCTCACGTCAATACACCGCCATGTCCGGGTCGATCTCCCGCGCCCACGCGTCGATGCCGCCTTCGAGGTTGACCGCGGAGTCGATCCCGAGACGGCGGAGCTGCTCGACCACCATGGCGCTTCGGATGCCGTGGTGGCACATCACCACGACCGGACGGTCGCGGGGCAGCTCGTGGAGACGGTCGCCGAGCTGTCCCATCGGAACGTGACGCGACCCGTCGATGCGGCAGATCTCCACTTCGGAGGGCTCGCGCACGTCCAGGAGGACGTGTAGGCTTCCGTCGCGGCGGAGCTCGTCGAGCTCGTGCACCGTCAGCGTTCCCCGCGGCTCGGCCGGCGTGTCGGTCATGTTCGCAACCCTGTTCAAACCGCGTCACGAGCGGAGCCTCACTGCTCGCCCGGCTGAGCGCCCAACGGCCCGTCGGCCGGTGTCGCCCGGGGGTTCTCCTCGTCCATCGCCCTCAGCCGCTGCCAGGTGTACAGCCCCGTGTTGTGGCCGTCGGACCAGGCGATCCGAAGCGCGTAATTGCCGACGAGCTGCATGTCCTGGATCGAGATGTTCTCCGGGACCGTGGCGGGGTCGAGCAGGCGGGCGCCCGTCCGCTCGTCCTCGCACCGGGCGCACCGGCAGCGGGTCCGAAGGAAGAAGAACGACAGCCGCTGCACCCACCCGTCGTTCCAGGTGAGGACCAGCTCCCGCCGCTGTGTATCGGCGTTCACGTCTCGCGGCCGCGGCGTCGTGCTCATGGATCTCGCCTTCCAAGGGGCCGTCTCCGGCGCCTTCGCCGTTGGCCGTCGCCGCGGGGTCGGGTCATGCTCAGCTCGTAACGCACGGTGACGGATCGCGGACACCGGAAAATCGGACCGGATCGGTCCTATTTGTACGCGGCAGGATCCGGGGGATCAAGGGTCTTTGCCCTGTCGTGCACCGCATCAGCCGACGCCGCTGGCGGTCGACGAGGCGGCCCTTCCCTCCGACGCCGTGGAGAAGCACCAACGCGAAGCGAAGGAGGAGGCCGCGTCGATGGGCAAGCCGCCGGAGATCGCGGAGAAGGCCCCACCCCCGCCGTCACCCGACGACCACCCGAAAGCCGTCGCGACCTCTCTGCTCCGTCGCGATCCGGCAGTCGCAGAACTGCTTGAGGAGGTCGGCGTGGGTCCTCGTGTGCTCGGTGATCGCGACCGTCGCGAAGACTCCGGAGCCCACGAGGGCGAGCGGGAGGAGGAGCTGGTCGGCGAGGGACTCCCCGACCGGGGCCGTCGAGCGGGGGTAGCGCTCGCACGGCCGGATCGCCTCTTCCGCCACCCGCTCCGCCGGTGCCCGAAGGCGGCCGAAGCCCGTAAACAGCTCGGTCACAGCTCCGTCGCCACCTCCAAATTGAGGAAATTTCCGGGACCGGGGGCGGTGAGGGTGGCGACGCGAACGGTGCGGTTCGGCCAACCCAGGCGGCGGCGAACCACATTGAGCTCGCGATCCGCGATGTGGCGGGGCAAGCCGGCGACCGTGGCGGTGGCCGAGGTCGCGAGAAGCCGGCCCCGGTCGACGAGCTCCAGGCCGCGGAGGCGGTCCGTCGGCTCGATGTCGACGGGGACCCGTCCGCCACCGTCGGGCTAGAACCCCGGCCGATCCAGCGACGCCGTGACGCGAGGGCCCATCCGCGCGACCAGGGGGAGGAAGGTCCGATTGAGAAACTCGAACGGCGGGGCGTAGGGATTGTGGGTTCCACCCTCGAGGACGAGGCGGCTCGGCCGATCGGCCGTGAGGAGGGGCGGCAGGAGGGTCTTGACGATGAGGGTGACGCTTCCGGCCGTTTCCATCCGAAAGTGGTCGCCCGGTCCCACGGAGCCCGGGTGGAACGTCAGGGCCGTGCCCCCGAGGCGGTCGCCCGAGACCGCGGCCCCGGAGATCGCCGCGGCGGCGCGGATCGCCGTCAAGTGCTGCTGGAGGATTTTCGGCCGCTTCCGGGTCGATCGGATCCGCTCGATCCGAAACGGCTCGCCGGTCACCATCGACAGCGCCAGCGACGACCGCAGGAGCTGACCACCGCCCTCGGCGTGGGTCCCGTCGATCCGGAGCATATCGGCCCACTCTCCTCTGGGATTGGGTGCCGGATAAAGCGGCCACCACCACGTTGAACCGAGATCGAGGCCGTGCCGGCCGCCGTGGATCCGCCACGCCGTCGCGTGCTCGCAATCCGTGACGCGTGCCGGGGCTTCTGTTACCATGACGGCAAATCGTTCGCGGCTCCGCCGCCGGGCGATTGGACCTGGAACACGTCCATCCGACGAAGGGGCTCGACATGGATCGCATCTCTCTTCCAGCCGTCTTCGCATTTCTTGTATTGGTTTTGGGTGCCGGCCTCGCGATCGCCGAAGACGCCGCCAACGAGCGGGCGGCGAAGTATCACCGCCTCCTCGAGCAGCGGCCGAGGCCCGGTTACGTCTTCGACCGCTTCTACGGCGCGTGGATGGAGACGGGAACGGTCGACGGCCTCGAAACCTATCTCAAAAAGCAGACGAAAGATGGCGACGCCGCGGACGTGCTCCTGCTCGCGTTTTTTCACCTGAAACAGGGCAACCACGTCGAGGCGCTGAAGCAGCTCGAGACGAGCCTCGAGAAGCGGCCCGACGACCCGCGGGCATGGTTCTACAAGGCGAAGGTCGAGAAGCAGACCCTCGATTTCGAAAGCGCTCTCGCGGACCTGAAAAAGGCCCGGGAGGCGGGGCCGGATAGCGAGCTCGCGCGGCGGATCGCCAAGCTCGAGGGTCGGCTGCTCGCCCGGAGCGGGAAGGAGGACGAGGCGCGGAAGGTCTGGCGGAAGCTGCTCGAAGACAACCCGAAAGACCAGCCCCTTTACGAGGATCTGATCGAGCTGCAGCTGGAGGAGGGTCTCTACGACGCCGCACTGTCCACCGCCAAGGCGCTTCTGAAGAAGACCGAGGACCCCTACAAGCGCGTGCTGCGGCGGCTGCGGATCGGTGACATCCACCAGCGGGCCGGCCGGAAGAAAAAGGCCCTCGAGGCCTACGGCAAGGCGCTGTCGGACGTGGGCCAGAGCAGTTGGATCGAGAAGGAGATCACGGCACAGATCGAGGAGGTCTTCCGCCGGGAGGACGACCTGACGGGGCTCTCCGAGCACTACGAGAAGCTCATCGAGGCTCACCCCGATCGGATGGCGCTGCGGAAGAAACACGCCCAGATCCTGATGGAGCTGGACAAGACCGACGAAGCGATCGCGAAGTACCGGACGATCCTGGAGCGGACGCCGGGGGATCGTCAGGTCCGGAAGAACTTCGCCGAGCTCCTCGCCGAGGCGGGGAAGACCGGGAAGGCGATCGAGCAGATCGAAGCGCTGGTGGAGCAACATCCGAAGGACAGCGAGCTGTTGGTCCGGCTCGCGGAGCTGCGTCAGAAGGCCGGGAAGGCCGAAGGAGCGAGGAAGGCGGTCGACCGCTTCCTCGAGGCGGCCGGAAAAACGGAATACGCCTATCGCCGTGCCGCCAAGCTGCTGGAGGATTTCGACCAGGCGGAAGCGGCCGGGGCGATCTATGAGGAGATGGTGAAGGCGTTTCCAGAAAGCAGCGAGGCGAAGCAGGCCCGGGCGAGCTTTCTCTATCGCCAAGGGAAAAAGCAACGGGCCGTAGAGATCTGGAAAGCGCTCGCGGACGACAGCGACGACGCCCGAGTGGTTCTCCGGATCGCGCGGGACCTCGCTGCTCGCGACGAGCACGAAGCCGCGTTCGGGATGCTAAAGGACCGATCCGAGGCGTTCAGCGAAAGCTTCGTCTATCTCGGCGAGCTTTGCAAGGAAGCGATCCAGCTCGAGAAGTACGACCGGGCCCTTCCCTGGGCGCGGAAGCGAGTGAACCTCGCCGACGACAGCAGCGAGCTCGCCTCGGCGATCGAGCAGACCGCCCGGATCGCGAAGGAAGCGAACCGGCTTGGCAAGCTCGTGACGACGCTTCGCCAGACGGAGCCACGGTCGGTCCAGGAGACGTGCCTTCTCGCGGCGCTCCTCGAGCGCCGGGGAAACCAAGCGGCGGCGGAAGAGGTCCTCGCCGACCACGACGCGGCCGACCGGGGAAAGACCCTCCTCGTCTCCCAGGAAGTCCGGCTGAAGCGTGCGCGAAAGGACTGGTCGGGCGCGGCAAAGGCGGCGGAAAAGCTTCTGGAGCTGCCGGCCGGCCGGAAGGCCCGGCACATCCGAAAGGTCGTCGAGCTCCGGACTCGGGCCGGGGATATTGAGAAGGCGCTTTCGTGGGTCGACCAGTGGAAGCAGCTCGCGTCAGGAAGCAAGCAGCCGTGGCTTCAGCAGGCGAGGCTCCTCGAGCGTGCGGGAGAGACGGCCCGTGCGGTCGATGTCCTCCGGAAGGCGGCGATGAGGTTCGACGACAGCACGGAGGTCCGCGCCGCGCTGGCCGACGCGTATGCGGACCACGGGAAGCTCGCCGACGCCCAGCGGATCTATCTCGACCTGTATGAGACGGCGGAGAAAGTACAGGAGAAGCTCCGATGGGTGCAGGACGCGGCACGCATCGCGGCGCGGCGGGATCGGACGAAGGGGCTGGTCGAGCAGTTCGAGCAGCGGAAGCGGAGCAATCGGGGATCGGTGGTGCCATACCTGGCCCTCGCGGAGATCCATCGGGTCCGGGACAACTACGAGGGGCGGCGGAAGGCGCTTCTGGAAGCGACGCGGGTCCAGCCGAAGAACGTGACGCTCCTGCACGAGATCGCGCGGATCGAGGCGCGGGCCGGTGAATGGGAGCAGGCGCTGGCGACGCTGGAGCGGGCGGCGCCGCTGGACGATACGAACCGGACGCGGCAGCGGATGGCGC
Organism: uncultured Planctomycetaceae bacterium; assembly: GCA_964595475.1. Classification (GTDB taxonomy): domain Bacteria; phylum Planctomycetota; class Phycisphaerae; order Phycisphaerales; family Zrk34; genus CAZQQP01. The sequence goes on along the minus strand of CAZQQP010000076.1, from coordinate 2,670 downwards.
GGATCCACCTCCGCTCCGGGGATGAGGACAAGGGCTATGCCATTCTCCGGGAGCTCGCCGGCGGAAAGGATCTTCGGCCCCGAGGAATCGAGCGGGTGGCGGACGCGATGATCTCCAACGGCGACTGGGAACGCGCGGCGGCGTTCCTCGAGAACCACGTCGCAGACCACCCCGACGACGTTCGGCTCGCCTATCTTCACGCGGTGACGCTCGAGGAGACCGGCAACTACGACCGCGCCACCGACAAGTTTCTCGAAGTCCTCGAGAAGAAGGACAAGATCCGTCGGAGCCGCAACGGCCCCCGGCAGCGAACGCCGGCGGCGGCCAACACGAAAATGCTCCGGGGCGTCGTCCCCTCCAAGACGGTCGACCTGATGTCACTGGCGTGGCACCACCGCCGCGCTTATTCCCACCAGCAGCAGCGCCGCTTCGGTCCGTCGGGCCGCTTCGGCGCCTCCTCCCAAACCACGGTCCGGCTTCCGGGCTCGCTGGCGGGGGCTCGCGATCTGGCGGTGGCCCACCTCCAGACCCTCGCCCAATCGGAGGGTGAGGCCCGACGACAGGAGATCGCACAGGCGATGGCCCGGCGGGGCGTTTCCCACGCCAAGCTGGTCCTGGCCATGCCGACGGGGATGCGGGCGATGCGCCAGGCCCCGGCGCAGCTTCTGAAGGACCATCCGGACGACCCCGCGGTCGAGGCCTTGTGGCTGCTGAGGGCGCTCGGCCGGGGCCCGGCCGACCCGGAGCGGGCGAAGGAGGTGTACGAGACCTTCAAGGACGACCGTCCCCAGCTCGCCACGGTCGCGGCGGTGTTGGCGGCCGTGAGCGGCGCCGACGAGCCGTCGGCGAAGACGGCGAAGAAGCTCTTCGAGCGGATCGAAGAGCCGGATGCGTTTCTGTTCATGGCCTTGGCGCAGACGATGCGCCAACAGGGAGGCGGGCCGGCCCTCGGTGCCGATTTCAGCAAGACGATCGCGAAGCAACTGGCCGAGTGGTACCCGAAGCTCAGCGGCCCCGCGGGTCGGTGGCGCAGTG
>CAZQQP010000076.1:0-1625 GCA_964595475.1 uncultured Planctomycetaceae bacterium | reverse complement strand
CGTTTCGTTACATCGCGGGCGTGGTGAGCCAACATGGGAGCGTCTCGGAATACGTCCGTCTCCTCGAGCAGGAAGTGGCCCGGTGGCGCGAGCAAGGCGGTGGGCGATCCCGCCGCCATCGGAGGAGACAGGATGCGCTGCTGAAGCCCCTTCCGTTTCCGCCGCGACAGCTCGTGGACTTTTCCCCGCGGGTGTTGGCCGTCCTGCGTGGAGAAGGGCCGCGCGATTCCTCCCCACCGACCGACGAAGCGATCGGGGAGCACATCGACAAGGCGACCGATCCCGTTCTGAAGGCGATCCTGGCCGGGATGGCGGGACGAAAGGAGGTCGTCCGGAAGACGATCGACGCGATGCTCCGGGCGGAATCCCCGCGGGTCGACGCCTATCTGCTCGCGGCGAGCTGGGCGGCGAAGAAGGGCGAGCTCGGAAAAGCGGTCCGGCACCTCGACCGGGCGCGTTACCTGCCGATGCCCGGGTCGATGCGGAGGCGGATCGACGGGGCGATCGTCCACTGGGCGCTCGACCGACCCGACAGCGACGCGATCACGGAGATCGGCCGGAAGGCGGCACTTCGCCTGAAGCGGTCGCCCCTCCAATCCGACCAACGGGATCAGCTCGTGGTCGCGCTCGAGGACCTCGGCCTCGGCGAGGAAGCGAAGAAGCTCGAGGAGCAGGCGAAGGCGGCCGTCTCCGGCCTTCCTCGGCAGATCCGCTCCTCCTCGCCCCCACCCGCCTTCCGATCGAAGGGGCGGGTGGACCAGCTTGTTAGCGACGGAAAGGTCGACCGCGCCGTCCGGTTGGCCGGGCGCCGACTGAAGCAATGGGCCCAAGGGGGCCTGAGGATCTCGGGTGGGTCGAGGTTCAGCTTCGATCAGCATCGGATGAGGAAGCTGAACAAGCAGCTCGCAAACCACGGCTTGACGGATCGGCTCCTCGAGGAGATCGCACCCAAAGACGGCGCCCCCGGCAGAAAACGCGCCCGCTTCGGGCTGATCTGCGCGTTCTTCGAGCAAAGGGACCGCGCCCTGAAGCACCTGCGAGCGGCCGTGGAGGAGAATCCACAGGCCTCCGGCGCCCGCTTCCGGCTGGCGCTGCTTCTCGCGGAAGAAGAGCCGGCCAAAGCCGCGAAGCAGCTCCACCGGATCCCGGATCGACAGTTGTCGATGGCGGCGGAGCAGATTGGGAAGGCGGTCGAGCGCGTTGAAGACGACTACGAGCGGCTGCTCAACTACGCGGAAATGGTCCGTCGTTTCCTTTCGGAAGCGAACAAAACGGAGGACATGTCTCTGGGGTGGGTGACCAAGGTGGTCCGAGCCCTCGAAGAAGAGTCAACCGTCGGCGGGAAAGAGATGCCGGGTTTATACAAGGAAGCGGATGCACCGGACGACGGCCCGGAGCTCGCCGACCGGCGAAGGAAGCTCCACCGCCGGCTATGCAAAACCATGATCCAGGTCCCTCAGCTCGCCCGCGAGGGCTTCAAGCGTCTCCACGCCCGAAAGGAGGCGGCGGGCGAGGACGTCGATCCCCTCGTCGACGTGGCCCGCGAGGCCCTTCTCCGGGCGGAGCGGCCGAGAGGGAGGAGCCCGAGGCGACGGGCGATGATGATGCTGAGATTGCGGGCGTCG
>CAZQQP010000075.1:16242-17243 GCA_964595475.1 uncultured Planctomycetaceae bacterium | reverse complement strand
ACGCCACACGCAGGCGGTCATGGAGGTCTCCCTTCCGGTTCGGATGGACGACGGGTCGCTCCGCGTCTTTTCCGGCTACCGCGCCCGACACAACGACACGAGGGGGCCGGCGAAGGGCGGGCTGCGGTACCACCCCGACGTCACCAACGACGAGGCCCGGGCGCTGGCGCTGTGGATGACGTGCAAGTGCGCCGTCGTGGGGATTCCCTACGGCGGGGCGAAGGGCGGGGTGGCGGTCAACCCCAAGGAGCTGTCGCGGATGGAGCTCGAGCGGCTCAGCCGCGAGTACATGCGTCGCATGGCGGACTTCATCGGGTCCGAGGTCGATATCCCGGCGCCGGACGTCTACACGAACGAGACTGTGATGGGCTGGATGATGGACGAGTACTCCAAGATCCATCGCCAGCACTGTCCCGGTGTGATCACCGGCAAGCCCATCCCCCTCGGCGGAAGCAAGGGCCGCGAGCAAGCGACCGGGCTCGGCGCGTACCACTGTGTCCGACAGCTCGCGAAGCGGCGGGGGTGGACCCCCTCGAGGATGACGGTGGCCATCCAGGGCTTCGGCAGCGCCGCCCAGGCCATCGGCCGCCTTCTCCACCGCGACGGCTATCGCGTGGTCGCGGTGAGCGACTCCCGCGGGGGCATCCATCGGCAGGAAGGCCTCGACGTCGCGAGCCTCGCGTACATGAAAAACGAGTCCCGTCGCTTGCAGGCGGTCTACTGCGAGGGCACCGTCTGTCAGGCGGTGGAGGCCGAGGAGATCACCAACGACCAGCTGCTCGAGCTCGACGTCGACGTCCTCATCCCCGCCGCGTTGGGCGGACAGATCACGCCCGAGAACGTGGACCACGTCCGGGCGCGGTCGATCGTCGAGGTGGCCAACGGACCCGTCGCCAGCGACGCGGACGCGACGCTGGCGAGCCGAGGGACGCATGTCATCCCCGACATCCTCGCGAACGCGGGCGGCGTGACGGTGAGCTACTTCGAGTGCATTCCGAACC
>CAZQQP010000075.1:5914-16225 GCA_964595475.1 uncultured Planctomycetaceae bacterium | reverse complement strand
AGGCCTACGTGAACGAACGGCTCGAGCAGGTGATGGTCCGGGCCTTCGACGAGCTCCACGACCTCGCCGAGGCACGCAACCTCGACATGCGGACCGCGGCGTACGTCCAGGCGCTCGAGCGGGTCGGCCAGGCGATCGAGGCCCAGGGCACGGAGCGGTACTTCGGCCGCCAGCAGTGAGACCCGCATGGAGCACGGAGCGCGAAGGTCGCCATCCGATTCGGCGGTCCCGCCGAGTCCGAGCACGTCGAGGCACACGCCGGAGATGGAAGCGGAGCGCGCCGCCTCGACCTCTTCGCCACGCTCCCTGCCCCATGCTTCGGCCTCCGCGGTCCAGTCCCGTGCTTCCATGCGGACCGGCCCGCGGATAGCATGGCTCTCACGAGCTATCGGAGACAGCACCATGCGACGGCTTTCTTGTCTCGTGGTTCTCGGGTCGCTGCCCCTCCTCGGATGCGGGGCGACGGGCGATCAGAACTATCGGATCAACCGCGACAGCCCCGCCATCTTCGAGGAGACGCACCCCTCGAAGCGGCCGGGGTCCGTCCAAGCCCCCGACAGCCCGGACGACCTGGAGCCGAGACGCCCCGCGACGGCGGAGCAACGGGCCCGGGCGGACGTCCGGCGGCTCGCGAAGAAGGGGAGCGGCAACGCGACGGCCGCCGCGTCCGCGGCTGACGCGCAAGCGGCCGGCGGGGGACGCGAGGACGTCGGAAAGAAGGCCGGCGAGCCGTCCTCCGACACGCAAGCGTCCGGCAAAGGAAGCGAGGGCGGGGACGAGAAGGGCGGCGGATCGCAGCCCGAGGGCGAGCAGGACGCTCGCGGGGAGACGCCCCAAGCTTCTCAAAGCGGCGAGACGGAGCAAAGCGGGAACACCGAGAACGGGGAGCCAGCCGCGGGCGGGGAGAGCGGAGAGAACGCAAAAGAGACGAAGAAGAAGACGAAGGGCGAGAACACGAAAAAGAGCGGGACGTCCGGCGCTGCGGCCTCGCTCCGCGGCATGGACCGAGGCCACTGGAAGTCCACGGCGGTCGGTCCCGCCCGCGGCCGCGTGCCTCACGCCCCGCTCTACTTCGGCTACGAGTCCCCGCTGACGTCCGAGCGGAAGTCGCCCCTCGTCCCGCCGAGGGCGGAGGCGAAGACCACCGGACAGAGCGGTGAGAAGAAGTCCTCTCCGCTCGTCTCTTCCACGCCGGACGACGGCACCGAACGCGTGCAGTCGAAGCGCGCGCTCTCCGATGGAGGGGGGAGCCTCGGTGCGCACGCGGGCGACCTGGTCCTCGCCCCGGTGAAGGCCATGTTCGACCTTGCCATGCTCCCCGTCTCCGCAATCGTCACGCCGCCGTGGGAGCGCCAGACGACGCCGCCCAAGGACGAGGGCTGACCTCGGTCTCCCCGGGCGCTCCCGTTCAGCTGTCATGCCCTCCGCCTTCCTCCCTTCGCGCCACGGCCCCCGACGCCGAGCCCGCTCGGGCGCCGTCCCCGGGGGTCGCAACGACGGGTTCCGCCCGCGCCACGACCAGGACGAGCCCGCCAGCCGGGAGCCGAGGGAGCTCCGGGAATCCGATGAACCGCGTGAGCCGAATTGGAAAGCGCTTTTCCGCCTCTCACCGTCTTGCATCAAGCCACCGGAACCTCGCTTGGCGCCGCTCGATTTTGCTTGACCGCGAAAGAATCTGATAGAAAATAGAAACGAATGGTGCGGAGCGGCGTATGGCGACCGCGGTCGACCGACAACAGGTAGAGGCGCTCGTCCGCGAGGTGCTCCGTGAGCGGATGGGCTCCGCGCGGGAGGCGGTCCAGCGGACCCGTCCCGACGGCGGGTCGAACCCGCTGGTGGTCAACGTCTCGGCGCGGCACGCCCACGTGACCCAAGAGGACCTTGAGACGCTGTTCGGGCCGGGCACGGTGCTGACCAAGCATCGCGATCTCTATCAGGAGGGGGAGTTCGCGGCGGAACAGGCCGTGAGCGTGATCGGCCCGCGGAACCGGATGATTCCGAACGTGCGGATCCTCGGCCCGACCCGTCGGGCGAGCCAGGTGGAGCTGAGCTACACGGACGGCGTGTTCCTCGGCATCGACCTTCCGCTGCGGATCAGCGGCGACCACCGGGACACGCCGGGGTGCGTGCTCGCGGGGCCCAACGGGGCGGTTACGCTGGACCGGGGAGTCATCCGGGCGGCAAGGCATGTCCACATGCACCCCGACGACGCGGCCCACTACGGCGTGGAGGAGGGGGACGAGATGAAGCTGACGGTCGAGGGGCCCTGCGGGGTCACCCTCCACGGCATGATGGTTCGCGTGCGGGACAGCTGGAAGCTCGAGGTCCACATCGACACGGACGAGGGCAACGCCTGCGACCTGCGGTCCGCCACACGCATGGCGCTTCACAAGTGAGGCGGCCTCCGGCAAGCGATGTCTAGAGGAGAGCGACGATGGCCAGCCAAGCACTGGGGATGATCGAGACGAGGGGCCTGGTACCGCTCATCGAGGCCAGCGACGCCATGGTGAAGTCCGCCAACGTCGAGATGGCCGGGTGGGACCGCGTCGGGTCGGGCCTGGTCACCAGCTTCGTCACGGGCGACGTCGCGGCCGTCAAGGCCGCGGTCGACTCGGGTGCGGAGGCGGCCGGCCGCATCGGCGAGGTGGTCAGCGTCCACGTCATCCCGCGGCCCCACGACCAGCTGTCCAGCGTGCTTCCCCAGAGCGCCCGGAAGAAGGCGGCCGGAAGCGGGGCGGCGGGCGGCTGAAGCGCACCACACGCTTTGAAGGAGCTCCGGTATGGACGCAGTCGGCATGATCGAGACCCGCGGTCAGACGGGCATGGTGGAGGCCACGGACGCCATGCTCAAGGCCGCCCACGTCGAGCTCGTCAAGACGATCGCGATCGGCGGGGGCTACGTCACCAGCGTGGTCAAGGGGGACGTCGGGTCCGTCAAGGCGGCCGTGGACGCCGGGTCGGACGCGGCGGGCCGCGTGGGGGAGCTCGTCGCGGCCCACACGATCGCCCGCCCCCACGAGAGCCTGATCGAGAACTTCTGAGCGGCTCGGCGGACTTCCCTCGGCCGAGCGCACCCGGAGACCGACGATGACCGTCCTGGTCGCCAACCTGGGGAGCACCAGCTTCAAGTACAAGCTCTTCGACTTCGGCGGCGGGGAGCGCGTCCTCGCCGAAGGGGAGGCCGACCGCATCGGCGAGGCGACCGGCGGCTGGGCGGTCAAGCCGGCGGGGGGCGAGGAGCGAAGCGGCGAGGCGCGGTTCGCCGACCATGGGGAGGCGATCGACTGGCACCTCGGCCAGCTGAGAGAGACGGGTCCGTGGACGCGATCGGGTTCAAGGCGGTCCACGGCGGGCCGATCAGCGGGGCCGTCCGCGTCGACGACGATGTCCTTGCGACCATGGATCGGTTCGCGGACGTGGCGCCGGCTCACAACCCGCCGTATGCCTCCGCCATGCGGGCCTTTCGCGAGCGTCTGCCGGACGTGCCGCAGGTGGCCGCGTTCGAGACGGGCTTCCATCAGTCCATCCCGCTGAAGCGGCAGGCCTACGCCATCCCGCACGAGTGGATGGAGGAGCTCGGCGTCCGCCGGTACGGCTTCCACGGCGCTTCCCACCGGTACATCGCCACGCGGATGCGGGAGCTCGCGCCCGATGCCTCCAAGGTGATCAGCTGTCACCTCGGCGGCTCGTCGAGCATCTGCGCCGCGGAGGACGGGGTGAGCGTCGCCAACAGCTTCGGGATGACCACGCAGTCGGGTCTGCCCCACGCCAGCCGCGTGGGGGACTTCGACGCGTTCGCGCTGCACAAGCTCCTCGGCGCCGGGATGGACCTGGAGACCATCTGGAAGGGGCTCGGCAAGGCCGGCGGCCTCCTCGGCCTCAGCGGGTGCAGCGCCGACGTGCGCGATCTGGTGGACGCCGCGGACGGAGGCGACCGGCGGGCCCGTCTCGCCATCGACGTGCTCGTCGAGGCGATTCGCCACTACGTCGGGGCGTATCTCGCGGTGCTGAACGGCGCGGATGCGATCTGCTTCACCGGCGGCATCGGCCAGAACCAGCCGAGGATCCGGGCCGAGGCCATGGCGGAGCTGGATTTCGCGGGCATCCGCCTCGACACGGAGAAGAACGCCTCGGCCGGCGGGAAAGCCGAGAGCCGCATCGACGCGGACGACAGCCGCACCGCGATCTGGGTGCTCCCAACGAACGAGGAGCTCATCGTCGGACGACAGACCGTCGAGGTGCTGTCGTGACGCCACGAGCCGCGACCGCAACGAGCCGCGACCGTGAGGGAGCGGTTGAACTGTCGTGAAGGCACGAGCCGCGACCGCAACGAGCCGCGACCGTGAGGGAGCGGTTTCACGAGGAGCTAGACCATCGAACTGAACCGAGGCGGAGCGTTGCCATGGCACAGCAAGCAATCGGCATGATCGAGACACGCGGCCTCGTCGCCGTCATCGAAGCGACGGACGCGGCGCTGAAGGCCGCCAACGTGGAGTATGCCGGCCAGTCCAAGGTCGGAAGCGGCCTCGTCAGCGTCACCCTCACCGGCGACGTCGCGGCGGTGAAGGCCGCCGTGGACGCGGGCACGCAGGCGGCGAGCCGCATCGGCGAGGTCGTCAGCGTCCACGTGATCGCACGACCCCACGAGGATCTCGGCAAGGTGCAATAGGGACACGGATGTTTCTCGCCCGCGTCCAGGGCCAGGTGGTCGCCTCGGAGAAGGACCCCGCGATCCGGGGGATGAAGCTCCTCGTCGTCGAGCCGCTCCGCGTGGACTACGACGCGGACGCGGGGGGGACATTCGACGTGACCGGGCGGGCCATCGTCGCCATCGACCGCATCGGCGCGGGGGAAGGCCAGCTCGTCCTGATCGTCCAGGGGTCCAGCGCCCGGCTCGCGGAGGGATGCAACCGCATGCCGGTGGACGCGGTGGTCGTCGGTCTCGTCGACCAGGCCGTGGTCGGCGGCCGACGGCTCGACCCGTCCACGCTGCCCGGGCGGCCGACGTCGCAAACGGGGAGGTAAAACGGAGCGCGCGATGGACCAGGCGTCGCTGATCCAGACAGTGGTGGAAGAGGTGATCCGTCGGCTCGACGGCAGTGCCGCGCCGCAGTCCGCGACCCAGCGGGCGCACTCGGGTGGAACCGGCGAGGGCGCCTTCGGGGTCTTCAACCGCGTGGACGACGCCGTCGACGCGGCGGCGCGGGCCCAGTCCCAGCTCGCGGACCTCGGCCTCGATACGCGCGACGCCATCTGCGGCATGCTCAAGCGGATGGCGAGGGAGAACGCCCGGGAGTGGGGGCGGATCGAGCTCGAGGAGACGGGCGTGGGGCGACCCGACCACAAGGTGGAAAAGCTCCAGATGCTCGAGCAGGTGCCGGGCGTGGAGTTTCTCCGCAGCGACGCCCACAGCGGCGACGCCGGCGTGAGCCTCGACGAGCACGCGCCGTGGGGCGTCATCGGCGTCATCACGCCCGTCACGCACTCCATCCCCACGCTCACGTCCAACGCCATCAACATGATCGCCGCGGGGAACGCGCTCGTGTGCAACCCGCATCCCTCCGCGGCGAACTGCGCCGCCGCGGCCGCGGAGGCGTTCAACCGCGCCATCGCGGAGCGGTTCGGCATCGAGAACCTGATCTGCGTGATCTCCCCGCCCACGCTGGAGTCGGCCGACGCGCTGTTCAAGCACTCACACGTGCCGCTGCTCACCGTCACGGGCGGGCCGGGCGTGGCCCGGGCGGCGTTGAACCAGCCCAAGCGCGCCATCGTCGCGGGGCCGGGGAACCCGCCGGTGGTGGTCGACGAGACGGCGGACCTCGACCGGGCGGCCCGGTCGATCATCGAGGGGGCCGCCTTCGACAACAACCTGCTGTGCATCGGGGAGAAGGAGGTCTTCGTCGTCGACCGCGTGTTCAAGCCCATGATGGACGCGATGGCCCGCGCCGGCGCGGAGCGTCTCGACGAGGCGGCGCTGCAGCGGCTGACCGACGCCGCGTTCGACTGGCAGGAGGACCACTACGCGGTCAGCAAGCAGCTCGTGGGACAGGGAGCGGCGCGGGTCGCGGAGGCGGCCGGTGCCTCGGTCCGCAGCGGCTGCGAGCTGCTCTACGCGGAGGCGGACGAGTCCAACCCGTTCGTCCCCGAGGAGCAGATGATGCCCTTCGTCCCCTTCGTCCGGGCGCCGAGCACGGACGCCGCCATCGATCTGGCCATCCGCCACGAGCACGGCTTCGGCCACACGGCCCTCGTCCACTCCCAGCGCCTGGAGACGATCACGCGGATGGGGCAGGCGATCAACACGACGATCTTCGTCGCCAACGGCTCGTCGCTCGCGGGGATGGGCGTCGGCGGGGAGGGCTACCCGAGCTACTCCGTGGCGACGCCCACCGGCGAGGGGATCACGAACCCGCTGACCTTCACGCGGTTCCGCCGCATGACCGTCAGCGGCGCGTTGCGGGTGGTGTGACGCGTGCGGCATGGAGCTGGGGCAGACAAGGCGGAGGAACGAGCCGCGACCATCAGGGAGCGGAACACGACACGAGCTGCGACCGTGAGACCGTGAGGGAGCGGAAAACCGTGAGGGAGCGGAACAAGGACGCGACCGGTGTGAGCGAGCGACGCAAGACCCCGTGACCCGAGCCGGAGACGCGGATGCGACTGGCGGTCGTCCAGGGAGAGGCCACGAGCACCATCCGTCACCGGTCGCTCGCCGGCCAGAAGCTCCTCGTCTGTCAGGGTCTCGACAGCACGGCGACGCCCGCGGGCGATCCGATGCTCGTCATCGATCAGCTCGGGGCGGGCGAGGGACAGGTGGTGGCGATCTCGTCCGACGGCCAGGGCATGCGTGAGCGCCTGAACGACGAGAGCTCGCCGGCGCGATGGTTCACGCTCGGCATCGTCGACCCCGGGCAGCGGCTCGGGCGGGACGAGGAGTCATGAGCGAGCAGGCCGACCCACAGCTCGTCCGCGAGATCGCCGACGCCGTCCTCCGGCGGCTCGGCGCGGGGACGCCCGTCGTGACGGCGGCGGACCCGTCGACCCGCCGCGCCGACGTGAGGCCGCCCATCGGGGTGTGCACGGGCGACTACTCCAAGTTTCCCGAGCTCTATGGAGAACGACGGTCAGGAGCGACCGGCCCGGTGACGGACGGCGGGAGCGCCGCGGCGGCCTCCGCCGGCGCCACGAACCCGACGGACGGCGGCGAAGCGGCAACCCGTCGGTCGACGCCGGGGAACGCCGGAGCGCCGGTGCTCACCGGCGTCGTCACGGCGAGCCGCGTCGACGGGGTGCACGGCGCTTCGCTGCGGCTGGCTCCCGGCGCCATCCTGACCCCGCTGGCACGCGATCGGGCGAAAGAGCGTCGGATGACGGTGGAGCGGGTCTCGAGCGCGTCGGCGGCGCTGACGGAGCGGCGACCGGCCTCGTCGGCGGCTCCGTGGCTCTGGTGGTCGGACGTCGCCTGCCAGTCTGTCAACGACGCGATGGCGCCGCTCGTCGCCTCCTTCGCGCCGTTGGTCCGTGGGACGGAGCGGGTCGACCTACAAGACGCGTTGGGCCGTCTCGCCGACGCCGTCGGCGGCGGACGGGCGGCCGGCGGCGTGCTCTTCGTCGACACCGGCGGACCGGCGGTGTGTCTGGCGAACCGACGGCCGCCGCTGCGGGCGGTGGTCGCCACGACGGCGCGGGCCGTGGAGGAAAGCGCCCGGTGCGTCGCCGCGAACGTGCTGGTCGTCGAGCGGTCCGCGGTCGGTCCCGACGCGATGCGGTCGCTCATCGACCGGTTCGTCCAAACGGAGCGGCCGGCGGAAAGCGACGTCGCAGTCAGCGGGGATGGAAGCGCGGCGAGGTAGCGGATGACGAGCGGCGGCCACTGGCAAGCGGGGTGGCACGGGCGAGCGTCCGAGCTCGCCCGTGGACCGGCGATCGACCCGGCATTCGGACGTCGGGTGGCACTGGCAGCTCGTCTGCCAGTGCCCGGTGATCTCTAACGCTCGGTGCAGCCATGCGGATCGCGCGTGTGCTCGGCAAGCTGACCCTCGGCGAGCGGCTCGAGGAGTTTCCCGTGGGGAGCCTCCTCCTCTGCGAGGCCCTCGACCGGGAGGCGCTGAAACAAGCGGACCGGTGGGTCCCCCGACAGCGCCCCATGCCGGAGTCGCTGGTCGTCTTCGACCAGCTCGGTGCCGGCGAGGGCGACCTGGTCGGCGTGAGCGAGGGGCGGGAGGCGGCCATGCCCTTCTCGCCCGAGCGGGTGCCCCTCGACGCTTACTGCGCGGCGATTCTCGACACGGTCCGATATGAGTGAGGACACAGCGATGGCAGCGGATCTCTGGTCGATCAAAGAGCAGATGTGCGACGTCGGGCGGCGGATCTGGCAGCGGGGCTTCTGCGCCGGCAACGAGGGGAACCACTCCGTCCGCATCGACGAGAGCCGCGTGCTCTGCACGCCCACCGGGGTGAGCAAGGGGTTCCTCCGGCCGGAGATGATCTGCATGGTCGACCTGGAGGGGAACCAGCTCGACACGGACAATCCCTACAAGCGGACCAGCGAGGTGCTCGTCCACCTCGCCATCTACAAGAGCCGTCCCGACGTCACGGCGGTGATCCACTCCCACCCGCCCCACGCCACGGCCTTCGCGGTGGCCAACCTGCCGATCCCCGAGGCCATCCATCCCGAGGCGGAGGTCTTCCTCGGCCGCGTGCCCACCGCGGCGTACGCCACGCCGTCCAAGCAGGACCTTCCCGACAGCATCACGCCGCTGATCGGGCCCGACACCGGCGCCGTGATGATGGGGAACCACGGGTCCGTGACGTTCTCCCCTGACGGCCTCATCGACGCCCACTACAAGCTGGAGATCCTCGACGCCTACTGTCGCATCCTGATCCTGAGCAAGCAGCTCGGCCGGGTGAACCAGCTCGATACCAACCAGATGACCGAGCTCCTCCAGGTGAAACAGAACTTCGGCCTCACCGACGAGCGGCTCACCTGCGCGCCCGAGGGCTGCGTGGGGAGCGAGCAGAACCAGCCCTTCCTCGCGATGTTCGACGTGAGGCCGCAGGGCGTCGCGTGCGCCGGCGACGGCGGGCCGGTGGAGCGGGCGGGGACCCGCACCGGAACGGGCTCGGCGGCGACGGGAGACGGGGCGCACGCGCGCCAAGCCGCGAGCGACGGGGGCGGGACGTCCGACGAAACGGCCGACGGCATGGACGACGAGGGCTTCGAGCAGACGGTGCAGATGATTACGGACCAGATCATGGCGAGCCTCGAAGGGGGATCCCGATGAAAGTGAGCATCATCGGCGGCGGCGGACGTGTCGGCTCCAACGCGGCGTACGCGCTCCAATGCCGTGGCGCCGTCAGCGAGATCGCGCTGGTCGACGCCGACGCGGACCAGGCCCGCGGCGAGGCGCTCGACATCCACCACGGGGCGTCGGTCACGGCGGACCAGCGCATCGAAGCGACGGACGCCGCCGGAGCCACGGACAGCGATATCGTCTGCATCACCGCGGGGTCCCGCCGCCGCCCCGACGAGTCGCGGCTGGCACTGATCAACCGAAACGTCTCCATCTTCCGGAGCATCCTCGACGAGCTGAGGTCGGGCGGGCTCCGCCGCGACGCCATCCTCTTCGTCGTCTCCAACCCCGTGGACGTCCTCACCCGCCTGGCGCGGGAGCACCTCGACTGGCCGCCCGCCCGAGTGGTCGGCCTGGGCACGGTCCTCGACACGGCCCGCTTCCGCTCCCTCATCGCGGCGGCCCACGACCTCCCGCCCACGCAAGTGGACGCCCTCATCCTCGGCGAGCACGGCGACACGATGACGCCCATCTGGTCGTCGGCGACGGCCGCGGGGGTGCCGCTCGTGAAGATGCTGAGCATCCAGGAGCAGAACCGTCTGTTCCAGCGGACCAAGGGAAGCGGCGCGGAGGTGCTCCAGAGCAAGGGCGGCGCCGGCTACGCGGTGGGGCAGACGATCACCGAGGTCATCAACGCGATCGCGATGGACCGCCGACGCATCCTTCCTGTGACCACGCCGATGGCCGGCGAGTACGGCCTCCGCGGCACCTGTCTCTCCGTGCCCACCGTCGTCGGCCGCAGCGGCGTGGAGAAGCGCCTCACGCCCGAGCTCTGGCCCAAGGAGGTCCAGGGCATCCAGAACAGCGCCCGGGCGTTGGAGGAGACCTGGCAGCAGATCGAGTGAGCCGGCTCGCACGCCGGCCGGGCGCCGGAGCGAGCGAGCCGCGTGACGGGAGCAGGCCATGGCTGAGAAGTCCCTCGACCGGAAGCTCCAACGCATCCACGAGGACCCCTCGT
>CAZQQP010000075.1:4781-5904 GCA_964595475.1 uncultured Planctomycetaceae bacterium | reverse complement strand
CGTGTCCGGACTTCATCCTCGCCGACGCGAAGGACGGCGACACGGGCCACGGCCTCGCGGCGACGGGGAGAGCGCCCGGCCCGCACGGCGGCCGTCCGCGGAGCCTCGCGGAGTATCGCGACCTCATGCGAACGGTCACCCGCCAGGGTCTCGTGGACATCATGCTGATGTCCGCGAGCTCCAGCGAGATCCTCACCCTCTGCGAGACGCTGTTCGCCGGCTCCCCCGTCACCCCCGCCGTCCGCGCCAACGACACCACGGAGATCTGGCTCGGCCGCGGCGGCCAGTACGGCCGGATGCCCTCCCGCCCCTTCCGGTCGGCCACCATCGACCACATGATGTGCGGGAAGGCCGTCTGCACGCCCGCCGAACGGCGGGTCGGCCCGGACCTCGGGCTCTACTCCGTCACGTTCAACAACGACGCGGAGCTCGACCGGCAGACCCTCCAGGCCTACCGCGACTTCCGGCTGGAGGCGGAGACGAAGGGCTTCCGCCACTTCCTCGAGGTCTTCCCGCCCAACGCCTGCGGCGACCGCTGTCCGCCCGAGATAGGGCCGTTCCTCAACGACCTCATCGCCCGGTCGCTTGCGGGCGTGACGGAGCGGGGACGGCCGCTGTTCCTCAAGATGGTGTATACGGGCCCCGAGGCGATGGAGGAGATCGCCTCCTACGACCGCCACCTCATCCCGGGCATCCTCGGCGGGTCCGCGGGGACCACCTACGACGCCTTCTACCAGCTCTGGGAAGCGAAGCAGCACGGCGCCCGGGCGGCCCTCTACGGCCGGAAGATCAACTCCGCCGAGGATCAGGAGCTGTTCGTCCAGCACCTTCGCTGGGTCGCGGACGGCGAGGCGGCACCGGAGGAGGCCGTCCGCTCCTACCACGGCGAGCTCCAGGCCCGCGGCATCCCGCCCTGGCGCTCCCTCGACGACGACCTGCAGCGGACGCAGGCGCCCCCACCGGCCAGGTCCGCTTCCCGGCAAACCGGAACCCGCCCTGGTACGCCCGGAAGCTCGGAAAGCGGCGATACTCAACAAGCCGAGCCGGACTTCTCGAAGATGACCCAGGCCGAGAAGGTGGAGTGGAACCTCCGCCGCTTCGACCGCATCTTCGGCTGACCATG
>CAZQQP010000075.1:0-4771 GCA_964595475.1 uncultured Planctomycetaceae bacterium | reverse complement strand
CGGCGTCTCCGTCTCCACGGTCCGCCGCGACCCCGACGCCCTCGAGGCCCAGGGCCTGATCGAGCGGACCCACGGCGGCGCCATCTACCGCGGGCGGCATCAACACAGCATCGCCTTCTCGGACCGCATGCAGCAGCAGGTGGACGCCAAGCGGGCCATCGGCCGATACGCCGCGAGCCTGGTCGAGCCGAACATGACCCTCCTCCTCGACGGCGGGTCCACGGTCTACTACGCGGCCCGGGAAATCACCGCCCGTCCGCTCCAGATCGTCACCAACTCCCTGACCATCGCGAATCTATTCGCGGACGACGACCAGGTCGACCTCATGCTCATCGGCGGCTCGCTGTATCCGAGGACGGGCGTGCTCGTCGGCCCCATCGCGACCCGCGCCCTTTCGGATCTCTACGCGGACCTTCTTCTTTTCAGCCTCGCGGGCGTCTACGAGCGGGAG
The DNA here is from genome assembly GCA_964595475.1 of uncultured Planctomycetaceae bacterium. Taxonomy (GTDB): domain Bacteria; phylum Planctomycetota; class Phycisphaerae; order Phycisphaerales; family Zrk34; genus CAZQQP01. The sequence continues at coordinate 4,320 of CAZQQP010000075.1, read as the reverse complement.
ACGTTCAACATCAACCTCGCCCAAGCGGAGGTCGAGCGGACCATGCTCTCCCAAGCCGCCCGGAGCGTGCTCCTAATGGACGCCTCGAAGTTCGGCCGCAAGAGCCTCGCCCGCGTCTGCGGCGTGGACGAGATCGAGCAGATCGTCACGGACCGCGCCATCAGCGAGAAGTGGACCCGTCGCTTCGGCGACCGCCTCGTCGTCGCGGAGCCATCCACCGAGCTCGGACACCACTAAAAAGACCGAACGATGTCGGCCCAGGCAGGCTCTTCCAGCCCCACCGCCGCACGCCGAGCTCACCCGCCGCCCTCCGGCGTCTCGCGATCCGGAGCCGCGCGATTCGGCGGGCGCTCCGCCGGTTGCGGTCGTCGTGGCGAGCTTCCGCTCTCGGCGAGACGGTCGATCTCCTTGAGCGTCTGCCGGAACTCGTTGATCCACCTCGCCGTCTCGTCCTTGACCACCCCGTCCACCTCGCTCACGAAGGCGCGACAGCGGCCGATCGCGTCGTGGAGCTCCTCCTCCGACGGCTCGGCCCCCTGCCAACCGGCCCGGGCTTGCTCCCACTCCATCTGGAAATCCTGGAGCTTCGTTCGGATCTCCAGCTCGGCCCAGATGAACCGCATCCAGGCGCTCGAGAAGCCGAAGAACCGGTCGAGCGCGACGCAGGCCGCGGCGAGACCGAGGGCGACGGACGACCAAGCCGGCGGGATCTCGGGGGTGCCGTTCTGATCGACGAAGATCGCGGCGAGGATCGGGATCAGCCCCGCGACGGTCGCGAGCAGGATCGCGGAGACCCGCAACCAGCAGGCTCCGCGCTTCTTCGGCCGCTTCGACCGCAGGTACCACGCGATCGCCGCCTCGCCCTGCCGGCGGGCGTGCTGATAGAGGATGTCGAGCGATCCGGCCCGCTGGCCTTGCTCCCACGACAGACCCTCCAGCCTCAGACCTCCTGACATATCCCCCCTCTGCGAACTGACCGGTTCGCGACCCTCCAGACCGCCCGAACGCCGAGGTCGGCCCCGGATTTTCCGCGGGTGGAGGGCTGGAGCTGCGAACTGCACCCCTCACGACTTCTGGTTATGGGCCGGCGGAAAGGTCCCGAAAATTCCCGGCTCACAGCGGGTATGTCAGGAGGTCTGAGCCTCTCCGCTTCGAGATCCGGTTCGCCTTCAGTCATCATGCCTCCTCGTCTTGACGAGCTCGGGGATCATCCAACGCACTGGAAACAAGCGCGACGGCGTCAATCCGGGACGGGTGCACGGCGTCGCCAACAGCGCCGACGTTTCGGCGGTCCCGTAAAATCCGACATTGACAGGTGAAGCGAGGATGGGAGTGGGGTCTCACCATGGGTGACCCGGGCCACCTGGAGAACATTCCGAAGGTCATGATCTCGTCGACCGCGTCCGATCTTGAGGCGTACCGCGCGAGCGCCAGGGACGCCGCCCTCGCTGCCGGATTCTACCCAGAGATGATGGAGTACTGGCCCGCGGCGGACAATCCGCCGCTGAGCGAGTGTCTCCAGCGTGTCGACCAGGCCGACGTCCTCCTCGCGATTGTCGCCTACCGCTTCGGATGGGTTCCGCCCGACCAGGAGGGGGCGCCCGAGGAGCACAAGAGCATCACCTGGCTCGAGTGCGAACGGGCCGTGGCGAAAAGGAAGCACCTGCTCGTGTTCGTGGTCGACGAGAACCAGCCCTGGGACGAAAAGCTGAAGGAACAGTATCAGCTCGCCGCCGCGGCTGCCGAGGAGAAGGCGAGCCAGGAGCTCTTGGAGACCGTCCAGAGGAACGTCCGACGGCTCGGCGACTTCAAGCAATGGCTGAACGACGGCCGGATCCGCGCGACGTTCACCACCCCGGACGACCTCGGCCGGAAGGTCGGCGAGGCCCTGCGGCAATGGCGCGATCGAAATCCCCAGTTCGCGCGGACGTCACCGGGGGGCGGTTCCGATGCCGCCGATCCGGGCCGGTATCTCGAGCTTCTCCGCGATCGCAGCTCCCACATCGACATCCGCGGCCTCCAGGTGGGGACCGGCGAGGCGATGCGGTTTTCCATCGATCAGCTGTACATCCCGCTGACCACCACGGGGCCGATTGGAGACCGGAGGAACGTCGGTGAAGACAACCGCGCGATGGAAGCGCCGACGCCCGTTCCCCTCGATGAGGCGCTCGCGAACCAACGCCTCGTCGTGGTGGGAGACCCCGGTGCCGGAAAGACGACGTTCCTCCGACGCGTCGCCTGCCGGCTCTGCGAGGTCCGTCTCGGACAGCAAGCACAGGATGCCGCCGGCGAGCTCGGCCTCCACGGGCCCCCTTTTCCGCTTTTTATCCGGGTGGAAAGCCTGATCAACCACGTCCGGGCCTCGCGCGAGCGCAACGACGGACCGGTCGACCCGGACTCGCCGGCTTGGCTCGCCCACTATCTCGCGGCGGAGAGCGACGAGGCGTCCACGGGCCTGGACCAGCGCTTCTTCCGCGAGCAGCTCGAAGGGGGCTCGGCGATGGTTCTTCTCGACGGGCTGGACGAGGCGCCGTCCGAGACTGACCGAAAGGCCGTCGCGGCGCTGGTCGAGAACGCGGCGCGGACGTTCAGCGAATGCCGGTTCGTCGTGACCAGCCGGCCGGCCGCGTACCGTGGCGAGGCCGTTCTCCCCGAGTTCGCACACGTTTCCATCGACCCGCTCGAGGACGAGGCCGTCGAGCACTTTCTAGGTCGCTGGTCGGAGGCGCTGCATCGTGACACCCCCGACCAGGCCGAGCCCTATCGGCGGACGCTCCTCAGCGCCCTCCGCAGCCGGGTCGAGATCCGCCGGATGGCGCGGAACCCCGTCATGCTCACGGCCCTCGCGGTGGTCCACTGGAACGAGAAGGAGCTTCCCGAGCAGCGGGCCGAGCTGTACGACTCGGTCCTCCAATGGCTCGCCCGGGCACGGGAGCAGAAGCCGGGACGGCCCACCGCCGACCGATGCCTCGAGCTGCTCCGCGAGCTGGCGCTGGCCATGCAGGACCATCCGGACGGCCGGCAGATCCAGGTGCCGCGGCGATGGGCGGCCGAGCGGATCGCCGCCTCGAGATCGGCGGCAGAGATCGAGGGGACCGAGCAATGGCTCGAACAGGAGGAGCTCGACAGCGGCATCGTCGTCCGCCGCGGCCACGATGTCCGATTCTGGCATCTCACCTTCCAGGAATACCTCGCGGCCCGGGCGATCGGCGCCCGGGTCGAGTCGGAGCAGCAGGACTTGCTTCTAAGCCGGCGTGGGGCGGGAGGGTGGACGCCCTTCTACGACCCGGCCTGGCGCGAGGTGGTCCTCCTCCTTGCGGGCGTCCTGCATGAGCAGGGCCGGCAGAAGGTGGACAACCTCGTCACGGCCGTCCTCGACGCCCTCGGCGAACAGGCCCCGCTGGCCGACGCGGCGCGTTGTGCCGGCTTGCTCGGCGCCGTCGTGCGGGACCTGGAGCCACTTCAATACCAACCAAGCGATCGTCGCTATCAGCAGTTGCTCGACCGCGTCCTCGCGATCTTCGACCCGGACCAGGCGGAGCAGGTCCCCGTCGAGACCCGGATCGAGGCGGCTGAGGCGCTTGGACAGGCCGGCGATCCCCGGTTTGCCGAACGGAACCTCCCGAACAACTGGGCTCCGGTGCCCGCGGGCACGTTCCTGATGGGCTCGCAGAAGGATGACCGGTCGAAATCCAACTACGACGAAGAGATGGCTGATGACGAGGCTCCGGTCCACGAGGTCGAGCTCGATGCGTTCACGATCGGCCGGTATCCGGTGACGGTGGCCGAGTACCGGCGATTCGTCGAGGACGGCGGCTACGCCGAAGAGGCGTACTGGGGAGCCGGGGGCTTCGGGGAGTCGACGGAGCCGGAAGACTGGGAGGAGCAGTTGCAGCACCCCAACCGTCCCGTGGTGGGCGTGAGCTGGTACGAGGCGGCGGCGTACGCCGCGTGGGCCGGTGCCCGGCTGCCGACGGAGGCGGAGTGGGAGCGCGCGGCGCGGGGACCGGAGGGGCGGAAGTATCCATGGGGAGATGGGCCTCAGCCGGACGCATCGCTGCTGAGCTTTGCTATGAACGTCGGCCGGCCCACACCTGTCGGCGTTTATCCGCGGGGAGCGACGCCGGCCGGAGCCCATTCCGAACGGGTCCACGACATGGCTGGGAACGTCTGGGAGTGGTGCGCGGACGGGATGCGGGATTACACTCCTGACTGGCAAACGAACCCGCGGGGGGCCCGAACAGGCTCGCGCGCGGCGCGTGCTGCGCGGCGGCGGCTTCTGGGACGGCGCCGGGGCCTGCCGCGCCGCCTACCGCCTCG
>CAZQQP010000074.1:12971-17508 GCA_964595475.1 uncultured Planctomycetaceae bacterium | reverse complement strand
CCCAGCCGGACGTCCCGCCCTCCCGGCCGCCCTCGATGGCGAGCCAAACGCAGACGCCGAGCGCGACGAACCCGATGACGTACGCCGCCCAGCGGACGACCCATCGTCCGCGGGAGGCGCCGGCGAGCTCCGCTTGCACCTCGGAGTCGGGTTGGAGGATGGGGTCCCGGTCCACGTGGGCGTGCCGTCTCAGAGCCCGAGGTCGTTTCGGGTGAGCACTGCTTCGAAGCGGTACCCGGCGGACTCGATCCGCTCGCGGGCACCCTCCTCGCGGTCGATGGCCGCGACGATCTTGACCACCTCTCCGCCGGCCCGCTCGACGCTCGCGGCGGCCTCGAGGATCTGTCCGCCGCTGGTGCAGACGTCCTCGAGGAGGACCACCCGCTCCCCCTCCGCGAGCCGCCCCTCGATGAGATTTTCCGTCCCGTAGTCCTTCTCGTCCGTCCGGACAAAGACACAGGGGAGGCCGGTCCACAGGCTCGCGGCCGTGACCAGCGGCACGCCGCCGAGCTCGGCGCCGGCGAGCTTGTCCGTGCCCGTCTCCACGGGCACGGCGAGCCGGTCCGCGAGCGACGCGAGGAGGGTCGGCTCCGTGGTAAGCCGATACTTGTCGAGGTAGTAGGAGCTCGTCCGCCCGCTCCGCAGCGTGAACGTGCCGCGGAGAAGCGCGGTCTCCACGACCCGTCGGGCGAGCTCGTCGCGGCCTTCGGCCAAGGCGGGGTTCCTCCGGTTGGCGTGCCCGGCGGCCGTGTCAGAGCCTCGCCCGGACCGCCGCCTGAGCCGCCGCGAGGCGGGCGACGGGCACGCGATAGGGGCTGCACGAGACGTAGTCGAGGCCCGCGTCGTGGCAGAACCCGACGGACGCGGGATCTCCGCCGTGCTCGCCGCAGATGCCGCACTTGAGCTTGTCGTGTACGTGCCGCCCCTTCTGGACGGCGGTGCTCACGAGCTGACCCACGCCGCTGACGTCGAGGGACTGGAAGGGGTCGCTCTGGAGGATCTCCTCCTTCAGATACTGCGGGAGGAAGCTCCCCGAGTCGTCCCGGCTGTAGCCGAACGTGAGCTGGGTCAGATCGTTGGTTCCGAAGCTGAAGAAGTCCGCGTGCCTCGCGATGTGGTCCGCCGTCAGCGCCGCCCGGGGCACCTCGATCATCGTGCCGATCGGGATGGAGAGCTTGCCGTTGAAGCGCTGCTTCTTCCGGGTCGTCTCGAGGGTCGCCTCGGTTCGCTCGCGGAGCATCCGCAGCTCGCGCTCCGCGCCGACGAGCGGAATCATGATCTCGGGACGGGCGTCCACCCGCTGCTTGCGGCAGGCGATGGCCGCCTCCACGATCGCCCGGACCTGCATCTCCAGGATCTCCGGAAACGTGATCGCGAGGCGGCAGCCGCGGTGGCCGAGCATCGGGTTCATCTCGTGGAGCTGGGTGATCCGCGTTTTCACCTTCGACGGCTTCACCCCGATCCGCTCGGCGAGCTCCTTCTGCGTCTGGTTGTCCTGCGGGAGAAACTCGTGGAGCGGCGGGTCGAGGAGGCGGATGGTCACGGGAAGCCCCTTCATCGCCCGGAAGATCTGCTCGAAGTCCTCCCGCTGATACGGCCGCAACTTGTCCAGCGCCGCCCGGCGGGCCTCCTCCGTGTCCGCGAGGATCATCTCCCGCATCGCCCAGATGCGCTCCCCCTCGAAGAACATGTGCTCGGTGCGGCAGAGGCCGATGCCCTCGGCGCCGAAGCGGCGGGCCCGCTCCGCGTCCGCGGCCGTGTCGGCGTTGGTCCAGACCTCCTGCGTCCGGTTCTCGTCCGCCCACTTCATCACCTGGCGGAAGTTGCCGGTGATCTTGGGCTCGTGGGTCGTGACTTCGCCCGCGATCAGCTCGCCCGTCGCCCCGTCGATGCTGAGGACGTCGTCCTTCCCGAACTTCCGGCCGTCGACGGTGAGGCTCTTCCGCCTCTCGTCGATGTGGACCTCGCCCGCCCCTGCGACGCAGCACTTGCCCCACCCCCGGGCGACCACGGCCGCGTGGCTGGTCATCCCGCCCGTGCTCGTGAGGATGCCGCGGGCGGAGTTCATCCCGTCGATGTCCTCGGGGCTGGTCTCCCGCCGGATCAGGAGCACGGACTCGCCCTCCTCCGCACGCTCCACCGCCTCGTCCGCGGTGAAGGCGGGCTTGCCCACCGCCGCCCCCGGCGACGCGGGAAGGCCGACCGTGAGGACGTCGGCGCTCTTCTTCGCCTCGGGGTCGAAGCTCGGGAGGACCAGCTGAGTCAGGTCGCCGGCGGGGATGCGGAGCAGCGCCCGCTGCTCGTCGATCAGACCCTCCTTGACCATGTCGCAGGCGATCTTGACGGCCGCCACACCGGTCCGCTTGCCGGTGCGTGTCTGGAGCATGTAGAGGGTCCCCTCCTCGATGGTGAACTCGATGTCCTGGACGTCCTTGTAGTGGTTCTCGAGCGTCTGCTTGATCTCGAGGAGCTGCCGGTGGGCGTTTCGGTCCCACTGCGGCATCTGCTTGACGGAGATGGGCGTCCGGATCCCCGCGACGACGTCCTCGCCCTGGGCGTTGACCAGAAACTCGCCGTAAAACTCGTTGGCGCCCGTGGAGGGGTCGCGGGTGAACGCCACGCCCGTGCCGCTCTTGTTCCCCATGTTCCCGAAGACCATGGTCTGGACGTTGACCGCCGTGCCGAGCAGACCCGTGATCCCCTCGAACTGGCGATACTGCACCGCTCGCGGCGTGTTCCAGCTCTGGAAGACCGCCTCGATCGCCTGGGCGAGCTGATCGAACGGGTCCTGCGGGAAGTCGGCGCCGACCTGCTTGCGGTAGACCTTCTTGTACTCCTCGCACAGCTCCACCATGCCGTCGACGGGCACGTCCGTGTCCACCTCGGCGCCGCAGCGCTTCTTCACCGCCTCGAAGGCCTCCTCGAAGTGCCCGTGTTCAACCCCCTGGACCACGTTGCCGAACATGTTGATGAGGCGGCGGTACGAGTCGTAGGCGAACCGCTTGTTGTTCGTGGCGCCCGCGAAGCCCTCGACCGAGTCGTCGTTGAGGCCGAGGTTCAGGATGGTGTCCATCATGCCCGGCATGGACATCTCCGCCCCGCTCCTCACGGAGACGAGGAGGGGCCGCTGGCGGTCGCCGAAGCGCTTGCCCGTCTCCGCCTCGAGCTTCTTGACACTCTCGTGGACACGCTCCATGAGCCCGTCGGGCAGCTTCTCCCCCGCCTCGTTGTACTTCTGACAGACCTCGGCGCTGATGGTAAAGCCGGGCGGCACCGGCAGGCCGATGCTGGTCATCTCCGCGAGGTTGGCGCCCTTCCCTCCGAGGTAGCGCTTCATGTCGCCGTGGCCGTCGGTCTGGGTCCGGCCGAAGTAGTAGATCCACTGCCCCTCGCCGGAGCTCGCCCGCTTCGCGCTGGTCTTCGCCGTGGTGCTCGCGGTCATGATGGCTCGTCCTTTTCGAGTGGTCCTCGGGCCGTCTCCACCGCCGCGTCGATCGGCGGGAAGCGGCGACGCTACGATGGATCGGCGTCGGGCAAGAGCGGGGAGTATATTGCCGGCCGTCAGACCGTCAATGGATCAACCGTCGCGGGTGTCGCACACACCGGATGACGCGTCTTCTCCGCCGACAGGCCGCTTCCGACCCGGCCCTCGGTTACCTCGACGCCGAGCCGCTCGACAGACCCGTGACCCTCCTCCACACGGGCCGCTACCATCCGCTGTGGGGCACGCACTCGCTGCTCGCCCGCTGCCGGGCGTGGTTCCGCCATGGGCCGGACCGTCGGTCCACGCTGGTGGACGCGGAGACGGGACGCCCGCTGATCCCCTCGCACCGCTGGCGCCACGATCCCTGGGAGGACCTCCGCACCCTCCTGGACCACCCCGACTACCCGGGCATCTGGGTCGGCTATTTCAGCTACGACGTGGGGCGTCTCCTCGAGCCGGATAAGCTCGCGCCGCGGCCCGACTCCTGCCAGCGCCGGCCCTTCCTCGAGCTAGGGTGGTGTCCCGACCCGCAATCCCTGACGGTCCCCGAGAACCTCCTCCCCACCGGCGAGCCGCCCGCCGAGGCGCCCCACGCGTTCCGCGCCGGGCCGGCACGGTCGGACTTTACCCCGAGCGAGTACGAGCGTGCCGTCCGCGAGGTCATCGACGCCATCGCCGCGGGCGACGTCTTCCAGGTGAACCTCGCCCAGCGGCTCACCGCCGGATTCGACCTTCTCGGCGGCGCTTCGGGTCGGGCCGCCCACCGCGAGCTGTTCCGACGGCTCGCGACGGTCAGCCCGGCGTGGTACGGCGCCTATCTCGAGCTGCCGCCCCTCGCCCCGGCGGAGGACGACACGCCCGGCCGGGCGTTGTGCTGTACCTCGCCGGAGCTGTTTCTCTCGGTCCGCGACGGGCGAGCCGTCACCCGACCCATCAAGGGTACCCGCCCCGCGACCGACCCGCCCGAGGCCCTGCGGGACAGCGCCAAGGACGCGGCGGAGCTCAACATGATCGTGGACCTCATGCGGAACGACCTCGGGCGGGTTTGCTCCT
>CAZQQP010000074.1:0-12961 GCA_964595475.1 uncultured Planctomycetaceae bacterium | reverse complement strand
GGCAGCGTCCGGGTGGACCAGCCGCGGACCATCGAGTCCCACCCGACCATCCACCACGGCGTGGCGACGGTCCGCGGCGACCTCGCCGCGGAGCGCGACGTGGTGGACCTCCTCCAGGCGACCCTCCCCGGCGGCTCCGTGACGGGTGCGCCCAAGGTCCGGGCCATGCAGATCATCGACACCCTCGAGAAGACCCCTCGCGGCCCCTACTGCGGGGCGATGGGGTGGCTCTCCAAGCGGGACGCCCAGCTCAACGTGGGCATCCGGACCATGGCGCTGACGCCGACGGGGCCCAGGGCCTATCGCGTGGACCTTCCCGTCGGCGGCGGCGTGGTCGCGGACTCCGACCCGGCGGCGGAGCGCGACGAGACCCTCGACAAGGCTCGGGCGATGCTCACGGCGCTGGGGACATCGGTGGAAGATTGAGCGAGCCAGCGAAATCGCCCACAGGGAGGCCTCGGACGCACCTGTCCTTCCATGCCGGGCCCACACCCGTCTTCGAAAAAGAAGCGTGGGCTATTCCGATGGCTCGGTCGGGCTCTCCACGTGGATGTTGGTCACGAGACGGCCGTCGATGAGGCGGACCGACTCGTCCGTCGCCGTCACGACGACTGTGCGGCCACTCGGAGATCGGGCAAGGAACTCGGGATGCTCGACCTGGACCTTGTCCCCGTCCGCGAGACACAGCGTGAATGGTCGGAAAGGTCGCGCCCGGTGAACAGCGTCGAGGTCGTGAAGGTTCATTTCCGCTCCTATCGGCCGGCCGGACCCTCCTCTTGCGAGGGCCGATCGACCTCGATGCTCGTAACGAGGCGGAGGTCGACCACACGAAAGGCCTCATCCACCCCCGTCACGACGGCGATGCGTCCGCCCGGGGCCTGAGCGAGAAACTCGGGATGCTCCACGCGGACCTTGTCCCCGTCCGCGAGACACAGCGTGAACGGCCGAAAGGGACGAGCCCGATGGGCGGCGTTGAGCTCCTGTGCGTCCATTCCAAGAACCGTAGGCCCCGGTGTGAGACCGGTCGAGCTAACCCGCCCCACTCGTCGCGACCCCCGCTCCCTCGCGGACGTGCTCGACGGCGTTGATGAGCATCCGCCGTCCGGGCGGGACCTCCGGCGGCTCGCAACGGGTCCACTCCGGGTGGTGCGTGGCCACGGCGAACCGCTCGGGGTGCGGCATGAGCCCGAGGACGAGGCCGGAGGGATCGCAGATGCCGGCGATCTCCCGCATGGACCCGTTGGGGTTGTCGGTGTATCGGAGCACCGCCTGGCCGTTCGCTTCGAGACGGTCGAGGATGACGTCGGGGCCGACCAGTCGCCCCTCGCCGTGAGCGACCGGCAGCTCCATCTCCCCGAGGCCGCGAGTCCAAACGCACCCCTCCCCTCCGTGCGGAGACCGCACCACCGGTCCACGAAGCGGGGCACCGTGTTCTCCGTCAGGGTCAGCGTCTGCGGCGGCAGCGGCTCCTCCGGCGGCTCGAAACCCGGGAGGAGCCCGGACTTGAGAAGCACCTGGAAGCCGTTGCAGATGCCGATCACCGGCTTTCTCGCCCGGATGAAGGCGCCGAGGGGCCCGGCGAGGCGATGCTTCAGCCGGTTGGCGAGGATCTTCCCTGCGGAGATGTCGTCGCCGTAGCTGAAGCCGCCCGGGAGGCCGAGGAGCTCGAAGGACTCCAGCAGCTCGGGCCGTCCGATCAGGCGATTGAGATGGACCGCCTCCGGCTCCGCCCCGGCGAGGTGAAAGCCGTGGGCGAGCTCTCGGTCGCCGTTGGTTCCCGCCGTCCGGAGAATCAGCACCCTCGGTCGCATGCTCTTTCGGTGTCCTTCGTGGTGGGCCGGTTCGTAGAGCGCTTACCAATCGAGCGGCGTGCGCCACGCCCGCCGCAGCTCTGACAGCCCGAGGTCACAAAGCGGCTCCGCCCCTCCCCCGCGGACCGTGAAGCGGTCGCCGTCGTCGAAGCGGCCGACCTGGCCGAACGGTGCGTCCGCCGCGCGGAGCGCCCGGGCGACGGGGTCGAAGTCCTCCTCGCGAACCTCGAGGAGGACGCGGCCGGGTGTCTCGGCGAAGGCGGCGGCGAGGTCGTCGAGGGGCCGGTCCTGGGGCACACCGCGAAGATCGAGGCCGAGGCCGACGCCGCCTGCGAAGGCCATCTCCGCCGCGGCGACGAGGAGACCGCCCTCCGAGCAGTCGTGGGCGGCGCGGACGCGCCCGTCGCGGATGAGACCGGAGACGGCGGCGAGACCCGCGGGAGTGCGGTCGAGGTCCACCCGTGGGATGTCCCCGGTCGCGAGGCGGCCCGTGGCGTCCGTGACGCCGAGAAGGTGGGCACCACCCATCTCCGGCGTGGTGAGGCCGACCTGGACGAGCAGGTCGCCGGAGGCCTTGGCATCCATCGTGACCGTGCTTCTCACGTCGTCGAGGAGGCCCACGGCGCTGATCAGGAGCGTGGGCGGGATCGCGATGGTGTGGCCCTGCTCGTCGGTGAACTGGTTGTTCAGCGAGTCCTTCCCCGAGATGAACGGCGTGCGATACGCCATTGCCCCGTCGTAGCAGGCCGCCGCGGCCCGGACGAGGCCGCCGAGGTTCTCCGTCTCGTCACAGCTCGGCCAGCAGAAGTTGTCCAGCAGCGCGATGCGGTCGGACCGTGCCCCCACGCAGATCGCGTTCCGGATAGCCTCGTCGATGGCGGCGAGGGCCATCCAATAGGGATCGGCGTCGCCGAGTGAAGTGGACAGGCCGCAGCTCATCACCACGGCGCGGTCGGAGTCCAGGCGGGGACGGAGGACGGACGCGTCGGAGGGGACGTCCGCGTGGCGGCCCATCATCGGCTTCACCGCGGAGCCGCCCTGGACCTCGTGGTCGTACTGCTGAACCACCCAGTGCTTCGACGCGATGTTGGGATGGCGGAGCAGGGCCAGGAGACAGCGGCCGACGTCGGCATCCCCGGTCGGTGGGGCATCGGGGTCCGACGACAGCGGCGGCGGCGGCGTCGCCTCGTGAGCGGCCGCGTGCCAGGTGGCCTCCCGCTCCGGCCGGGGGAGGCCGTCGTGGAGGAAGTCCATGGAGAGCCGCCCCACCTCGGTCTCGCCCCAGGAGAGGTGGAGCCGGCGGCCCTCGGCTCCAAACGCGCCGAGATCCGCCATCTCCACGTCCTCCTCCTCACAGAGCGTGCGGAGGGCGTCCAAGTTCTCCGGGGGCACGGCGAGGACCATGCGCTCCTGGGCCTCGCTGATCCAGACCTCCGTGTAAGAGAGCCCCTCGTACTTCAGCGGAGCCCGCTCGAGCTGGACGGAGGCGCCGAGGGACCGCCCCATCTCGCCGACGGCGCTGGAGAAGCCGCCCGCCCCGCAGTCCGTGATGGCGTGGAAGAGGGCCTCGCCACTCCCCGGCGCCGTGGCGGGGGCGTCGGTTCCACCGTCGCGGGCGCGGAGGAGGACGTCGAGGACCTTCTTCTCCGTCACGGGGTTGCCGATCTGGACCGCGTGGGAGAACTCGTCCGCGTGGCCGCCCGTCAGCTCCGCGGAGCTGAACGTGGCGCCGTGGATGCCGTCGCGTCCCGTTCTCCCGCCGACGACCACGATGCGGTCGCCGGCCTGCGGCTCGCCGAAGCACTTGTCGCGAGGGATCAGGCCGACGCTCCCGCAGAAGACGAGCGGGTTGCCGAGGTAGCGGGGGTCGAACGCGACGGCGCCGTCCACGGTGGGGATGCCCATGCGGTTGCCGTAGTCCCGCACGCCCGCGACCACCTGCTCGAACATGCGGCGGGGGTGTCCCGCTCCGCGGGGAAGCGTGTGGGCCGGCGAGGAGGGGTCCGCGAGACAGAAGACGTCCGTGCTCGCGACGGGCTTGGCGAGGAGGCCCGTCCCCATCGTGTCGCGGATGCACCCGCCGATGCCGGTCGCCGCCCCGCCGTACGGCTCGATGGCGGACGGGTGGTTGTGTGTCTCCACCTTGAAGCTGACGCCGAACGCGTCGTCGAAGGCGACCACGCCCGCGTTGTCCACGAAGACGCTCAGACACCAGTCCAAGCCGTCGGCACGGAGGCGCTCCGTCGCGGCGACCACGGTGGAGCGAAGCAGGTTGTCGATGACGACGACGGGCTCGCCGTCGTCGCTTTCCACGCGGTGACCGGGACGGTCCGTTGGCTCCCGCAGCGACGGAGACGGCGTGCCGTCGCGGCGGGCGGTCGACGCCGGAACCTGGCTCCCGCCGGAACCCGCGGACCGCTCGCGATAGCGAATGGTGCTCTTGAATGTCTTGTGGACGCAGTGCTCCGACCAGGTCTGGGCGAGGGTCTCCAGCTCCACGTCCGTCGGCTCGCGGCCGAGCTCCTCGTAGTGCCGCTGGATGGTCCGCATCTCGTCGGGGCTGAGGAAGAGGTGGGCCTCGCGGGACAGCCGGGCGAGCGCGTCGGCGTCCAGGCCGCGGATCGGCACCCGCTGCACCTCCAGCCGATAGGCGCTCGGCTTCGGGAAGCGGAACGGGTGATACGGCGCGAATGTCGCCCACTGGATGACGGGGTTGGCGAGGAGGCCGCGGGCGATCCGCTCCGCCTCTTCCCGGCCCGCGCCGACGAGGTCGTAGCGAAAGCCGGTGCGGACGTCGATCTCGGCGGAGCCCTCCGCGGGCGCTCCGTCGTTCGCCGCGTCGAGCATGTCCCGGACGGCCCCGCGTGCGGACTCGGCGACGGGGTCCATCACGCCCGGCCGGTAGTGCACCTCGACGCAGGGGGCGTCGTCGCGGATCGGCGCCGCCCCGACGACGACGCGCTCCGTGACGGGGTCGGCGAGGAGCTCCTCCGCCAGCCGCTGGGCCGTGGCCCGGTCGAAGGCGGCCTCCACCAGATAGACCCGTGCGGTTCGCACGGTGGAAAGCTCGTGCACCAGGCCGAGCGACGCCGCTTCTCTTCGGACGTCTCGGCCGGCCGGATCGTCGTCCGCGTGAGCCGGTCGCACCTCCACGCGCCAGACCCCCCGATCGTCCGCGGGCGTCGGCTCGGCGGCCGCTTCCGGACGACGCTCACGGTGGAGCGGGAAGCCGCGATCCATGATGGCGCGGCGGACGATCGCCCGAAGCGTCCGCCCGGCGCGTTCCATCCAGGATCGTCCGTGGCTCATCCCGTCATGCTCCGTCTGGTACGCGACCGCGGGCGGCTCAGCCGAACTCGTCGCCGCGGAACAGCTCGCCGAGGTAGACCCGCCGGACCATCTCGTCGTTGATCAGCGTCCGCGGCGGGCCCTCCCGGAGCACCCGCCCCTCGTGGAGGATGTATCCGCGGTCGCACACCTCGAGGGTTCGCTCGACGTGGTGATCCGTGACGAGGATGGCGATGTTCTGCTCGTCCCGCAGCCGGCGGATCTCTCTCTGAAGATCCTCCACCGCGACGGGGTCCACCCCGCTGAACGGCTCGTCGAGGAGGATCAGGCTCGGCTCCGTAATCATGGCTCGGGCGATCTCGAGCTTCCGCCGCTCGCCTCCGCTCAGCGTCCGCGCCTGCTGGTCGCGGAGCTTGGTGAGGTCGAACTGCTCCATCAGCCGCTCGCTGGTCTCCCGACGGCCGTTCCGGCCGAGCGGCCGCGTCTCGAGGATCGCGAGGAGGTTCTGCTCCACGGTCAACCGCTGGAAGACGCTCGGCTCCTGCGAGAGATAGCCCATCCCCCGCCGCGCTCGCTTGTACATGGGCATGCGGCTGACGTCGTGGTCCTCGAAGACCACACGCCCGCCGTCCGCCGCGATCATCCCGATGGCCATGCGGAAGCTCGTGGTCTTCCCCGCGCCGTTCCGCCCGAGCAGGCCCACGATCTCGCTCGGGGCCACGTGGAAGCACACGTCGTCGACGACCGTCCGCCCGCCGAAGCGCTTGACCAAGTTCTCCGCATTGAGAACGTCCATGCGGCGGAAGGGCCCTTGCGGTGGCTCCGGCACGCCGGCGTCACTCGAGCGCCGCGGCGCCGGAGATGATCTCGTTGAGCTCAGTGGTGATCTGCGCCTGCCGGGCGCGGTTGAACTGACGGCGGAGGTTCCGCCCCATTTCGGAGGCGTTGTCGCTCGCCGCCTTCATCGCCACCATCCGGGCGATCTGCTCACTGACGCCCGCGTCGTTGAAGCACTGGAACAGCTGCGTCTTCACGGTGACGGGCAGAAGCTCCTCGAGGAGGAGCGCCGGCGTGGGGCTGAACTCGTAGACCACCGAGGAGCCACCGCCCTCGGAGCCGTCGCTCCCCGGCTTCTCCAGCGGCAGAAGCGTGCGGAGCTGAGGGACCTGCTTCGCGTTGGAGACGAACTGCATGGACGCCACCCGGACGGCGTCGAGCTCGCGATTGATGAACCGGTCGATGCAGCGGCTGGCGATCTCGTCGACGTCGGCGTAGGCGGGCCGGTCCTCGAATTGGGTATACGCCGCCTGGACCGGCTGGCCCGAGAAGCGGAAGTAGCTGATGCCCTTCTTCCCGGCCACCTCCAGCTCCACCTCTCGCTCCGTGTTCCGAAGGTGCTGCATCGCGGTGCGGAGGATGTTGGCGTTGTAGGCGCCGCAGAGGCCGCGGTTGGAGGTGATCACCAGAAGAAGCTCCCTCCCCACGGGCTCCGCGGGCGCCCGGAGGAGCGGGTGGTCCACCTCACCGCCCGCCGAGGAGAGCTCCCCCGCGAGCTCCATCACCTTCTCCGTATACGGCTTGGTCTGCGTGGCGCGGCGGACCGCCGTCTGAAACTTGGCGGTGGCGACCATCTGCATCGTGCGGGTGATCCGCTCGATGTTGGCGATCGCCTTCATGCGGTTTTTGATCTCGCGAGTCCGTGCCATGGGCTCGTCCCAGCAATTCGGGCGGGCGGAAGAAGCCGCCATCATAGATGGGGGTCCCCCTCCCGCCAAGCGTCAGAGACGACGGAGGGCGGGACCGTCGGCCCGCCCGTGCCTCACGGGTCGAACAAGGTGCGGGGCTGCTCTTGGGACCGCTTCCCGTCGCGGCCGCGCCGTCCGGTGCTCTTCCGGGAGCCCTCGCTGCCGTCGTGCGTCGACCCGTCGCCTGCTCGCCCGTCCACGTTGGAGCGTACCGTGCCGTCCGCGAAGCGGGTGACGAGGGTGGCGCCCTCGGACAGCGCCTCGGCCGACCGGATGAGCCGTCCGTCGGGTGAGAAAGTCATCGTGTAGCCGCGGTTGAGCACCTGCTTGGGGTCGACCGCGCTCAGCGTCCGCTCATCCGCGTCGAGGGCCTGCTTCTTCCGGGCCACCAGCGTGCGTGTGGCGGTGACCAGCCGCCGCTCCACGCCGGCGAGGTCGGGACCGCCCATCCGCTGCCTCACCGCCCGGTCCAGCCGGGCGGCGGCGATCTCGAGCCGGTGTCGGGCGAGCCGAAGGCGGGTCGCCGGCTCCTGCCGGGCGAGCCGCCGCTCCGACGCCCCGAGCCGGTGCTCGAGCTGGTGGAGTCGGTTCCGCACCGCCGCCGCGGCGGCCCGCTGGGCGCTGAGGAGGTTTCGCCGCTGGCGGTCCACCGCTTCCGTGGGTTGTCGGAACAGCGCGTGGCGGGCGATCGCGTCGAGGCGGGCCCGCTGCCGCTCGAGCTCCCGCCGTCCCGTCATGCTCAGCCGCCGGGCGAGCTGGCCGATGCGGTGGTGGCTCTCCCCCGCGTCGGGGACGAGCTGGACGGCGGCCTGGGTCGGCGTCGAGCAGCGTCGGTCCGCGACGAGCTCCGCGATCGTGGTGTCCGTCTCGTGGCCGATCGCGGCGACGACGGGCACGGCGCTGCGGAAGATGGCGTCCGCCACCGTCCGCTCGTTGAACGCCCAGAGATCCTCGAGGCTCCCGCCTCCGCGCGTCAGGATGACGGCGTCGACGGCCACCGGTCCGTTCGGATCGCTCATCGCCCGCAGCGCTCCCGCGACCTCCTCGGCCGCCCCCTCGCCCTGCACCCGCACGCCCACCGGTGGCGCACCGTCCGGACGACGTCGTGGACCGCCGCCCCCGTGGCGCTGGTCACGACGGCGATGTGCTCGGGAAACAGCGGCAGAAGCCGCTTCCGCTCGTCGGCGAAGTAGCCCTCCTTCCTCAGCTGCTCGCAGAGCTGGCGAAACCGCAGCTCCAGCGCCCCCTGCCCCACGGGCTCGAGCTCCTCCACGTAGAGCTGGAGCCGCCCCTGCGTCGCGTAGTAGTCGAAGCGGCCGCGGGCCACCACCTGCTGTCCCCGCTCGGGGACGAACGGACACCGCCGGGTGTGGCGGGCCCACATCACGCAGTGGAGCACGCTCTGCTCGTCCTTGAGCGAAAGATACCAGTGCCGTCGGTCCGTGAGATTGCTCACCTCCCCGACCACCGCGACACGCTCCCCGATCCGTTCGGCGATGACGCGGCGGACGAGGGCGCTCGCCTGGGTCACGGTCATGGCCTCGGACGTACCGGCCTCCCGCCGCGCCGGCTTGCCGGTCGGGCGGGCTTGCACACGCTGGGGGTCGAAGGGAAGGCGCTCCACCAAACGCTCCGGTTCAACTTGCATCGCGAACCCGGCCGCCTAGACTGTAAATTCTTCCACCGAAGCCGACAAAGGACGCGTCATGGCGAACAAGTCCCACAAGGCCTCGCGCAAGCGCATCAAGCTGACGGGCCGCAACAAGATGCGGTACAAGCGGAGCGGCGCTAGCCACTTGATGTACTCGTTCACGCCGAAGCAGCGGCGCGAGCACCGTCAGCCCGCCTACGTCACGGGCCCCGAGCGGTGGCGGCTGGCCCATTTGCTCGGGCGGGGCGGGAAGGCCCGGAAGCACACCTGACAGCCGAGCGCGGCTGAGAATCACGAGAAGAAGGGAGCGGACGATGCCTCGAGCACGCAAGGGCGCGGCCCGGCGCCAAAGCAAGAACAAGTGGTTCAAGCAGACCAAGGGCTACGAGGGCTCGCGGAGGAAGAACTGGTCGCGTGTACCCGACGCCGTCCGGCGGGCCGGGTGGCAGGCCCATCGGGATCGCCGCGCGAGAAAGCGGGACTTCCGTCGGCTATGGACCACACGCATCACGGCCGCCTGTCGTCAGCGGTCGATCCCCTACAGCCGCTTCATGGCGGGCCTCCGCGCCGCGAACATCCCGCTGAACCGCAAGATGCTCAGCGAGCTCGCCATCCACGACGCCGACGCGTTCGACGCCGTGGTGGACGAGGCCCGGTCGGCCGCGGGTGAGGCCCAGCCGCAGTCATAGGGCCGCCGGAGCGAGAGGCGGCGCCCTCGAAGAGCAGGAATGTCCCGTGGCTGATCGACAGATCTGGCTCAACGGTCAGCTCGTCCCCGCGGACCAGGCGAGGATCAGTGTCTACGACCACGGTCTGCTCTACGGCGACGGGGTCTTCGAGGGCATCCGCGCCTACAACGGACGTATCCTGAAGCTCGCGAGCCACCTCCGCCGCCTCTTCGAGGGCGGCCGCTCCATTGCGTTGGAGGTGCCCTACGACGCGTCGACCCTTGAGCGGGCCATCCGCGACACCCTCGACGCCAACGCCATCCGCGACGGCTACATCCGGCTGTGTGTCACGCGCGGCACGGGCACCCTCGGCCTCAGCCCCTATCGTTGCGAGCAGCCGAGCGTCTTCGTCATCGCGGATACGATCTCGCTCTACCCCGACGCCTTCTACGAAGAGGGCATGTCGATCATCACGGCCGGCACGGTGCGGAACCACCCCGCGTCCATCAGCCCGCGGGTCAAGAGCCTCAACTACCTCAACAACATCCTCGCGAAGATCGAGGCGATCAACGCGGGCGTCCACGAGGCGCTCATGCTGAACCACCTCGGCTACGTGGCCGAGTGCACCGGGGACAACGTCTTCATGGTCCGCAGCGGCCGGGAAGGGCCCGAGCTGCTCACCCCACCGCTCCACGCGGGCATCCTCGAGGGGATCACCCGCAACCTGGTCATGGACCTCGCCGCGGAGGAGGGCTACCCGGTCCGCGAGATGGACCTGACCCGCCACGACCTGTTCGCGAGCGACGAGATGTTCCTCACGGGCACGGCCGCGGAGATCATCCCCATCACCCAGATCGACGCCCGCCCCGTGGGTACGGGCCGGCCGGGCTCGCTGACCCAACGGCTCATCCGCCGCTACCGCGATCTGATGGAGTCGCCGCCGGAGGACTGACGGATGCGCCGCGTCTCCGGCTCGCCCCGCCCTTTCTCTCCCTTTGGGACCGCTCACCTCCGATCGCTTGCGTGGCCCGCAAAACAGGCTAGTTTATTGGCGTAAGACCACTTGCCTGAGAGCGTTTCGAGCAGAGGTGTTCCAGTGGGCGAAGACATCGGCCCGACACGAAGCACGGCCGGACTCCTGAGACGGATCGTCCGCCGGGTCATCGGTGTCGGCCTGGCGCTGGGGTTCGCGGCCGGGCTGACCTGGTGGGGGTTGATGATGTACACATCGAGCCAGCTGCGATCCGAGATCGAGAGGATCAAGGCCGCGAACGAGCCGCTGACCCTGAGCGACATCAAAGACGGCGACGGCCACGCCGGCGCCGGCCGGTACTACGCCGCCGCGGCCGAGCTGGTCAGCAACACCGGCGTCGGGGATCTTCTCTATACCGCCCGGGAAGCCCACAGGAACAACGACTCGCTTTCCGAGGAGCAGCGGGACAAGCTCCGCGATCGGCTGGAGGCGAACCGCCATGCGCTGGAGCTCCTGAAGGCCGGGAGCTCGATCGACGCGTGTCGGTTCGACTTCCGACTCCGGCGCGGCTCCAGCCACTTTGAGCATTTCAGCGATTTCCCACTGCTTGCAAAGCTGCAGAGCCTTCAGACCCATTCGTTCCTCGAAAAGGGAAAGCCCGAGCAGGCTGCGTCGAGCGTCATCGCGAGCCTTCGTCTGGTCCGGATCTTCGATGACCAAGCGATCATTACGCTCCGCCTCGCAGCGCTATCAATACTCCAGAGGGCGGCGAACGATACGGCCGCTCTGCTCGGCTCCGCGGACGTTTCCAAGCGCTCGGCCCGTCGGCTCGCCACGATGCTCAGGGGCCACGAGCGCCCCGATGAGATTTGCAAGGTGCTGAAGCACGAGCGAGCCTTTCAGATCTACCTCTGGGGTCCGCACGAGAGTGTCCCGACCCGCAAAGAGATTCGGAGAGGCCCTGTTCCATCCTCGCGCCGATCGTCCCGCTTCTTTAGCAACCCATTCCGGAACCAGCTGCTCACCGGTAAGCTTCGGTACTATCGGCGTTCGCTCGCCGCGTGCGAGAAACCGTGGCCGGACCGAGTTAGCGCACTTCGCAGCGTGGAGCCCGACACGGGAAAGCGCCAAGGCGGATTTCGCTGGCTCGGGGCCCTCGCCATTCGAACCGTGCTTCCCCAGCTCGCCGAGGACGAGGGAGCCACGCTCGCGGAGCTTCGGGCGGCTCGGACGGCGATTTTCGTCGATCGGTATCGGCAGACCCACGGCGAGTATCCGAACGCCCTTGCCACGGCCATTCCGGAGGCGTGGGACGGCGTTCCGATTGACCCGTTCAGCGGAGAGCCCTTGCTTTACCGGTCGTTCTCCGACGGCTTCGTCGTCTACAGCGTCGGGAGCAACCAGAAGGACGACGGCGGCGCGCTGACGCGACGCCGCGGCGACGTCGGCGTCCGTTTCGGGCCGGGCCCCGCCGACGCCGAAGACGATCCGTCGGACGTCGAGGGCCGGGACGAATGAGGGCTTCTCTGGTTGGCCGACGGGTGGCACTCGACGCCGTGAACCGAGGCCGTTCGCGACCTCCGTCCCGTGCCGAACCGCGCCTTCGGCATCCACAGGGAATCGGCGCGGGCGTTCATCCGGTGCCCGACGGATCGGCGTGAGGTCAAGAGATCGACCTGGAAACGAGCATCGGAAAGGGGACCAGGGGGAGCTGAGGGCGAGCACGGAAAAGGGGACCACCGCAGCAAGGGCCGTCCCTGCTAGGTTGGGGTTGTGGAGCAACTTCAACCCAAGCAGGGAGGCCCAAGGAGATGCTGACGGTGGACCACTACGAGCTGATCAGGCGCGGGTATTACGTCGAGGGCAAGAGCCAGCGGCAGCTCAGCCGCGAGCTCGGCCACTCCCGGAAGACCATCCGGAAGGCGCTGGCTCACCCGACCCCACCGGGGTACCGCCGGCAGGAGCCGCGGCCGGAGCCGGTCATCGGCCGGTTCCGGTCGATCATTGACGCGTGGCTGGCCGCGGACGAGCGGCGGCCCCGGAAGCAGCGGCACACGGCTCAGCGGATCTACGAACGGCTCCGCGACGAACACGGCTTTCGAGGCCACGTCACCACGGTTCGCCGGTATGTGCGCAGGGCGAGGGCCCGGGCCGCGAAGGCGGCGAAGGAAGTCCATATGCCGCTGGTCTTCGGGCCCGCCGAGGAGGCTCAGGTCGACTGGCACGATGGGTGGATCCTCTGGCAGGGCGAACCCCGAAAGGTCCAGTTCTTTTGCATGCGGCTGGCCTACTCGAAGGCCACGTTTGTCTGCCCGTACTGGCGAGCCGATCTGGTCTCCTTTCTCGACGGGCACGTCCGGGCATTCGCCTACTTCGGAGGCGTTCCGCAGCGGATCGCGTATGACAACCTGAAGGCCGCGGTGATCCAGGTGGGCCAGGGTCAGAACCGTAAGCTCCATCCGCGGTTCCGAGAGCTACGGAGTTGGTATCTGTTCGAGAGCCGGTTCTGCACGCCCGGGCAGGGCAACGAGAAAGGCGACGTCGAGAACCTGGCCAAGCGCTCGCAACGCACGTACCTCACGCCGGTGCCGCAGGTCACCGAGTGGGAGACGCTGCGGGAGAGCCTCCTGGCCCACTGCGATCGCGATCTCGACCGGGCGGGTCCCGCGCCGCACCAGGAGAAGACCCGTCGGCAGCTGCTCGCCGAGGAACGAGCGGCCATGGTCGCGCTTCCGCCGCAGCCGTTTCCTGCCTGTCAGGAGCGTCACGGACGGGTCGACAGCCAATCGCTCGTGCACTGCGAGGGAAGCTTCTATTCGGTTCCC
>CAZQQP010000073.1:0-17522 GCA_964595475.1 uncultured Planctomycetaceae bacterium | reverse complement strand
CGGAAGCTCGTGTGCTGCATTTGCACAGTGACCCCCGCGGCCCAGCGGTCTTTGCTTCTCGCCGCGACGACACACACGCGACCCGCAGAGAAAGAGACGGCCCGCGGCGCTTGCGGGGACGGTTGTCGGTCATACCGTCGTCGGGGTGGCGGAGAAGAGAGCCCTATCAAGATGCTCGGGCTATATACCTCACGTCGACGAGGAGCCGCATTGGACGACGGGGCCGCGATGCCGGTCGGACGACAGGCGCGATCGTTTCGCGGGGCTCAGAACGAGAGCTGGAATTGGGCGCGGACCGCGACCTGCGGGTCGTCGGTTGAGCCGACGAGGGCCGAGCCCGTCTGCGCGGGAAGCGGCCCCATGCGACCGACCGGAAGCGGGTCGAGCGCCCAGACCGTGTCCACGGTGGCCTTGGCGTTGTGGCGGCGGAAGTACCAGTTGGCACCGACCGTCAGGAGGCTGATCTCGTCGTCGCCGGTCACGGCGGTGATCCTGCCCGCTCCGCTATTGAGCACGCCGCGGTCCAGCACCAGATACTCGTAGCGGCCGAAGACGTCGAGCTTGCCCGGCACGACGAAGAAGCCGCCCTGAGCGACCACGCCGAACTGGTCCGCGGAGGTGGGCCCACCCGAGGTATTGTCATCGAAGTGCTGACCCGTGAACGCCGCGAAGGCGTTCCACCCGCGGCCCTCCAGGGAGGCGTCCGCGGTGTACTTGAACACGTCCGGGCGAGCCGTGCCGCTACCGCTCTCCCCGCTCTCGTAGTCGACGCCCGCGCCGAGCATCAGGCCCAGCGAGTCGTCGGGCCAGCCGACAAAGTCCTTGAACTGGGACCACTCCCCGGCGACGAGAAGCTCGCTTCGCGCCGCGACCGCCGCGTCCGTCGTATCGCTGTTGAAGTTCGTGTTGAGCTGGCGGGACCCGTCGTGGACCGCGCCGCGAATCCGCCAACGGTCCGCGCTGTAGCTGAGACTCGCCTGCTGCGACCGGCTCGCCGTGAAGAGGCCGTTGACGAAGGAGCGGTCCACCGTGAGCTGCGTCCCGGCGCCGATGACCTCCTCGCGGAGGAACGGCACGAAGAATTGGCCCACCTTGACCTGCCACCCGTCCGCGAAGGCGTAGCCGAACCACGCCTCGAGCAGGTTCGTGTTCCCGCCCTGGGGCGTGGCGTCGGTCATCACGCGATACGTGAACTTCGGGTCGAAGAGATGGCCCGAGAAGATCAGCCGCGTCCGTCGCTGTTGGAAACCGTTCTGATCCTCGTCGTTCCCCGCTGTCCGGTCCGCGTGGTTGTAGATATAGCGCGTCTGGCTCAGCGCCCCGATGTTCAAGAGGAAGTTCCCCGCCCGGTCGGCGAGGTAGAAGCCGTCGTCCCACCCCGCCGTCACGCCCTTCCCCGCGAGGCTCGCCCGCGTCTCCGCATCCTTCAGCACGTCGCGAACCAGGGTCCTCACCTGCTCCGCCCGCCGCTCGTTCAGCCATGACTTCTCGCTCGCGGCGCGGAGCTCGCGGATCTCCTGGCCCTGCTTCTCGATCCTCTCCGCCTGCGAGGCGATCTGCTGCTGCGCCTTTTCCAGCTTCGACTGCAGATCCTCCACCTTTTCCGCGAGATCCTTCCGGTCGCCGGCGTGGGCGACCCCGCTCGCCGCGATCACCGCGACCAGGACGAAGATGTTCCGCCGCGTCGCGTGCATGCTCACCCCCGCGTTGGAATCACCATCGCCAAGCGATGCCGGCGCCGGCGAAGACGTCGCCGGCCCGGTCGTTGAGCCCCACGCCCGCGTTGATGTCGAGCTGCACGTTCGGCGTCAGGAGATACATGAGCCCGCCGTTGACGTAATGCTCCGGTCCCCGCACGTCGCGGTAGAAGCCGAAGTACTCCACATAGCTGCTGAGCTTGTCCGTCAGGGAGAAGCCCGCCCCGACCGCGTTGGAGACCTCGAAGAAGCGTCCGTCGTCGCCCGTGGGCGAGCTGAGGAGCACCGTGCCGAACAGCCCCACGCTCTCCGTGAGGTCGTAGGTCCACAGCCCACCGACTGTCGGGTCGACCCCGTCGGAGGTGCCGGCACCCCCGCCCGTGGGCAGCGACAGCTTGCCGAGCACGCCCACGGTGGGGACCGCCCCCTTCTGGTCGACGAGCTTCGTCTTGAGCCCCACGCTCATGTCGTTGGGGTCCTGGAAGCCGTCGCCGTTCGCCTCCGTATACGTATAGCCCGGCCAGGAGACCTGGAGCTCGAGGTTCCTCGCCAACCCGGCGCGGACGAGGCCCAGCGGCGTGGTGTGCTGGTCCACGTCGCCGTCGTGGTCGAACCGGTAACCCCCCTCGAACTGGAGATGGCCGCCGGGAAGCGGCTGCGGGCTCGTGCTGAACCCCGGCCGCTCCGCGTTGATGCTTCCTTCCAGCGGCTCCGGTTCGCCACCGACGGCGGAAAGAAAGCCACCGTCGCCGTCGGCCGCTCCCGCCTGCGCCAGGGCGGATGCCGGCGCCACGAGGACGGCAGCGAGCGCCAACGCGAGATGACCTGATCCGTTCAGAAACCCGAGCCTGCACTGGAGCGATGGATATCGTCTCATGGTATGCTAAGACTACGGCGGCGCTGACGACCCGTCAAAGGTGTGCATCTCCGTGCCGCGGAGGCGACGCGCTCTTGCTCGTGAAGGAGACTTCGCGGCTCGAGGAAAGGTGTCGGGCTCGGCGCACCCCGAGGTGTTGGGACATGGTCCCCGAGAGAACACTCGCACGTGCCGAGGCGGAGCGCCAACAGGGCAAGGCGTGGCGCGCGAAGGAGATCCTGCAAGGGTTGATCCGGAGTCATGGCTATCACCCTGACCTCTTCGTCAGATACGGCGAGCTTCTTCTGGAGATGGGGGATACGCTCGAAGCGGGGAAATATTTGTTTCTGAGCGGCGTCAGGAAGCCCGAATACGAAGAGGCGATCCGACTCTACCTCCAACGCCATAGAAACGCCGACCTGAATCAATTGGTCGACTCCTTCCCGGGCGTCGCGCGCTGCCACTCGTTCGAGGAATACCCCGAGCCGGTTGCCGCCTACCTTCGCCAACGCGCGGTGGCCTCGGGGAAAGGGGCTCTTCGCGAGTCACGTGCACGGCGACGGACGACGTCCGACGATTTCTCGTGGGGCTGTGCCATCGCCATCGTTATCGCCATCGCGGTTTTCCTGATGCTCGGCGCGTTGACAGTCTTGGGGGCCGTGTATCTCGTCCAGATCTTGGCGGGGCTCCTGTCATAGCGGGCTCCCGCCCGCGGCCGCTCCACGAAGCCCACGGAGTCGTCGGGCTTGTTCTCCAACCTCCCATCTCCCACACTCGACGGGCATGCGTTCCGATGCCCCTGAAACGCGGAGGTTCCAATGCGCCGCGTCGCTCGCTTCTCATGTCTTCTGTGGCTCGCCCTCCCGCTTGCCCTCGCTGCCGGATCCGAGTCTAAGAAGTGGCAGCGGCCGAACATCATCCTCATCCTGACTGACGACCTCGGGTACGGTCACCTCGGCTCCTACGGCCAGGAGAAGATCCGGACGCCCGAGCTCGACGCCCTCGCGGCCGACGGCATGCGGTTCACCCAGGCGTACTCCGGCTCCCACAGCTGCTACCCGGCGCGGGCCGCCCTCCTGACAGGCCTCCACACGGGCCATACGTCCGTCCGGGCCGGTGGCGGCGGCAAGCATCTGCTCGAGGAGGACGTGACACTCGCCGAGGTGCTTCGCCGAGCGGGATACGTCACCGGCGCCTTCGGCAAATGGGGACTGGGCCTCCAGGGCGCCTCGCCCGGCCACCCGAACCGACAGGGCGTGGACTACTTCTTCGGCTATCTCAACCACATCCATGCTCACTACTACTACCCCTACAACCGGGACCGCCGCTTCTTCTGCTACCTCGCCTACACCATCCCCCACGTGCCGCTGACGGTGCCCGAGGCGTCCGTGGAGCCCTACCGCGGCGCCTTCGACGAGGAGGCGGGATGGGGGACGGACGAGCCCTACGCCACGTTCGCGGGGATGATCAGCCGGATGGACGAGGACGTCGGAGAGCTCGTCGACCTTCTCGAGAAGCTCGACATCGACGAGCGCACGTTGATTCTCTTCACCTCCGACAACGGGCCGCAGGGCCGCGGCTATCAGCGGTTGCTCGAGTTCTTCGACGGCAACGGACCGCTGCAGGGCTACAAGGCGCAGCTGTACGAAGGGGGCATCCGCGTGCCCGCCATCGCGTGGTGGCCGGGCCACGTGCCAAGCGGGCGGGTGAGCGACCATCCGTGGTATTTCCCCGATGTCATGCCCACGCTCGCCGAGCTCGCCGGCGCGGAGCCCCCGGAGACGGACGGGATCTCCATCGTCCCCACGCTCCTCGGCGAGGAGGCGGCGGGACGTCCGCAGCGAAAGCACGAGCTCTTGTACTGGAACCGCTACGAGAATGCTTACCGACGGCCCGACCGTCCCGAGCGATACCACGAAGCCGTCCGGATGGGCCGCTGGAAGGCGGTCCAGCCGGCTCCGGGCGAGCCGTTCGAGCTGTACGACATCGAGGCCGACCCCGGCGAGACGACGGACGTGGCCGACGAGCATCCGGACGTCATGGAACAGGTCCGAGGCCATCTCGAGACGGCCCGGACGGAGCGGCATCCGTGGGAGCCGCCGGCCTACCGGCCGGGCGAGGATGCTTACGTCCGCTGAGGTCGAGACGGTGGACAGGGGCGATGCGTCCCGACATCAGGTCCTCACCCGACGACATCCGCCCCGGCCGGACCCGTCAGGATGTCGCCCGCCACCCGGACGACGTTCTCCCCGATGATCTTCCGGATCTGCTCATCGGAGTAGCCTGCGATCACGAGCGGGAGGGTGACGTTGTACGGCCACGCGCAGGGCTGAAGGGCGGTCGGCCGGGCGCAGATCTCCCACGCCTCCTTGAACCGCCGCCATTTCCAGAAGCCCGGATAGCGGCCCGCTTCCTCGAACGCCTTCAGGCCATCGGGCCTCGCCCTCTCGAGAACATCCGGCGGAAGGTCCTGGAGGAAGAGGGCCCGGTCGCTGCTGACGCCGACGTGGTCCGCCCCCACCAGATCGACCGCGTGTCGGATATGCTCGACCGCGGCAGCGATCCTGTCGCCTCCGACGAGGGAAGGGATGCGTGCAGACGGCCACGACGCCGCCCGAGTCGGCGACGGCCTTGAGGCCGTCGTCCGGGATGTTCCGCCACGGTGCATATCGCGGTCCACGGCCCGGCAGGCCGTGTGGCTGACGAGGACGGGCTCGACGGATGTCTCCGCCATGTCCATCGCGGTCCTCGGGCTGGTGTGGGAGGCATCCACCACGATGCCGAGGCGCTGTAGAGCCCGAACCACCGGGTGAGCTGCTGGACGGAGTGCCTACCCATCGGGGCGCAGACAACGGTCTGTCGGTGGAGATGGAGCGCCCGCTCGACCTGTTTCTTGGTGGGCCTCAGCTCGGCGAGCGCTTTCTCCCGGGAGCGTCGGATGTAGTCCCGGATCCGCTCGCTGGCCGCTTCCCCCTCCGGCTGGTCTCCCCCACCCTCGGCCGCCCCGCTCCCGTCATTCCCGACCGGTCCGGCGTGACCCGCGCCGACCGCCGCCACGCCGGCAAGGCCGCCGGCCACTGTTCGCAGAAAGGCTCTGCGTCTGAGTCCCTGGTCATCCGGGCTCATAAGCGATGTCTCGGCTCACATTCGTCCACAAGCTGCGAGATGGCCTCCGCCCCATCGGTGAAGCGCCGCTCGCCCTACGGGAGCCCCGGTCACCGAGCCGGGTTGCGGTATGGACCCATTGAGCATACCACGAGGCGCCCAAGATCAGGAGCAACCCGGCTCGATCATCGCCGACGGCAGGACTTTCGCGGTGACCTCGCCCGGGTCATGCGTCGGCTCCGCCGAGCCTCGGGAGTCGCCACCGCGCCGCCTGAACAACACTGGGGCTACGGCGTGTGGTCCCACGCCACCGCGAAAGGAGTTGCGTCGGGCAAGCGAGACAGTCCCCTGAGACCAGTCTTCCCATGAGTGATCAAAGAAGCGAAGCCGACCGGTATCGCGGCGCGTTGCTCGGCCTGGCCGTGGGCGACGCGCTCGGGACGACGCTGGAGTTCCGCCCGCCCGGCTCGTTCCGCCCCATCAACGACATGGTCGGCGGCGGGCCGTTTCGCCTGAAGGCGGGACAGTGGACCGACGACACGTCCATGGCGCTGTGCCTCGCCGAGAGCCTGGTCGACTGCGAAGGCCACGACCCGGTCGATCAGCTTCGGCGGTATGTCCGCTGGTGGCGGGAGGGCCACCTCAGCAGCACGGGCACATGCTTCGACATCGGCGGAACCGTCGCCCGGGCGCTGGCCGCCTTCGAGAGGACGGGCGAGGCGTATCCCGGCCCCACCCACGAGTGGGCCGCGGGCAACGGCTCGCTGATGCGGCTGGCGCCGGTGTCGCTGCTGTACGCCGGCCGTCCCCGCGAGGCGATGGACCGCGCCGCGGAGAGCTCGAGGACGACCCACGGCGCCGCCGCGGCCGTCGACGCGTGTCGGTATATGGCCGCCTTGCTGGTCGGCGCCTTGTCGGGCACGGAGAAGGCCCGTCTCCTCGAGCCGCGGTTCAGTCCGGTGGACGGCTACTGGGACGCCCATCCCCTCGCCCCCGAGATCGACGAGGTCGCCGCCGGTTCTTTCAAGACCCGCGAGCCGCCGGAGATCCAGGGCAGCGGCTACGTGGTGAGGTCGCTCGAGGCGGCGCTGTGGGCCTTCCACCGGACGGCCTCCTTCGAGGAGGGATGTCTCCGCGCGGTGAACCTCGGCGACGACGCGGACACCACGGGCGCCGTCTACGGCCAGCTCGCGGGCGCCTTCTACGGCGCTTCGGCCATCCCGTCCGCTTGGTGCCGGCGGCTCGCCAAGCGACGGACGATCGAGCGGCTCGCGGACCGGCTGCGGAGGAAACGGCGGTAGCCGTTCGTTCGCGCTTGGTGACCGGTGCGTCGTGGCGGGCCGTCGCGGCGTGAGCCGTTTGACGCGGTGGACACCCCCGCTCTATCGATTCATACGCATACGGACAGTCGGCCTGCGGGGTGAGTCGGTCGTTCGAGAAAGGAGGGTGAGCCATGCGAATCATCGGCAGCGGCTTCGGAAAGCTGTTGATCGGTGCGGTCGCGGGCGTCCTTCCACTCGGCACGGCGATGGGGAAGGACACGGTCACGCGGGAACGGGGCAGCGGCAAGCCGTACAAGACCGTGGTCAAGCGGGAGCAGCAAGGGGAGATCACGGAGTCGGACCTTCGGCAGGCGTCCCTCCTCAGCTCGCAGCTGGTCCTGCACACCAACGAGGCCGTCAAGCGGCTCCGCGCGGAGGAGGTCGACAAGGCCAAACAGGAGATTCGGAAGGGGCGGAAGCTCGTCGGGTTCATCCGCGAGCTGCTTCCCGTGACGAAGGTGACCACGATCGTGAAGAAACAGGACGGGAAGCAGGTCTACAAGGACGTGCGGAAGGTGCGGCAGGACGAGATCCGCATCTACGAGAACTCCGCGGCGCTCGGCATCGTGGACCCGCTCAGCGACGCCAAGAAGAAGGACAAGGAAAAGAAGCCGAAGCAGGGCGTGCAGGTCGCGGGCGCCCAGCTCGTCCAGACCGCGATGCTCGCGGACGTCAGCTACATCGACCGTCAGCTCCGCCGGGCCAAGACGCACCTGAAGCAGGACAAGGTGGAGAAGGCGGTGGAGGCGCTCACCCAGGCGAAGGTCCGGGGCGTGCAGTTCCACGTCGACCGGAAGAACCACCCGCTCGTGCAGGCGGAGGCGGCGCTCCGCCTCGCCGAGCGCATGGCCAAGCTCGACCGGACGACGGCCGTCCGCGCCAACCTTCGCCGGGCCCGGTCCAGCCTCGGCCTCTACGCCTCGGGCCTCGACGACCGCGAGCGGATCAAGAAGGTGCGGACGGCGGAGCAGACCCTCAAGCAGCTCCTGAGCAAGGAGGACGTGACGAGCGAGAAGGCCGTGAAGCAGATCCGGAGCCTCTGGCAGCGCTTCCGTCAGTGGCTCCAGCCCAAGCAGGGCGAGGCACGGAAGACGAAAAAGTCGCAGGAGCTGTGAACCCGAGCGCCGGCCGCAACACGCCGACAGCCGTTGCGCTGTCGGCTTTTTTCTTTGGGTCGCCAGCGTGGCTGGCTCGGCAACCCGGTTCAACTTGATCCTCCCGCCTATGGGGCACTGGCACGCAAGCTGCCAGTGCCACCCAACGCCGTGAACCAAGTCAACGTCATCCTCTCGGCGCTCGACATATTTTCCCGGCAGTGGCGCGTCACCGGCGGAGAACGCCGGCCACCTCGGGGACGTGCTTCATCAGGACCGCCGTTTCGAGATCAGCTCGCTGCTTCAAGAGCGCCGTTTGGAATGTGGCCTCGCGCCCTTGATGCTCACGAGTTGCTCGTCGAGGCCGTGCTGGTAGTACTGGATCCGTGTTCGGCGGCGCAAGCAGGCAGCGACGTCGGCGAGGTTGAATGGGAAGAGCGACGGGTCGCGCGCCAGCGAGAGCGCCGGCCTTTGGCGACCTCCGTCGGACCAGAGCAGTGCTTCCAGGAGCCAGCCGGAGATGTCTTCGTCCGGAAACAACGGCTCGCGCGGCGGTCGAAACCAGCCGCGAAGAATCTGATCTTCCAGCGCCCCCCAGGCGACGAAGGTACGTAGGACACGCTGGACGGCACGATCGAGGCCTTTTCGTTGGCCACGGCGCTCTCGTACCCGACGAAGGATGGCGTCCGAGGACACATGCCCTTGCAGGCCGATGAGCCGGCCGGTCACTGTGGCGACCTCCCGGAAGAAGGGGTGCGTCGCGCTCGCCATGCCCCAGTGGAGAACAAGCCGGTCCCGCGCTTCGCCGCTCCGGAGCAGCTCGAGACCTTCGTCGCGGAGTGGCGTCAGCTCGGCCGGAACGGTACACCAGACGCGCGTGAGCACGGTGATCGTTTTGTGCCGGGCGCTCCGCGCCGTGTCCCCCGCCAGGGTGCCATCCAAGGATTTGTGCAAGCGTGCGCGGATCTCGGCGACGGACACGCGATCCGCGCACAGCGCCGCCGTCGTATCAAGCCATGGGAGCTCGATCTTCCGGTCGAAACCGATGATTCGGTCTCTTCCTTGGCTCATGCGCGTTCCATCCGGACGAACGGCACGACGACCTCCTCGAGGCACGCTCCTCCGTGGGCCACGGTCGTCTCGTTCTCGCGGACGAATGCTCGACGCGGCGGGGCGAGAAGTGGCAGAAAGTCGTCCGGCAAACCGAAAGCGGGCCACTTCATCGCTCCCGGCACACTGCCGGCGACGCGGTCGCGGAGCGCGGTGTCTCGGAACACGCGAGCACGCTCGCCGCGCGACTCCGCCACCGCCCCTTCGCTCGGCCGGCCGAGCCCCTCGGCTTCGATGTTTCCGTGGTCGGCGGTCAAGAACACGGAAAAGCCTCTCTCGTGCAGCAGATCCACGAGCTGCTCGAGCATCCCACCACGCCCCCACTGGGCCACTTGGCCGTGCATGCCGGCGGTGCCGAGCTGCATGCCGTGCATGATTCGGTCGACTTTGTCCACGACCAGAGCGAGTGCTCGGAGGCGGGGATCATCCACCTTCTCTCGCACGGGTTCCAGGTCGGTTGGGTCCCGAAGCCCTTTGACGTATCCCGTCGAGTTGGCGTCGAGACCCGTGTCGACCCAGAAACGCTTCCAGCCGGTGGGCTCTCCGTCGGTCCGGTCCAAGGCTCCCGGGAAATAGAGCGGCGGCCGCCCCACGAGGCACGCCTGTCGGCATACGCTCGTGAGAGTCGGAACCCAGGCGAAGACCGCGGACTCGTGAAGCCGCACGCCCTTGGCCGCTTTCGGAAGCGCTTGCTCGACGACAGCCCACTGGTCGATCGACAGGCCATCGACGACGATCAGCGCGACCCGATCGGCCTCGCCCGCCTCGAGCGACCTCGCCAGGGCGCGCGGGACGTGGTGGAGCATCACCGGTGGCACAGGCGGCTGATTGGCAAGCGTGCCGTACCGATCGGCGAGCCAAGCGTCGAACGACGCGTCCAAACGGTCACGGAGCGCATGTGTCCGATTCCGAGCGTCGGACGGGATCGAAGCCCCCTCGGAGTGCAACAAGGCCAGCAGCCGGCCCCAGCGACGCGCGAACTCGAGCCAGTCATGGTGGTGCGCATCTTGGTCGGGGACGGCTCCCTCGAGGCCGGCGAGCAACTTCTCCAGACGCTGTGGGGTGTCGTCGCGCCCGTGCGATCGGAGACCCGCCACCGCCCAGGTTCCGGCCAGCCGGGAAGTCGCCGGATGTTCGACAGGGTCCAGATCCCCCTCCAGGAACAGGTTGTCCACGTACACGCGGACGTCGTCGTGGTCGAAAGGAATCCGAGCCGGCCCACGATATTGAAACTCGTACTTTTCGGCGGCCTCCGCCGTCCGTCTCTCGCCCGCCGCCAGGTGGTCGAGGAACAGCGGCCACCGCTCCTGAAGGAACGCGAGGAACGCATGGCGGTCGCTCACGAGCTGCTCGAGGGGCCACTCCTCGAAGCGGCCGGTCCGTCGTAAGGTCCGCACGAGCCAGTCATCGAGGATGTGGGGAACCTGCTGACCCTGGTGGTGGCGACGCAGAAGCATGCGGAGGAGCTCGTGCGGCTCCTGAACGACCTCGGGCGCGATGCGGAACACGTGGCGCAGGATGAACTCCTTCGTCCGGTCGTCGCTCAGGCGTTCATCGGCGAGTCCGGCCTGAGCCTCGTAGAGCGGGTCGAGGGATTTCCGATCCAGCGCGTCGACCACCGGATAGCTCAGGTTCGGAAAGAGCTCCGCGAGACTGAACGCGAGCTTGCGGCCCGCCTGCAGCAGGTCGTAGGGGAGATGCTCGAGCTCTCCGGCTTCCGATCTCAAGACCACCACGAGCTCCGTCGTCGCTCCACGATCCCACACGCTCCGATACCGCGCCTCGTAGGCGAAGCGGAAAGCGATCGGGTCGTCGAAGGGGATGAGCTCGAAGCCGCGCTCCTCGATGCCTTTGAGCACGCCCTCCTCCACGAGCAGACCGTCGGGGTCGGCCACCAGGGTGAGCTGCGCGACCTGCGGCGTGAACTCCCGAAGGATGGCGTCGCGCCAGTCGGCCATCAGCGCCATGCCTCCATCCGGCGCCCCTTGTATCCATCGATACCCGCCATCGACGTCATCGTGTCCTCGGGTCCACCCGAACGATAAGCACGGGCACGAGATCCGGCATCGTCTCTGTCTTCCGATCGAGATCCCGCCGCCAGGCAGCCTCCTCGGCCGCGAGCTGCCCGAGCCGGTGCTCCCGCACCTCCGGGAGCCCGATTCGCTCGATCGCGCGGCGTCGGGCCGCGAACGCCTGTTGGCCCTTCTCGCGTTCCCGCTCCAAATTCCGTCGGTGGTCGGCAAGGAGCCCCCGGTAGATCGTCTCCCCTTGTTGCTTCGCCGCCGCCTCGAAGTGCTGGAGAACCTTCTCGGACGCGTCAGGGGCCAGGTGGTCGTGTGGCTCGACGGTGTCACTGCACAATGTCTCCCACACCGCTCGCGCCGTCGGGCCAAGCCGCCGGCCGTCGTCGTGCACGAAAAGCGGCATGATCCGATGACGATTCCACTCGGCCGCGTGGAGGGAGATCTTCCAGAGGGACCAGTACCCCCGCACGCCCGAGGGCAGGTCCGACAGTTGTACGACAGGGATCGGCTGCCCGGGGGCGAAGCGCGGCAGATTGGTCACCAGTTCGCGGATCCGAGGCTCATCGAGGCCCAAGTGAGCGGTGCCCGGCGCGTGGTGCGTGAAGCATCCGATCTGCTCGAAACCGTCGGGCCACCTCAGCTTCCAGATGTTCCCGCTTCCGTCCTGGCCGACAATTTCCGCTCCGGGGGTGGTGCTCAGCGACCCGCGGTCCGCACCGTGTCGGCTCCGGAGGTACGAAACGGTCATCCGCTCCACCCAATGGGGCAGAGGGTGGCTCAACAAGCGCTGCGCCTCGGCCGGGTCCAGCCGCTCGGGTTGACCCAGCACCGACGCGCTTTCCCGCACCGCCCGTGCCTGGTTTCGCACCTGCTCGACGGCCTGGTCGGCCGCGGGTTCGACCTTCTCCGGCTCCAGAATGGCCTCCATGTAAAGGGCGTCGAAGATCCGCTCGGCCTGGGCGGAGTCGAGGATGTCCGCGGTCTTGTCGACGCCGAACTCCTCGAGGATGACCCCGAGCTTCTGCTCGAGCACATCCTGGACGCGGTGCTCCACCGTCCCCTGCAGGGCGAAGTTCACTGCCCGGACCGGGTATGCCTGCCCGATCCGATCGACCCGTCCGATCCGTTGCTCGAGCCGCATCGGGTTCCAGGGGATGTCGTAATTGATGACCACGTGGCAGAACTGCAGATTGATTCCCTCGCCCCCCGCGTCCGTGGAGACGAGGACGCGCGCGTCGTCGGAGAACGCCTCCTGGACCCTCCCCCGTTCCTCCATCCCCATCGACCCGTTCAGACAGACCACCTTGAAGCCACGGTCGGCGAGGAAGGCACGGAGCATCTCCTGCGTCGGGACGAACTCGGTGAACACCAGCACCTTCAGCGAGGGATCCCCTTCCTCGCGCTGCAGGCGGTAGATCCAGTCGAGCAGCGCCTCGGCCTTCGCGTCGGGTCCGGCCTGCTCGGACCGCCGGGCTGCTTCGAGCAACCGATACACCTCGGCCCGCTCGTTCCGGACCGCCATCACTCGAGCGCCCGAAGTGGTCTCGAGCTGCTCCTGGCCGTCCAGCTCCGCCCACTCCTCCACCGCCATTTCGGGAAACAGCGGCAGCTGGTCGTCCGGCACGTCGAGGATCTCGAGCCGCCGTTCGAGCATCGTCCGGATCGCCTGCGTCGACGAAGTCACGAGCCGCTGCATGAGGAGCATCAGAAACCCGACGTAGTTTCGCTTCTCGCGGACCGCCTGGTTGTACCCCTCGCGCACGTACTCCGTCACGGCCTCGTACAGCCCACGGTGCTCGGAGTGCTTGTCGCCCCACGCGACCGGCTCCAGGCGCGTCGTGCGGGGCTGAAAAAGCGGCTGTCCTTCGGCGTCGATGGCCTGACGCTTCTCCGTCCGGATCACGTACGGCGCCACCCGCTCCTTCGAGACGCTCTCCAGATCAGGAAACGCGTCTTCGTCGAGCAGCGAGACGAGCCGGTGGAAGGCCTCGCTCTTCCCCTGGTGCGGCGTCGCCGAGAGGAGCAGGAGGTGCGGCGACGCCTCCGCGAGGCCGCGTCCGAGCTTGTACCGGGCGACCTGGTCTGTCGAGCCCCCGAGCCGATGGGCCTCGTCGACGATGACCAGGTCCCACCCCGCGGCGACCAGGTCCTCGAATCGCTCCTGGTTGTGCTCCGCCACCCGCCGGGCCGACCACCCTCTGCGTTCCTCGACCGGCTTCACCGCGTCGACGGGACAGACCACCTGGTCGCACGCCCGCCACGGGTTCGATTCCCCGCTGATCCGCCGGTAGACCGGGAGGTCGCTGGGCAGGATCTGCTGGAACGTTTCCCCGAAGTGCGTCCACATCTCGCCCACCCACTGCGTCACCAGTCCCTTCGGCGCCACCACCAGCGTCCGGCGGACCAGACCCCGCAGCTTCAGCTCGCGAAGGATCAGCCCCGCCTCGATGGTCTTGCCGAGCCCCACCTCGTCGGCGAGCAGGTAGCGGACGGCGTCTCCTCCGACGCCACGGGAAAGCGCCCGGATCTGGTGGGGCAACGGGATGACCGAGGCTCCGATCGGCGCGACGACCCCGTCACTCGCGACCGCAGCCGCGACCCGCGCGCTCGTCGCATGATAGCCGACCCGCGCTCCCGCGTCCCCGCCCCTGCCCTCCGCCGATTCGAGCCGGGCCGCACGCACTCGCACCACGACATCGTCACGCGGAAGCCAGACCCGATACACCGTCTGGTCCCAGAGACGGTGAGCCTCGAGGATTTGGCATACCTGTGCGTGGTCCACGCTCCAGGCCCAATCGCCACGGGAGTCGAGCGTTAACTTCCTGTTCTGGGCCATCCTTCTCCCGCACCAAGTTGACGTATTGCCCGGCTTCTATAGCCGACGTTGCGAGTTCGTGGCGTATCTATCGCCCGTGATGGGACCTTCGTAATACCGTTCCAACAAGAAGTTCAACAAAGGCTTTGCCTCCTTTCGGTCCTGGGGAAACCGAATACGCTCACCCCTTACGCCAACCTCAACCCCAAACTTCTCTGCCTCGCTCTGAGCCCGATATGGGTCTAGCCGTTCGAGAATGCCAGAATTGCGCACCAACGCGAGCTGCTTTCGCATCACGCTGTCCGCGCTGTCAAGAACCCGCTGCTCGTCTTCGACCTCGAATATCTCCTCAGCTAAAACCGCGCGGATATCATCATCTGTAGCCTCTTCAAAATATCTAGTGAGGTCGAGGAACATCTGCACGTTTTTGTAGCTCTCAAACAGAAGTTTTGTCTTCATATGCAGCAGTGAGTGACGAATCAAGCCGCAACCCGGGCTCCTCGAGTTTCGTATAGGTATTGGCCTCCTGCAAAAGTGTCCAGCCCCCGCGCAGCAACCACGACCGATAGAACTTCTGGAAAAAGACCCGGGTCTCCCCGGCATTCTCCACTGCGAAGACCGACTTTACTCGCGTATTGTCGTCAATCTCCAATTGCTCGACCTGATTCGTGTCGTGCGCTGCGCGGACCACGTACTCGGGAAGCTCGAAATCTTGTATAATAAACACTTCGTCTTCTCCGACGTCGTAGCTCGGTTCAAACGGAATGCGCTCCTTCTCCGCTACCAGCCTCTCGCGCTGCTCTAAGAACTCACGCGACAATTGGTCTTGCACCGACTGACGGACTCGGATCCGCCTCACATCTCTCACCCGACCCGCGACAATCGCAAAGAAGTTCATCGGGATCCCTCGTCTCCCACATCCAGGTACGTATAACCGAAGAGCTGCACGCCGGCCAGATCCTGATTCGGGTTTCGAATAGTTCTCGTGCTAAGAAGAACGTGCTCCATCCCGTCGCGTGTGGTGACCTGGTAAAAATGGTACCCAAAAAGCCCGAGAAGCGGATTAAAGTAGAACGCATTACTGTGATAGACGGCCCACGCAATAATCACAAACACATAGACTGTCGTCGCCGCAGAGCTTCCGGGAACAGCGTCTTTTGTAACGAGCGGAAGAAGGTACACAAGCAGGAACGTCAGTGTAGCCTTATCAGTATTTCGGATCGACGCGAGAGAAAGTGTCTCACGCTCGATATGCACTCGCGAGAACCAAATCAACAGAAGGCACAGGATCACGAGGAGCAATGCAGATAGAAACCAGCACAACGCAGGCACAAGGGACTCCCGTTCCCCATAGCTGATTATGCCAAAGGCGCCTAACACGGGAGCCAACGATGTCGCCACTAACATCACTTTTGCTATCCGGCTAAGCAAAACGTTCTAAGCTCCGTCATTGTTTCGCGTGACAGCCTGGTCGTACCACATCAGAAGCTTCGGGTCCTCGTGGAGGACGTTCTCCGGGATCTTCTTCGCCACGTCGATGATGGTCCGGTAGTCGCGGTCCTGCCAGGCCTTTTTGAAGCCGGCGCGGATGGCCTCGATGCGGAACCTCTCGTTCCGCTTGAACCGCTTGGTCCGCTGGCGGTACTGCTCGAACTCCTTGAGGAGGGCCCGCTCCCGGAGTTTCTCGAGGTCGCCGGCCTTGTTCGGATCGGGAACGTACCAGCGGTTCTTCGCCTTCGCCTTCAGCGCCGGGTCGCCCTTCCCCTTGTTCCGGAGCTCCGGCCAGTTCGAGGAAAGATGGCTGTGGATCTGGCTCGGGACCTCCTCCTGCCCGTCGTAGCGGAGGAAGTTTTGCTCAAGGAGCTCGGAAAGCTCGAGGGGCCGCTCGTGCTTGCTCCAGCCGGCGAGCTCCTTCATGAATTGCGGCTGGAGCTCCTGGAAGGTCTGGGGCTTCTCCGAGAGGCGCTGCTTGATCCACTGGATCGCGGTGGCCTCGTCGTGGACGAAGAGGTCGAGCTGGCCGACCTCCCGGACCTGCATCCGCTTCCGGTCGTACTCGGCCACCTGCTCCGGCAAGAAGTACATCCCGTCCCGCTCGGGAAACCGCTGGGCAAGGCCCGCGTAAAATTCGCCGGCCGAGAGCGGGACCGTGACGCCCCGCTGCACGTGGAAGGCGACGACCCTGTCGAAAAGAACATAGTTGTGTCGCTCGGCAATCACCTCGGCCCGTCCCCCGGTCGAGGAGAAGGTCGGAAGCTGTCGCAGATGTGTTCGCACAAAATCCCACACACCCTCCTCGGTACCCGCCTCTAGCTTGAACCGCTCCTCGAGGCCGTGGTTCGGCTTGTAGGCGGAGATGACGAGATCCTGTTGAACAGCACCGCCTGCGGTCACCTGGTTGAACGTTCCTTGTTTCTTATCGAGCGTGCGGACATCCCCGACCACGAACCCCGCCGCGAGCATCGCCTCCTGGATCGCGTTCCAAACGGCGTTCTTGGAGTTGTGAAAGACCATCGTCATCCAACGACCGGGTTTGAGGACTCGGCAATACTCCTCCAACGATCGTTGCATCAACACTTGGTACTCGTACAGTCGTTTGTTCTGGGCCTCACTAACGATGGCTTCCGGGCCGGAATTCGTAAACACGTGGAGAAAAGCCTCATGCACGAAATTCAGCTCCGCGTAGGCTAGATTGTCACCAAACGGTGGGTCAGTGAACACATAGTCGATGCAGTTATCCGGAAGGTCCGTGCGTGCAGCGTCAGAAGCGAATGTGAGCGACATCCCTAGCTCGGAGGGCATAGGCGTGAAGGCGCGCTTCAATCGATTCAGTTTCCCTTCGAGGATGTACCAAGGACTACATTCAGCATGCTGTGATAGAGCTCGTAATCGACCTGCCATATATTGGTTTACCTGCGAATAGTGCGTCGGTGCATACCTGGCTAAAATAGACATCCCTAAAATCGCTTGGTCGACAAAGAATAACAAACAAGCCCTCGTACGGTGTTCGACGCGTCCGAGGGCGCGTCGCCACGCCGCTACAAGCGCGTGAGAGGCACGCGTCACGAACAGATGATGTACGTGAGAGAAAGAAGCCACGCCTGGGCGCCACTCGTCACCCCAGCACTCAACCTCATCCGGGGCATGCATCATCCGATCCACCGGGAACTCCGGTGGAAGCGACAGCGCGTCAATCTTCTGGAGAAGTGAGATATCGTCCTCATCCGGCTCTTTCTCGTGCTTTGCCTTTCCAATCGTATATTCAATGAGAACGGGCATCCGTTTGGGCAGACTGACGGTTTTGCCGAGGGCCGGGTCCCGATGGTTCGTATATAGTCGCTCGAGAGTGACTTTCTTTAACAATGCACCACAAGTCGGGCACGGAAAGCTGTCCCTGATTCGCTTCGTCGTCCTGTCGAGCGCCTCCCGCACGTATACCACTTCGCCCGTACACTCCGGGCACGCGGTGCCGGTCGATTCGTTCTCTGTCTGTTCCTCG
>CAZQQP010000072.1:15801-17771 GCA_964595475.1 uncultured Planctomycetaceae bacterium | reverse complement strand
GACGGCGTCGAAGCCAGCAGCGAGCGTGTCTCGGCGGCGAGGCGCCGCGTGGACGCCGCCCGATCCGCCGGAGAGCGGGCGGCGGCCCACGCCGACGACGCCTTGTCCCGTGGCGACTGGCAGACGGCGGCGCAGCACCTCCGCACCGCAACTGCCGAAGGCGAGAACCCTCGGCTGGCTCGACAGCGGACGCGTCTGTGGGAGGCCGCTTGGGAGGAGGCGGAGGCGGCCGCCCGCGACGGCCGTCTCGACCACGCCACAGACGTCGTGGCGTGGGTGGAGCCGCTGCTCGACGGCCGTCCCGCGTGTCGGTCCTTCCGTCGCCTCCGCGAGCTTTCTGGGCGGGCGGGCACCGCCGTGGCGGACGGACGGCCGGCGGACGCCCGCGAGGCACTGACGGAGCTCCGAGCCCTCCTCGGGGACGGCCCGCCCTGGCTGGAACAGGCG
This sequence comes from uncultured Planctomycetaceae bacterium, assembly GCA_964595475.1. Classification (GTDB taxonomy): domain Bacteria; phylum Planctomycetota; class Phycisphaerae; order Phycisphaerales; family Zrk34; genus CAZQQP01. The sequence goes on along the minus strand of CAZQQP010000072.1, from coordinate 17,324 downwards.
ATCCGCGACGCGGAGGACGCGACCCGCGGCGTCGACGGGCTCCGGAACAGCCCCCTTTTTGCCGCCGTCGGCGGTCATGAGCACCACTCCTCCGCGGACGCGGCCCCGTCCTCGGAAGCGGACACGCCGGCGTTGTTCCTCCACATCGACGGCGCCGGAAGCTACCTGCTCCATCGCGAGCCGGCGGTGACCGTCGGTCCGGTGGGCGGCTCGCCGCGGCCGACGGTCGGCGTCCGTGCCGACGCGAGGGCGCCAGTCGTCACGGTGGAGCGGAGCGACGAGGACTACTTCCTCCGCTCCGCCGCGGCCGTCGACGTGAACGGACGGACGACAGAGCGGACGCTCCTGCCGAAGGAGGCGCGGATCGACCTGACGTCGCGCTGCCGGCTCCGCTTCAGCCGTCCCCATCCGGCGAGCACCACCGCCGTGCTGCACCTCGGCTCGAGCCGCCTGCCCGGGCGGCCGGGGCGCGTCGCCCTCGTCGGCCACGATCTCGTCGTCGGGCCGAGCGACGCCGCCCACGTGCCCGCCGACCTGGGATCGCCGCTGATCCTCTCGTTCACCCACGGGAAGATCTGGTGCCGCTCCGACGAGCCGGTCTCGGTGGGCGGCTCACCCGTGGAAACGCCGGCGGAGCTTCCGCTGCGGACGCCCGTCGCCGTCGGCGGCCACACCTTCGTGGTCGCGCCGGCCTGACCGGATGCGGAGGACTATGAGCCGGTATCGATATCAGCACGGCGACCGTCCCCTTCCGGGCTACACGATCCAGTGGGCTCTCGGCACCGGCGGGTTCAGCGAGGTCTACTACGCGCTCAGCGACGCCGGCCGCGAGGTGTCGATCAAGGCGATCCTCCGCGACGCGGACGTCGAGCTTCGCGGCATTCTCCAGTGCATGAACCTCAAGAGCCCTCACCTCGTCGCCATCCACGACGTCAAGTACAACGACGTGGGAGAGCCCTTCGTGGTCATGGAGTACGTCGACGGGCCGTCGCTCCGCGGCCTCCTCGACGAGGCACCCCGGGGGCTCGGGAAGGAGAAGGCCGCCTTCTTCCTCCGGGAGACGGCCAAGGCATTGACGGCCCTCCACGACTGCGGCGTCGTCCATCGGGACCTGAAGCCGGCCAACATCTTCTACGAGGGCGGCTACGTGAAGGTGGGCGACTACGGGCTGTCCAAGGCGATGCGGCCGTCCGCCCGCAGCGACCAGACCCTGACGGTGGGGACGCTCCACTACATGGCCCCCGAGGTGGGCTCCGGACGATACGACCGCTCGGTCGACGTCTACGCGCTCGGAGCCGTTCTCTACGAGTCCCTCACAGGCACGGTGCCGTTCACGGGGGAGACCGCCGGGGAGATTCTCATGAAGCACACCTCGACGGAGCCGGACGTCACGGGCGTCGAGGAGCCGTTCGCCACCGTCGTCCGCACCGCCATGGCGAAGAGCCCCGACGACCGCTATGCGTCGGTGCAGGAGATGGTCGAGGCGGTCTTCGGCGCCGAGCACGTCCGCCACTCCGTCTCGC
>CAZQQP010000072.1:0-15791 GCA_964595475.1 uncultured Planctomycetaceae bacterium | reverse complement strand
GGTCGCGTGGCGTCCCGCAGCGGCGTGGCCGGCGGCCCACCCGTGAGTCCGGAGACCACGAACGAGACCGACGGCGTCGCTTCCGGTGGGCGGGCCGGCGGACCCTCCGCGACGACGGACGACGCCGGCGAAGCGACGGGCGGTGAAGCGGGCAAGCGCTCATCCGAGCAGCCGACCGCGGATCGCGTCGGTCCGCCCCGTTGGTCGCTCGGCCTGACCGCCACCGCGGCCGTCGCCGTGGCCCACGCCCTCCTCGTGAACGCCGCGTGGCGCTGGCCCCCGCTCACTACCCTCCCGATCGCCCTGTCGGGCGCCCTCGTCGCCGCCACCGGCGCCGCCGGGGTTCTCCTCTGCGGCCGGAACGTCCTTCCTGCCCTTCCGACCTCCTCAGCCGTCGTGCGTCGGCTCTCCGTCAGTGCCTTCGGCGCCGTCGCGGTCGGCTTGCTCGTCGTCGCGGCGGCGGTCCTGTCGCCCTGGTTGCCGGAGCCGGCGGTCCGCGACGCAGCGTACGGAATTGTCGCCGCGTTCTTCCTCGTCGATTGGCCGTCGTTGATCGACCCGCGCCGCGGACGGTCGCTCCGCATGGGGCCGATCGTCGTCGCCGGCGCCGCCGCCGCGACCGTGAGCACGGTGGTGGGCCCGTACGATCTCGGCCCGGTCCTCGCGGGCGGCGGGGCCGCCGGAGCGGCCCTCATCGCCCAGGCGGCGGCGCCCGTCGACCGGCCTGCCGTCGCGGCCACGCCGTCGGAGGAGGACGCGGACGCTTATCCGCCGGCGGAAGCGAGCGAAACACCGTCGTCCGCTGCGGAAGCGTCGGGCGTCGTCGCTCCGTCGACGGTCTCGTCCGACTCCCCCTTCTTGCGAGCTCCCGCCTTCCTCCTCGCGATGCTCCCCTTCGTCGCCGTCCCCCTCGCAGGGCTGCATCGGGTGTACGTCGGCAAGATCGGAACGGGCATCGTTTGGCTTCTCACGCTGGGATGGCTCTACGTCGGTCAGCTCGTCGACGTCGTCCTGATCGTCTCCGGGTCGTTCACCGACACCCGCGGTCGCCGGCTGTCTTGCTGGCTGGACAGAGATGAGCGGACCGTCTCGCGGACCGACGCGTCGCCGTCGTCGGCGGCGGCCCCCCGCGGAACCCCGGCGAGCCGTCCGCTGACGCTGGCGGGGGCCGCCTGCTTGCTCCTCGCCACGCTGATCATGGCCGCCCTGGCGGTGGACGTTCCCCGGATGGTCGCGAGCGGCTATCCCGTCGGCCTCTCGGCGGAAATGGAGCGTGCGTTCGGCTATCCGCACTGGCCCGACCTCCTCGTGAGGCTCGGCCACCTCGTGGTCTGGCTCCTCGCGTTCGCCGCGGTCGTCTTCCTCCTCGTCGCCCGCCGTCGGAGCGGCCCCGCCCACATGCTCCGGGCGGTCGCGGGAACGGGCGCCCTTCTCCTCGCCGGTCAGGGTCTCGAGGAGGCCTGCCGCCGCGTCGCCCACTCCTGGCCGGAGATCCTCACGCGACCCCCCGGCCCCGCGCTGGAGACGCTCCTCGGCCGCGTCGAGCTCGGCCTCGTGGCGCTCGCCGCCGTGCTGGGGGTTGCGGGCCTCGTTCTGTTTATCTGGCCCGCCGAACGAGCGACGGAGCCGTAGGTGGGGCGTGCCACACCACGCCGTGAACTGACGCCTCGTCGCGCCTCACGGCGCACGGCTCGGAGAGGATGGCTCAATGGGCGTGTGCTGCAGCTCGAGGCGAGCGCCCCACGGGCAAGCCCGCGGACGGGCTTGCCCGTGCCACCCAAGCAAAGACGACGACACGGAGTTGGTTCACGGCGTTGCGTGCCACCTGTCTTCCGGAGAGGACCGAGCCATGCGAAACTTCCTAGGGCACGACGTCGAGTCCGCGCGAGGACGGCGGGCAAGGCCCCGCCTCGTCCCTCGTCGCGCGAGCCTCGTCCGACGGTTCACCCCGCTCGACCGGAACCGCCGCTCCAACACGTGTCGGGCCCGTGGGCGTGGCCTCCGTCGGGGGGCGGGGCCCGTCCTCCTGTTTGCCCTCGGAACCGCCCTCGGCGTCGCCGCGCTCCCCACGGTGCGGGGAACAGAGCGTCCCCCGTCCGCGGCCACTCGGACGCCAGCCTGGCACAATGCCTCGGAATACTTCCTCCGGGCGAATATCTATCCGTCGCCACGCTCCGCCGCCCGGGGCCTCGGCGCGGCCGTGGCCGACGCTCTCGGCCGCTCGACCGACGACGACCGTTCCAGCCCGACCACGCTCCGGCTCGACGGAACGGTCTCGCCGGCCCTGCTCGATGCCGTGGCGTGTGGGCTCCAGAGAGTGAGGCCGTCGCTCCGCGTCGAGCGCTCGGAAGCGACCGACGCTTCGCTCCTCCGCGTGCGTCGGGTGGCGGGCGACGGTGCCACCCGCCTGGAAGGCCGGCTCGTCGGCGACAGGGAGAAAACGGTCGAAGTCCCTTACGTGGACAAGCCGTGGGTCGACTCCTTCGAGACGTTCGCCGCCGCGCACCCCGAAAAACGCTGGGCGGTGGCCCGCTCGCCTCGTCCGGCGACGGCCGCGGACGAGGCGGTCCGTCTCGCGAGGCGGCAAGCGGTCGAGAAGCTCGTCGGATGGATCCGCGAGACAAGCGACGGCGGCCCGATCCCCCTCCCATGGGTGGGCGGCGACCCGCTTTCCGATGCGGTCCGGGCCGCCCTTCGACGCGGTGACTACGTCGCGGACCGCTTCGTCCAGCGCTTCGACCGGCCCACGGGCGACGTCTACCGGGCCGCCTGGCTCCTCCGTCTCGCCCGCGACCGTGCCGACGCCACGCTCGCCGCCGCCCACGCCGACCGTCGACGGACGCTTTGGTCGCTCGCCGGGCAGGCGGGCGGGCTCCTCCTTCTCGTCGCCGTCCTCGCCGCGGGCCACGTGGCCATCGATACGTGGACGCTCGGCTATTACACGCTCCGCCTCCGGCTCGCGTCGGGGATGGCCCTCCTCCTCGGGGCGACCCTCGTCCTCGGGCTCGTCTGAGGCCGCCGCGATTTCAACCCACCCGGCGCGGACGGATAATGCCGGGAACCGAGTCCACGGGGTGGCCCCTCATGTCGCAACGGCTCTCCGAGGCCGACCGCTATCTGCTCGACCGCGTCCGCCACGGCGACCCGGAGGGCTGGTCGGAGCTGGTCCAGCGGTACCAGGGTCGTCTCCTCGCCTTCGCCCGGAGCCAGAGCTCCGCCGCGGCGGACGCCGAGGACCTCGTTCAAGAGACGTTCCTCGCCTTCCTCCGCGGCCTCCCGAGCTATCGCGGGGACGCGAGCGTCGAGACGTATCTCTTCCGCATCCTCCGCCGCCGCATCGTCGACGCCCGCCGCCAGCAGCGGAGCGGCCCGGAAGCGCCCGAGGACGTGGAAAGCGGCCGTCTCCGGCGACTCGCCGCGGACGAGCCCACCGCGAGCTGGCACGCCCGGGCCGGGGAGGCCCACGCTCGCTCCCACGAGGCCCTCGCCCACGCCCTCGAGCGGCTCATCGGTCGACTGCAGGAGGACCGCCGCTTCCCCGAGCTCACCGCGTTGGAGCTCCTCTTTTACGGCCAATGGCCGAACCAGCGGGTCGCGGAGGCGGTGGAATGGCCGGAGCGACGCGTGGGCGTGCTCAAGCATCGCTGGCTGAAGCAGCTCCGCTCCGACGTCGAGACGGCCTCCGGCCACCGGGATGGAGGCGAGCCGGATGCCCCCGAGGACCTCCTCAGCGAGGTTTGGGAGGCCCGTCGGCTGAGCTGTCCCAAGCGAAGCACCATCGGCCAGTTCCTCCTCGGCACGCTGGAGAGGCCGTGGGCGGACTACGTCCGCTTCCACCTCGACCGCGTCGGCTGTCGCTTCTGCCAGGCCAATCGAGAGGACCTCGACCGGGACGCCTCGGCCGCGGCGGACCGCCTCCGTCGTCGGGTGGTGGAGTCCACCGCGGGCTTCTTCCGCACCGGTTGATCGCCCCTGGTGCCGCACGGGCGCTCTTCTTATCATCGGTGCTCGATTCGCCTCGGGATATAAGGAGCCACCCCCATGGGTCGGTCACCGGTACGAACGATTCGCCTCGCGTCGCTGGCGGCGCTCCTCGTGGTCTCGCCTGTGCTCGGCGGGGCCGGAGAAAAGCAATCCGACCTCGACCGGGCGCTGACCAAGCTCGCCGGGTATGACTACGGCGACGACCGCAAGCCCCTGACGGCGATCGAGAAGGCCGTCACCGCTTCCCTCGGCAAGGAAAAGAAGGAGCGGACGGTGGCGAAGAAGCTCGGCGTGTGGCTCCAGAAGGACTCGCTGTCGTTCGCCGCGAAGCAGTTCCTCTGCCGTCAGCTCTGGATGGTGGGCACGGAGGAGCAGGTACCGATCCTCGCGGCTTATCTCACAGATCAGAAGATGGCCCACATGGCCCGCTACGCGCTGCAGCGCATGGACAACGCGGCGGCGGGCGAGGCGTTGCGGGCGGCGCTGGACCGTGTGGAGGGCGACCTGAAGGTCGGTGTCGTCAACTCAATCGGGGCACGCGGCGACCGTAAGGCCGTGGACACCCTGATCCAACTGGCGAACGCCGGTAAGCCGGCCGTCGCGAGGGCGGCGGTGGCGGCCCTCGGCAAGATCGGCGGGCCCAAGGCCCGGAAGACGCTCCGGGCTCGTCTCCAGTCGGACCCGGTCTCCGAGGCGACGCTCGGGGCTTATCTTCGCTGCGCGGATCGGCTGCTCGAGCGGGGCCGGAAGAAGAAGGCCGCCACGATGTACGAGCGTCTGGAGGGAGAGGACCGGCCACGGCGCATCCGGCTGGCGGTCCTTCGCGGCCACGTCGAGGCGCGAGGGGCCGACGCGGTCTCCCGCCTTCTCGATGTCCTCCGGCACGGCGACGCGGTGATGCGGTCCGCGGCGGTCCAGCACGTCGGTCGCTTCCGGAGCGACGCGGCGATCCGCCGCGTGGCGTCTCGCCTCGAAAAGCTCAAGCCGTCGACGCGGGCGAAGGTCATCGGCGCTCTCGCGAAAGCGGGCAACCCGGTCGCCCGTCCCGCCGTGGCGAAGGCGATCGACAGCGACCACAAGGCCGTCCGCCTGTCGGCCGTCCGAGCGCTCGCCCGCCTCGGCGACGCGACCACCGTCGGCCGACTCGCGAAGCTGGCCGCCCAGCGCTCCGGCAAGATGGGGAAGGCCGCGGCCCGCAGCCTCCGCCGCCTCCCCGCCGACGGCGTGGACGCGGCGATCGTGGAAGGGATCCGGAAGGGGCCCGCGGCCCGCCGGCGGGTGCTGATCCGCGCCGCCGTGGCCCGGCGAAGCGGCGGTGCGGTCGACCCGCTTCTCGCCGTGGCGAAGGAGGGCGACGAGGCCCTCCGGGCCGAGGCGTACAAAGGCTTGGCCAAGCTGGCCGGCCCCGAGCACCTCTCCGCCCTCGTCGACCGGATGCACGCGGAGGCCGGCGGACCGCTCGCCGAGGCCGCCCGCAAGGCCGTCGTCTCGGTGGCCCGGTCGATCGATTCGGCGGACCGACGGGTCCGGCCGTTGGTCAGCGGGCTCGCCGACGCCGGAAGCGCCGCCACGGCGGCGTCCCTTCGCGCCCTCGGCAAGCTCGGCGGCGAGGCGGCCCTGAAGGCCGTGCGGGCGCGGACCCAATCCGACGACGCCGCGGTACGCGAGGCGGCGATCCGCGCCCTCGCGGAATGGCCGAGCCCACGGCCGACGGAGGACCTCTTGAAGATCGCCCGAACCGCCGAGAAGCGTGTGCACCACGTCGTGGCGTTACGGGGCTACATCCGGATGGTCGGAGACGCGGCGGAGAAGCCCGCCGGGAAGGTGGCCTTGTATAAAAAGGCCCTCGACGCCTCCCGTCGTCCCGCGGAGCGAAAGCGGGCCCTCTCGGGGCTGAGCGGCGTGCCGACCGTCGCGGCCCTCGAGACGGCCGCCGAGCGGCTCGAGGCGCCGAAGGTCCGTTCCGAGGCCGCCTCGGCCACGGTCTCGATCGCCGAGACGCTTTTCGCCGAGCATCCGGCGAAGGTGGCGAAAGCGATCAAGAAGGTTCGCCAGCGGGTGGACGAGGGGAGCATCCGCAAGCAAGCCGGGAGGATCCTCCGTGCCGTCCACGCCCTCGACCGGCACGTCGTCCGCTGGCGAATGGCGGGGCCGTATCAAACGAAGGGGAAGAAGGGCAACGCCCTGCTTTCCGTGGCCTTTGCCCCCGACCGCGAGGGAAAAGCGGCGAGTTGGAAGGCCGTCTCCTTCGACCTCGCCCCGTCCAAGCCTTGGAAGCTCGACCTGAAGGCCGTCGCCGGCGGCAGCCACCGCGCGGCTTACCTCCGCACCCACGCTCACGTGTCTGAGGCGACCGCCGCGCGTCTGCTCCTCGCCCACGACGACGGCGCCCGGGCGTGGGTCAACGGCGAGGCGGTCTACACCCACGCCGGCGTCCGCGGCGGCGAGCCGAGCGCGGATCCGAAGGTCACGCTGAAGAAGGGCTGGAACAGCCTCACCGTCAAGGTCGTCCAGGGCGGAGGCCGCTGGTACGCGGGCGTCTCGCTGGTCGGCCCCGATGACGAGCCCCTCGATGCGCTGCGGATCCAGCGGAAGCCGCCGGAATAGACGCGGCGCGGCCGGGCACTCGGGCACCGCTGTAGCGGCTCGCGGTGCGACCGGGCGGGCAACCGACCGACGCCGGGTCGCGCGGTGGAGTGGTTCCTCGTCGGCGCTTAAAGTAGCCTCTATGGACGCGTTCCGCCCGACTGACCACACGCGAATCGCGATCCTCGCTCCCGCTCTTCTCCTCGCGGTCTTTCCCTTCGCTTCCGGCGGTGAGGACGGTGGCCCGCCCCCCGCGGACGTCCGTGTGGGGCGGGTCGAGCAACGTCAGGTCCAGCGCCACCGGGTGATCACGGGTGAGATCCAGGCGGACCGCCGGGCGGTCCTCGGCGCCGAGTCGAGCGGCCGCGTGGTCCAAGCCCCGCCCGAAGCGGGCACCTTCGTCCGCGGCGGCGGCTCCAACGCGGGCGAGGTCCTCGCGAAGCTCGATACGGACCTCATCGACACGCAGCTCGCCGCCCGTCGGGCGGAGCGGAAGGCCGCCCGCGCCGCGGTGCGGTCGGCGAAGGCGACCATCCGGGCGAGGAAGGCGGAGCTCGAGAAGGCCACCCGCCAGCGAAAGCGTCTGGAGACCCTCTACCAGCGGAACGTGGCGGAGAAGAAGGAGCTCGAGGACGCCCGCGACGACGAAGCGTCGGCTCGGGCCCAGTGGCAGGCGGCGAAGGGGGAGCGCCAACGGAAGAAGGCCCAGGTGGAGGAGCTCGACGCGAAAGTGGCCGAGCTCGAGGAGCGGCGGTCGAGGAAGATGATCCGCTCCCCGTTCGACGGGTATGTCGCGGAGAAGACGGCGGAGGCGGGCGAGTGGCTCGACGCCGGCGACCCGGTCGCGACGCTGGTGGACATCTCCGTGGTGAAGGCGGTCTTCGACGTGCCCGAGTCGATGGTGGACGCGGTGCGGCCGCGGGGGGAGGCCTTCTCCGAGCGGCTCGGCATCCCGAAGAAGAAGACCATCCCCATGGAGTGGATCAGCCGCATGATCTTCGCGGACCCGGGCACGACCGTCGCGAACCCGTCGACCGTGGGCAAGGAGACCATCCAGCTCACGCGGAAGCTCCGCCGGGCCGCCCGGAGCACCGTGGCGGTCCACGTCCGGGTGGATGCGGTCTCCCAGAGCCGGCGCGGCTGGATCTACCGCGTGGTGCCCGACGGCCACCCGCGGGCGCGGACCTTTCCCGTCTTCGTGCGCCTCAAGAACGAAGGAAGGCGGCTCAAGCCGGGGATGACGGCGGAGGTCTCGCTCGCGGCGAGCGGGAAGATGGAAGCGCTGACCGTCCCGCGGGACGCGGTGACCCTCACGCCGTCGGGCAGCGTGGTCTTCGCCAGCCGCGACGGGCGGGCCGCGCTGGTCCCGGTGGAGGTTCGCTTCGGCGTGGGCGAGCGCTTCGTGGTCTCCGGCAACCTCGACGACGGCGAGCGTGTCGTGGTGGAGGGCAACGAGCGGCTTCGCCCGGGACAGCCCCTGAATATCACGGGCGGGACGGAATAAGACCCCCGCCGCGTCCGTTCGGCGGATCGGCACCTCCGACGCCGGACACGCCGTCGTGGGGCCGCCCGCGGAAGCGGCCGACCCAACCAGGTGGAGCGAATGGACCTCATCGGCTTTGCCATCCGAAGGCCTGTGACTGTCAGCGTCGGCGTGGTGCTGATCATCCTCTTCGGCTTGATCAGCTTCACGGCGATTCCGATCCAGCTCACGCCAAACATCGAGACCACCGTGGTCTCGGTCACCACGGAGTGGGAAGGGGCCAGCCCGAAGGAGGTGGAGACGGAGATCGTGGAGGAGCAGGAGGAGAAGCTCAAGCGCATCTCCGGCCTCCGCAAGATGTTCAGCGTCTGCCGCCTCGGCGAGGCCGAGATCACCCTCGAGTTCGTCCAGGGCGTGAGCAAGGCGCTCGCCCTCCGCGAGGTCTCCAACAAGCTCCGCGAGGTGCCGAGCTACCCGGACAACGTGGAGGAGCCCACCGTCGAGGCGAGCAACCCCAACCAGAACGACCACATCGCGTGGGTGATCCTCTCCGAGACGGACCCGAACTTCGACGTGACCCGCCTCCACGACCTCGCGGAGGACCGGCTGAAGCCGACGCTCGAGCGGGTGAAGGGGATCAGCGAGGTGGCCGTCTACGGCGGGGCGGAGCGCGAGGTGCAGATCCGCGTCCGGCCGAAGACGCTCGCCCAACGGGGGATCTCCCCCGCCGAGCTCGCCCGGGCGATCCGCCGGGAGAACCAGAACATCTCCGGCGGCGACATCAACGAGGGCAAGCGGGAGATCCGCGTGCGGAGCGTGGGGCGGTACGACACGCTGGAGGCCGTGAAGAAGACGGTGATCTCCCGCCCCGGCGACCCGGCCGTCCGGGTGGAGGACGTCGCGGATGTCCGGCTCACCTTCAAGGAGGCGGAGCGGGTCGTCCGGAACAAGGGGCGGGAAGTCATCGCGATGAACGCCAAGCGGGAGGTCGGCTCCAACGTCATGCAGGTGATGAGCCGCTTCAAGGAGCGGCTCGCCCACATCCGGGAGAACCTCCTCCCCGCCGCGGCGGACCGCTACGGCATCGACGGGGAGATCCACTACGAGCAGGTCTACGACCAGACGGTCTACATCGACCGGGCGATCCGCCTGGTTAAGCAGAACCTGTGGGTGGGCGGGGGCCTCGCGGTGCTCGTCCTCCTCCTCTTCCTCCGCAGCGTCCGGAGCACGGTGATCATCGCCCTCGCCATCCCCGTCTCCGTCATCGGGACCTTCGTAGCGATGGCGGGGATGGGCCGGACCATCAACGTCATCAGCCTCGCGGGGATGGCGTTCGCGATCGGCATCGTGGTGGACAACGCGATCGTGGTGCTCGAGAACATCGACCGCCACCGGCGGCTCGGCCGGCAGCCGAGCGACGCGAGCTACGGCGCGACGCAGGAGGTGTGGGGGGCGATCCTCGCGTCCACGCTGACCACGCTCTGCGTGTTCATCCCCATCCTGACGGTGCAGCAGGAGGCGGGCCAGCTCTTCCGCGACATCTCCCTGGCCATCTGCGCCGCGGTCACTCTCTCCCTGCTCGTGTCCATCACGGTCATTCCCTCCGCGGCGTCGCGGTGGCTGGGGACGAAGTCGGCGTCGACCCCGGCGGATCGCCCCGCCGGCCGGACGCGACGTAGCGAAGCGGCGTCGCGGGCGCGAGCGCTGCTGCGTCTCCCGTCCACTGTGGTCTGGGGTCTCGGCCATCTGGTGGAGCGGCTGGGGGGCTCGTGGGTGGTTCGTCCGCTGATCATCGGGGGGCTCACCGCGGGCGCCGTCGTCGGGGCCTATCAGCTCATGCCGCCCGCGAGTTATCTCCCCAAGGGCAACCGCAACCTTGTCTTCGCGATGCTCTTCACCCCGCCCGGGTACAACCTCGAGCAGCAGCGCTCCGTGGGCAAGCGCATCGAACAGCGGCTTCGTCCGTACTGGGAGGCGCGAGACGACCCTAAGAAGGCGAAGCGTCTGACGGTGACGAACCCGAAGACGGGGGAAAAGGTGCCCTCACCCACGATGGAGAATTTCTTCTTCGTCGCGGTACGCGACCGCATGTTCATGGGCGGGATCAGCGCGGACCCGACGCGGATCCGCCCGATCAAGATGGCGATGAACAACGCGGTGAAGGGGGTCTCCAAGGGCCGGCGAGCGGACGGCCTCCCCGGCGTCCGCGGCCTCGCGAAGCAGCGGCCGCTGTTCGAGACGGCGAGCCGCGGCGCCGACGACGCGATCGAGCTGGAGATCTACGGCCCGAACCTTGCGGAGGTGGAGCGGGTGGCCAGCGCTCTGCAGCGGCGCATCATCCGCGAGGGCGTGCCTCCGAGGCGGGTGCGACCCACCCCCACCAACTTCGACCTTCCCACGCAGGAGGTGCGGGTGGTGGCCGACCGCGTGCAAGCGGCGAACCTGGGCGTGGATCAGGCGGGGTTGAACACCGCGGTCCAGATGTTCGGCGACGGCGCGGTCATCGGGGACTTCCTCCACCGCGGCGACACCATCGACCTGAAGATCCTCGCCGATCTGAAGCGGACCGGCGGTCGGCTCCCCAACGACGCGGCGTACATGGCGGACCAGCCGGTCGCCACGCCCGCCGGCAAGACGGTGCCACTCGGAAGCCTGGCGAAGGTGCGGCGGTCGACGGCGCCGCAGCAGATCAGCCGCGTGGAGGAGCAGCGGGCGGTCACGCTCCAGGTCATCCTGCCGAAGGGTGCGCCGCTCGAGCAGTGGATGGACCGTCTCCGCAATCTCATCGAGGAGGGCCGGGAGAACTGGGCCGAGGCCGGTGGCCAGAGTGGAACGGGCCTGACCATCCCGCCGACCGTGCGGACGAACCTCGCCGGCTCCGCGGCGAAGCTCCGCAAGGTGAAGCGGGCGCTGCTCGGCGAGTGGACCGGGCTCAACTGGGCGAGCTTCGTCAGTCTGCTGACCAGCCGGGCGTTCCTCGCGTTGGTGGTCGTCTTCCTCCTGATGGCGGCGCTGTTCGAGAACTGGCTCTACCCGCTGGTCATCCTCATCAGCGTGCCCGTCGCCACCCTCGGCGGCTTCATCGGGCTCCGCCTCGTCCACGAGGTGGTCCCCACGCAGCAGCTGGACATCCTGACCATGCTCGGGTTCATCATCCTGATCGGCGTGGTGGTGAACAATGCGATCCTCATCGTCCACCAGGCCCTCAACCTCATGCGGGGCCGTGCGGCGGTTCGCGTGGGCGAGGAGGTGGTGGACAGCCTTCCGCCGCAGCAGGCGATCGCCCAGGCGGTCCGCAGCCGCGTCCGGCCGATCTTCATGTCCATGACCACGAGCGTCGGCGGTATGCTCCCGCTGGTCCTCTTCCCCGGCGCGGGGAGCGAGCTCTACCGCGGCCTCGGCAGTGTGGTGGTCGGCGGGCTGATCGTCTCCACTGTCTTCACGCTGGTCCTGGTGCCCCTCCTCCTCAGCCTCGTCTTCGATCTTCGATCGCTCGTCGGGCGGTTCCGCTCTCCCACGCCGGCGGTGCCCACCCCCGCGGGGGAGGCCACCTGGCAGCGGAGCGCGGCCGGCGGGGGACCGCTCGCGAGGGGCGGGGGGAGCGAGTAGGCCGGCCGCAAGCCCTTCGCGATCGGAGCGACGGGGCCGTGCTGTCGGGTGACGTAGCCCTCGCTCGAACATCCGGAGCAGGCCACACGAACCGGTTTGTGCTCTTCCGACCCTGTCCTTCGAGCTCACCGCGAGCTCGGCTACACCCCGCCCACATTCGCGAGCGCTCGATCGGCTGGCGTGGCTCCTGACCCCGGGCCTATCGCTCGCCGCGGATCCGACGAGCCATTCGCTCCCGTAGCCGCTTCACCTTCTTCGGCCGGTCGCGATAGCGGTTGTTCTGCTCCTTCCGGTCCTTGGCAAGGTTGTACAGCTCACCCTTGCCGAGCTTCCCCGCCCGCAGACGCTTCATGCCCTCCTCGGTCGGCCGGAACCCGTCGGGGAAGACGAGCTTCCACGGTCCTTCCCGGATCGCGATCGGCCCCCGACACGACTTGTTGATCATCACCCGGCGGACGGGCTCGTCGGTCGGCTCGCCGGTCAGCGCCGGGAGGACGTTCCGGCTGTCCGGGGCCGCCCCCTTCGGCAGCTCCCTTCCGAGGACCGCCGCCACCGTCGCCGTCAGGTCGATGAGGCTGACCATCTGGTCCGAGCGGCGTCCCGCGGGGATCCGCCCCGGCCACCGCGCGAGCAGCGGCACTCGATGGCCGCCCTCGTACACGCTCGTCTTGTGGGCGCGGAACGGCCCCACGGAGTCCGGGTGATCTCCGCCGTTGTCGCTGGTGAAGACGACGAGTGTCTCTTCCTTCAGGTCGAGCCGCCGCAGCGTCTTGAGCACCCGGCCCACGCACCAGTCGAGCTGATGGATGAAGTCGCCTCGCTTCCCCCACTCGCTCGTCCCGCGAAACCGCTTCGCCGGCGTGTAGGGCGTGTGGATGGCGCACGGCACGTAGTAGAGAAAGAACGGCTCGTCCCGGTGATCCTCGATGAACCGGACCGCCCGCTCGGCGAGCTTCGGGCCGAGCTTCCGCTGCCGTCGCCGCTTCAGCTCCTTGTTCTCGAAGCCGCCGATCCGCGACGCGTCGGCGGGGTAAACGAGGCGGTGGTCCTCCACCAGGATCGGCCTCCCGTGGTTGGGACCGGGCATCCCGAAATAGCGGTCGAAGCCGACCTCCAGCGGACCCGGCCTCAGCTCGCCTTTCCAGCCGTCCTCCCCCCTTCCGACGCCGAGGTGCCACTTTCCGACGGCGCCCGTGGCGTAGCCCGCGTCCCGCAGAACCGACGCGACCGTCGGCCGGTCGCGGTCGATCAGCGGCTTGCTCCGCCAGTGGAGCACGCCGCGTTTCAGCCGCGTCCGCCAGCTATAACGGCCCGTGAGGACCGCGTATCGCGTCGGCGTGCAGCACGCGGACGGGCTGTGGGCGTCCGTCAGGCGAGCCCCTTCCTTCGCCAGGCGGTCGATGTGGGGTGTCTCCACGCGCTCGGCGCCGTAGCAGCCGAGATCGCCCCAACCGAGGTCGTCGGCCATGATGAAGACGACGTTCGGCTTTCCCGCCTCCACCGTCGCGGCGACGAGCAGTCCCACCGCCGCGGACAGGTGAACGATGCGTCGCGGCCCAACGCGCAGACACCCCATGAACACGGCCCTCCGAGGGAATATGGGTGCTGACTTCGGGAAGGCCCCCCGCGTCGCTCCCTTCGCCGCCGGCCGCTCCGCCGCCGTCACTGTTGCAGGATGAGGTCCACCCCTCTCGCGGTCGGCAGGGCCAACGCGCCGTGGGCGGCGGATGCCGCCTCCGCAAGGGGTCCGCTCGCCTCCTTGACCACGCTCGTCAGATCCTCGACCTGCGACGACCGGAGCTGGTTGCCGTGGAGCCGGGCGCTCCTCGCGAGGTCCGTGAGGAGCCGAATACGGAACTTCTCGTCCCGCTCGCCGTCGAGCGCCGCCGCCGCGACCGCCCGCTGAGCCTTCTTCGAGGGCATCTCTACGAGGATGTCCGCCGCGGCCAGCGCGATCTCCCGTCGGTCACCGCGGAGCGCCGCGATCAGCGCCGGACGGGCCGCCTCCACCTCGAAGGGCGTCGAGCCCTTGAGGAGCATGCTCCGCACAACCGTCAGCGCCCGGCTCGCGTACCGCTTCCGCTCCTTGTCGGCCAGCGGCTCTCCCCGACACGCCTCGACCGCCTTCTTGATCCACTTCCCGAGCGCTGTGGGCTCCAACCCGGATCCCGCTACGACGACGCACGGGTTGCCGGAGTAGGCGGACTCGAGGCTTCCCGTCTTGTCGCTCGGGGCGAGGAGGACCGTCGCCGTCCCCTTCAGCTCGACGTTCCGCCGGATCGCCTGCCTTTGCTCTCGCAGCCAGCTCGCCTTCCCCCGCGCGACGACCACGTCGACTGTGGGCACGCCGCTCACCTGGTCCGCGACCTCCTCGATCGACCCCGCGAACAGCACCTGGTAGTCCCCCGCCGCCCGCACCTTGCTCGACAGCGCGTTGATCTGCTCGCTCGTCGGGGCCACGGCCACCGCGTATCGCTGGGCGGACCCGTGGATCGCCTCGGCGAGCACGGGCATGACCCGCCCGTGGCCCGGAAACTCCTTGGTCGGCGTCGCTCGGGCGATGGTCAGCGCCGCCTCGTATCGCACCCGCTGGTCCGGATACGTCATGGCCCGGACGAGCGGCTTTTTCCCCCCGCCGACGAGGCTCTGCGATCCCGCGGTCGCCGCCAGCGCGTCGATCACGTCGAGGGACAGCGCCGTGTCCTTGTCGTCAAGGGCCCACTGGAGGATGGGCTGGAGGTGCTTCGGCCCCGCCAACGTCGCGTAGTAGCTGGGGCCCCGCATGGAGCTCGGATACGTCTGGTCCGACGTCCCCTCCGGCAGGTGGTTCTCCCGCCGAAAGTTGGCGGCGATCCAGAGGCTGAACGCGCCCGAGAACCCTCTCCGGAGCTTCAGCGCCCGCCGCGCCATCCGCATCGCCTGCCGATCCCCGAAGATGACGGTGGGCACGTCGACGCTGGTGAGGCCGCTCCCCTCGTTGTACATCCACATCTTGTTGGTGGACGCCTCGGGCGTGGGAAGCAGCGACTCTCGGCCGCGGTAGTAGTCCCGCGCCAACGCCAGCCAGAGGTCCGGCGCCTTCGCATCCGTGGAGAAGCCGCTCTCCTCGGCGATCCGCTCGAACGCCCGTTGCAGCGTCTGCCGCGTCTGGTCGGGAAGATCCCCCGTCCGCAGCTCGGTCCTCAGGTACGGAAGCGCATAGGCGTACCCGATGCGGGCGAGCACGCGGGCCACCTGCTGCTGCGGAACCGGTGGGATCCCACTCAGTGCCTCGGACAGCGGCGGGACGAGCGGCTTGCCCACCGCCACCATCGCCTCGATCACGTAATAACGGAGGTTCCGGTCCTCCTTCTCGTCGCTGAGGAGGACCGCGAGCAGCTCGGGCGCCGCGAACTGCCCCGCCTTCTTCAGCCGCTCCACCGCGATCGACCGGGCCCGGAGGCCGTCGTCGAGGAGCTTGATCGCCTCTCGGATCCGGGTCGGGTCCTTGGCGACCGCGAGCTGGCTCTTCTCGATCGCCTTCTCCACCCTTGCCGCCACCTTCGCGATCGGCCCGTCGTGGCGCTGGGCGATCCGGAGCGTCCGCCTCCAATTGTCGTATCGGCTCTCCTGGACGACCTTGAGGAGCTCGTCGGGCGCGAGATCCCGCTTCAGCAGCGCCCGTCCGTACTCCACCGCCAACTCGAAGTTGGCGATCCGCGTGTAGTGGACGAAGTCCTCCCATAGCTGGTCGGGAGGCTTGGCCGGCTCGCTCTCGGCGCTTTCCTCCTGACCGAGGAGCCCCCCCGTGGTCAGGACCAGAATCACTCCGGTAGCAAGCAGATGCTGAACTCGGCGCATGGGACGCTCCGATGGGCTTCGTGAACTGTGACGTGGCCGCGGTGGCTCTTGGAATGTAACCGGCCCCTCCCACCCTGTCAAAGCACAAGCGCTTGCCTCCCAACAGCTTGAGCGTCAGCGGGCGTACTCCACGGAGCGGACCTCGCGGAGCACCGTCACCCGCACCTCGCCGGGGTAGGTCATCTCGTTCTCCACCCGCCCCGCGATGTCCCGGGCGAGCTTGGCGGAGACCGCGTCGTCGATTCGCTTGGCGTCCACCGCCACACGGATCTCCCGCCCCGCCTGGATC
>CAZQQP010000071.1:1589-17814 GCA_964595475.1 uncultured Planctomycetaceae bacterium | reverse complement strand
GGTCCACTCCGAGACGTCCACGGCCACCGCCACGGACGTGAAGAGGCTCGCGGAGATCGTCTCCAACCACGACGCGCTTCTCCTCGTCGACGGCATCACGTCCGTCGGGGCGCTGCCCGTCGAGCAGGACGCGTGGGGCATCGACGTCCTCGTTTCCGGGTCGCAGAAAGCCATGATGCTCCCGCCGGGCCTCGGCTACGTGGGCCTCTCGGAGCGGGCGATGAAGCGGCTGGAGGAGCTCTCCTCGCCGCCGGCGTACAACCTCGACCTTCGGAAGTGGCTCGCGAGCTACAAGAAAAACGACGTGCCGTTCACCCCGCCCGTCAGCCTCATCCGCGGCCAGCGGGCGGCGCTGGAGCGCATCGAGACGGAGGGCCTCGAGTCCGTCTGGGCGAGGACCGCGGCGCTGGCCCGGGCCACCCGCACCGCCTTCCAGGCGATGGGGCTTCAGCTCATCAGCGCCTCGCCGAGCAATTCCGTCACCGGTGCCTTCTACCCCGCGGGCGTGGAGGACTCCAAGTTTCGCGGAAGCCTTCGGGACCAGCACGGCTTCCACGTCGCGGGCGGACAGGACGGCCGCGGCGGCGAGTGGAAGGGCAAGATCTTCCGGATCAGTCACATGGGCTACGTCGACCTCGCTGACACGTACGGCGTGCTCCAGGCTGTGGAGCGGGAGCTCATCGCCGCGGGCGCCCGAGTGGAGGTCGGCACGGCGCTGAAGGCCGCGTCCGAGGCGGTCGAGGGATGAGCCACTTCGCGGACCGCCTCCTCGACGGGGTGGACCGCTGCGGCACGCCGCTGTGTGTCGGCGTCGACCCGGTCGTCGAGCGGCTCCCGCCCGGCTTCCCACAACCCGCGACCGCTCGCGAGGCCGCCGACGCACTGGCGACGTTCGGGGAGGAGGCGGTCGATCTCGCCGCTCGCCACGTCGCCTGCGTGAAGATCCAGTCCGCCTGCTTCGAGCGATACGGCGTCGCGGGGTGCGAGGCCTTCCACCGCCTCGCCGGGCGTGCCCGGGAGCGCAACCTCCTCGTCATCGCCGACGTCAAGCGGGGCGACGTCGGAACCAGCGCCGCCCACTACGCCGCGGGATGGGTCCACCCGGCAGACGACGACGGAACGACGCCGGACGCGATCACGGTGAACGCCTACTTCGGCGGCGATGGGCTCACCCCCTTCCTCCGGGCGGCGGCGGAGCACGGCCGCGGCGTCTTCGCGCTGGTCCGAACGAGCAATCCCGGCGGCGACGCGATCCAGGAGCGCACCTTGGCCGACGGGCGGACCGTCGCCGACGCCGTCGGCGGCGTCGTCGCGGAGGCGGGCGACACCGAAGCGACCGGTCGCCACGGTTACAGCGTCCTCGGCGCCGTCGTCGCCGCGACGAGGCCCGAAGCGGCCGCCCGCCTCCGGAACACGATGCCACGCCAGCTCTTCCTCGTCCCCGGCTTCGGCGCCCAGGGTGGCGGCGTCGACGACGTTCGACCGTGCTTCCATTCCGACGGGCGCGGCGCCGTCGTGGCGGTGAGCCGGTCGATCACGGAGGCGTGGCGCTCGTCGGACGCGACGGACTGGCGGGAAGCGGTCGAGGGGGCGATGACGGAGATGAAGCGGCGGGTCGCGGACGCGGCGACAGGGGAGGGCGCATGAGCCGGTCGACCGCTTCGAGGCGGGCCGGGTCGCGGTTATCCGTCCCGTCGCCGAGCACCTCGTCGAGGAATTGGCCGATCCGCAGGAAATAGCTGCTATCCGCGGCGGGAAGCCTCGTGTGGCGACCGCCCTGAACGATCCGGCCCCGCACGTTCTCCCGCGCCAGCAGCTTCTTCCCCTGTTCCGGGGGGATCACCCCGTCCGCCCCGCCGTGGAGGACCAGGACCGGCGTGTCGAGCCGGCTGACAGTCTCCCCGGGCTCCACGGACCAGAGCCACGTCTGGGACATCGCCGAGGCGAACGACAGTCCCGTGTAGTAGGCGGACCGACGGAGAACCGGCGGCAGAGCCTCCGCCATCGCCCACGCCACGCCCGGGAGGCGATCGAAGCCGCTGTCGACGATCACGCCGGCCGTGCCCTCCCGCCGGTCGGCCGCGGCGACCGCCGCGGCCGACCCCAGCGAGAAGCCGTAGAACACGACCCGCTCGGAAGCGACGGGGTCGCGACGGTCCACCCACGCCAGCGCGGCGGCGACGTCCGCCGCTCCGTGCCGACCGAAGCTCGCCGTGTGGCCGCCACTGAAGCCCTGGCCCCGCAGGTCCACGAGAAGCCCGTTGACGGGGCGGTTCCGGAGGAGGGGAAGGAGGTATCTCGCGGTGATCGCGCTGTGGTCCCCGATGCCGGGCACGACGACGACCGTCGCCGTCTCCCCCCGGTCGAAGTACCAGCCGCGGATGGCGACGCCGTCGGCGGTCCGCGTCTCGACCCGCGTCGGCTCCATCTCCCGCGCTTCCTTGGGGAGGCGGGAGTCCAGCTTGGGCCAGTGCATCTCGTACACCGCGGCGACCGGACCCGGAAGCAGGAGGACGATCAGGACGACACGGGTAAGGTTCGCCGCGAGACGGGAGGGGAGCCACCGCACACTCTGTCGAATGCCGTGATCGAGGCCCTCCACCGCCGCGACACACCCGACATAGAGCCACCCCGTCCACAGCACCTCCGCGGGACGGAGCATCGACAGCATCCGCATGGCGTCGGCGTCTCCGACCGCCTGGCGCGCTTGGACGAGGTGTCGGGCGAGCCCGCCGAGGAGGCCGAGCGCGACGGTGCCCGCCAAGCTGTAGAGCCTCTTCCGCCGCTCCTCTGCTTCGAACCGGGTGAGGACGACGCGTGCCACGGCCGCGACGAGGAGGACCTGGACGAGAAGGGTCTCGACCCGGTACACGCCCGCCACCAACGCCGTTGCGACCCCCACGACCGCGATCCGCAGGCCGACCGAAGTGGGGCGGAAGAGGGCGATCATAAGACACCCGCGACGCGGGCACGGACGCGCTTCCGACGCCCCCCATTTCGAGACATGGGCGCTCGGCCCGTCGGCTTCACGCCGTCAGCACACGGTCGACCCGACCGAGGTCTCACGGACGGCGGTCCCGCCGTGTCGGGCAGCGGTCGGGCTCACGTGGTGCTGGTGGTGGCGCTGGCGCCTTGCTGCTGCTGTTGCTGCTGACGCCTCCTCGGATCGATCTCCAGCGGCCCGTAGTTCTGCTCGTATCGCTGGATGGTCTGCCCGAGCGCGATCGCGAGCCGCTTGGCCGCCCACGGGCTCATGATGACCCGCGAGTCGATCTTCAGCCTCGCGACGTTCTGCTGGTTGGTGGGGCGGACGCCCTGAGAGAAGTCGACCACGATCTCTTCGGCGGATCCCCACAGCCGCGAGGTGGAGGCGTAGAAGGTCTGCACCTGCGACTCGTCGAGCTGGAGCTGTGTCTGCCGGCCCTCGCCGCCGGGGCTCGTCACGGTCTCGTCGCCCTGCTGATTGGCGGCGGGCTGCGTCTGTCCCTGGTTCTGTTGATCGGCCATAAGTTCCTCTAGCTTGGCACTTCGACTGGTCGGTCCCGCGTGAACGGATCGTCACAGCCACCAGTCCAGGCTGAGCGCTTTTCGCACCGCCCGCCACTGCTGAGCGGCGAGCCGACTCTCCCCCAGGATGATCTTGCCTCGGCCGCTCATCCCGTCGCGAAGAAGATATGAGGCGAGATCCTCTCCCTTCCGCAGCTCGACCCGCGCCAGCACGGACCGCTCGCTGGGGACCGGGTTATAGCGACCCTTCATCTTGCTGTCCACTTCGCCGCCGTAGACGCTCGCCAGCGCATCGTGGGGAAGCTTCTGGGCCAGCTCCGCCCCGATCTCGTCAAGGTGGCCCTTCCACGTCTTGCCGGGCATGGACCACAGCCGACAACGCACCGACGGCGCCTCCGCCTTCTCCCGGGCCATCCGCTCCCGCACCCGCGCCGCGTCGCTCTCAGGGAGCACCACCACGAACTTGGGCACGGCCTGGCCGATCATGGTGCCGAGCTTCTGTCCCTTTTTTACGTATTGGCCGACCATGGCCTCCAACCGCTTCTTGGGTTGGAGCCGCCCACCGATGGGCGCCCGCACGGTCAGCCGCTCCACCTTGTCCTCGAGATACCGAATCTTCTTCCGGAGCAACGTCAGACGGCTCCTCGCGGCCTCCACCTTGGCGGCCTTGCCCTCCTCCCGCGCCTTTTGCAAGCCCACCTTGGCCAGCTTCTTCTCGATCCGTTTCTCCGCCAGACCGTTCCGCAGCTCCGGGTTCTCCAGCCGAAGGATGGGCTGGCCCTTTTTCACCCGCTCACCCGGCTCCATCAGGAGCTCCGCCACGCGTCCGTCCACCGAGACGAACAGCGGCTGTCGCTGATTCGCGAGGAGCACGCCCGGCTGCTCGATGGTCTGCCGCATCGGGATGGCGCCGATGGCCGCCGCCACGCCGAGCAGCGCCACGCCGCCCGCACCGCTGACGAGGAGGCGTCGCCAGGTGTGGGCACGCTGGGACCAGACGAAGCGGAGCATGCGGAACATGGGGAGGATCACCATGGTCACGACCGCCACGCCCGCGAGCAGCGCTCCGACGGACTCCAGGCCGTACGGGTCGAGGACCACCCAGACCATCCCGATGATCCCGAAGATCACCAGCCACCGGTAGACGGACGACGCCACCGCGTAGAAGGGCATGAACACGGGCTTGCGGTCGGCCTCCGCCGGCGGCTCCGTGTCCCCCATTCCCATGAGATAGCGCTTGGCGAGATACCCGAGGTACTGCGTGGACTTGGGCTTGAGATTCGGGATCTCGAGATAGTCCATGAGCATGTAGTAGCCGTCGTACCGCAGCAGCGGGTTGGCGTTGAACAGCACCGTCGTCACGCTCGCGGTGAGCATGATGTTGAACGCGATCTGGTTCACCACGCCCGGCTCGGTCAGCAGCCACACGCACGCGGCGCCCGACGCGAAGAGAAACTCGATGAAGACGCCGCCCGCGTTGATCCAGAGCCGGTCGCGTCGACGGGGGACCATCCAGGCGTCGGAGGTCTCCACGTAGAACAGCGGCCAGAAGACGATGAGGAGCACGCCGATCTCGTGGACCTCCAGCCCCCGGTGCTTCGCCGCGAGCCCGTGGCCGACCTCGTGGATCACCTTCACCACCACGAAGACGCCGCTGAGCAGAAGCAGATTGGTCGCGCCGAGCACCGGATACGCGAGGTTCCCCACGCGGTGGATCTCCCAGAGCACCGCGACCGCGCAGATCGCCATCCCCGCCAGCGCCGGCCACATCAACGTGGCGTTCATCACGGGGCGGACGACGGAGTACAGGCGGTCGAGCATGCGGTCCGGATCGATCAGCGGGATCCGGAGGAACAGAAAGTTCATCGCCTGCCCCGTGCGGCGCCGTCGACCCCTTCGCCGGGCCAGCTCGCGGAGCCACCAGCCGTGCGTCTCCCCGCGGCCGAGGAGGAGGCCGGCCTGCTGGAGCATCTGGACGAAGCGTTGGACCTCCTGGGCGTCCACCCGCTCGTCGGGGAAAACCCGCGACGCCTCCTCCGCGAGCTCCTCCGCGGTCCGACGGCCGTCGAGGGACTGGAAGACGAAGTGCTCCACCGGCGTCAGCCGAAAATAGCTGAGGCTGACCGGGTCCTTCACCACGTACACGTTCTGCCCGAGGTAGAGCTGCGGGCTGATCAGCAGGTCGTCCCGGCCGGGGGGAAGCGGTGGGTTCTGCGACTCGTCCGACATGGCCTTGGCATCCCGAGTGAAGTCGCGAGGGCGGTCGCCGGTTCCGTCAGAACATCAGCGTCATCTTGAGGAACCGCCACGGGCCGCGGCCGATGCGGTAGGCAAGCGAGCTTTGCCCCACGTGGAGCTTCGCCCGTCCGCTGGGGTTGGCCATCGCGAACTTGGGCTGGATCTGGTCGAGGTCGATCGGCACACGCACCTCGAAGATGTGCTGTCGCTTCGACTCCGACGGCACGCTCGTCGGGGACAGCGAGGAGAACGACGGCGCCTCGCCGGTCAGCGTCTTGTTCGGCCAGGCGCGGCTGAGGAACTCCACCCGCACGCCGTCCGCCTTCCCCTTATGCCGCTCCACGGCCCGCTCGAGGAGGGCGAGATCCTCTTCCTGCACCTCCATCACGAGCTCGAACGACTCGAGGTCGCCGATGCGGAGCAGCTCCTTGCCCTTCTGGACCGTCTGCCCCTCCAGCCGCTTGGGCCGGTCGTCGAGGACCACGCCGGCCATCGGGCTTTGGATCTCGCAGCGGGCGATCTTTCTCGACAGCCGCTGCTCCTTGAGCCGAAGCCGGCGGATCTCCAGCTCGGCCCGGCGGATCGCGGCGTCCTTCCCCTCCGCCCGCGCCGCGTCGAGACGTACCTTCTGCTTCGCGATGGCGCTCCGCGTCTGCGAGCGCTTCATCTCCAGGGCGCTGCTGTCGAGCTCGAGCAGCGGATCGCCCTTCTCCACGGACTCCCCGGACTCGACGAGCACGCGCTGGATCTCCTGACCCACGGGCGCCGCGACCGTGCGGAGGTTTACGGGGCTCAGTCGGGCGTCCGCGTGGATGTTGAGGGGTACGGGGACGAAAAAGAGCACGACGACGAGGGTCGCGACGATTCCCACTGCCACGCCCGCGCGAGCCAGCGCCATCGCGGGCCGGTCACGGACCCACGCGAGCAGATCGCTGGTCCTCCGCAGCGGCCGCCGATGCCAGGCGATGGCGCCGTCGAGAATCGGCCCCGCCTGCCGCGCCAGCTCCTGCTGATACGGCGACCGTGTGCCCACCTCGTCCCGCGTGGCGTGCTCCGCGAGGAGCACGCCGAGCACCTCGCCCCGCTCCACGATCGGAACCAGGCTGACCGCCTCCGCGTTGGACAGCCGGAAGAGGTCGTCGAGGAGCGGGCGGACGGGCTCGTCCTCCCCGTGGAGGGCTTGGTCCCGCGTGTAGCTCAGCGGCGCGTTGCGGTCGCGGGCGACCTCCGCGAGAAGCTGGGCCGTCCGGACCAGGACGGCCCGCTGGTTGAGGTGGACCGCGTCGCTGAACGCGACGGGCTGACTCCGCGACCAGAGACCGACCACGGCCACCCGCTGGGCCTCGAGGAGCGGACGGGCACGATTGGCCAGCTCGTGGGCGACCACCTTCGGATCGCGAAACTTCATGAGGTGGTGGACGACCCGCAGCAGCGCCGCCTGGCTCGCGGTGTCCTTCTGCAGCAGCGTGTTCTGTCGCTTGCCGAGGTACGTCCCGAGCGCCCGGGTTCCCTCCTGGCAGACCCCGACGTGCTCGCGATACGTCTTCGGGTCGACCTGTCGGTCGAGGACCATGTGGAGCAGCGCCATCGGGCGTCCGATGGCGTGGACGGGGACGAAGAGCTGGGTGCGGTCGTGGAGGGGTGTCCCCTCGAACTCGTTCTGCTCGGGTCCCACCACGACGGGCTTGTCGTCGTGGAAGGCCTTCCGGACGGCCCCGAGGACCGGCGTCCGCGGCGCGGGGCCGTTCTCCCCCGCTTCCAGGACGAGATCGCGGGCGTCGCCCACGATGCCGATGGGCTGGAAGGTCTGGTTCGCGGAGTCCTTGGGCATCCAGGCGCACCCACCCGCCGCGTCGAGGGCGCGTCGCGTCGCCTGGAGGATCGCCGGGATCACCTGATTGGGCAGGTCGTCGCTCCGGGAGAGCCGGTCGAGCTCCTCGAAGACCTCCTTGAGGCGCTGTCGTGCTTGCTCAGTGGTCGTGTCCATGGCGAGTGCGAAAGATCGTTGAGCTATGAATGAACGCTCATTAAGGGGCTCGCCATGCGATTGTCAAATCTTCTCGTCGCCGCGGGGGTCCTTTTCGCCACCGTCGCCGGCCACGCCCAGGACGCGTCGAGCCCCCAGAGCGGGTACGAGGGCGTGGTCAAGCCGTCGAAGGAGGTGGTCCTCAAGCCGCCCGTGGAGGGGCGGATCGCGAGCCTCCTCGTAGAGGAGGGGGAGACCGTCAGCGGCGGCGATCACCTCACGCTCACCGCGGACAACGAGAAGGGGGCCACCACGGTGAAGCTCCGGGTCGAGGGCCTCCGCTCCCTTCCCCTCGAGAAGGGGGCCAAGATCCTCATCGGGGATCACACGGAGATCTTCACGGTCACCGCCGACCCGCCCGCGATCGGCGACGGGGGGACGGTCGAGGTGAAGATCACGCCCGCCCTCCCGGCCGCCGCGGAGGGTGGCGAGGGCGTCGAGACCCTCCTCGCCCGCATGAACGACGCCGTGCAGCAGAAGCGGCTCGCCGCCGCCGAGCTCCGGGCCCAGCGCGACGCGGAGCGGAAGCGGGCGAAGGCGTCGCTCGCCGAGGCGAAGCTACGGCTCAAGCAGATCCGCGAGGCGTTCGAGAAGAACGCGGCCAACAAGAGCGAGGTCCAGCGGCGCCGCTACAAGCGGGACCAGGCGGCGGCCCAGCTCGACGCGGCCGAGGAGCAGGCGGCCCTCAGCCGGGCGAGCTTGGCCCTCGAGCGGACGAAGCTCGAGCGCTACCGCATCACGGCGCCGTTCGACGGTCAGGTGGTCCGCATCCGGGCGGAGGCCGGCGCCGCGATGATCCAGAACGACCCCATCATGAAGATCGCCAAGCTGGACCCGCTGGAGGCGAAGTTCACGCTCCCCATCGAGGTGTACGGCGAGCTCGAGCGGGGGAAGACCTATCGGCTCGTCCCCGCGGAGAACGCCCCCGTCCAGAAGGAGGCGCTGTCGGGCCGGCTGAAGACCGTCAGCCCGCTCATCCAGTACGCCAGCGAGACCTTCCGGTGCGTGTTCACCATCCAAAACCCCGGGAGGAAGCTTCCCGCGGGCTTCAGCGTCACGCTCGACCGGGCGGCCGTGGGGAAGACGGCCAAGCGGTGAGCGGACGCGACGGAGAGGACCTCGCTCCGAGCCGATCGGCCCACGACGGGCTGGACCACCCATGGTCCGCTCACTATCCTGCCAGCCTCTCACGGGGCAGGTAGCTCAGCTGGTAGAGCATGGCACTGAAAATGCCAGTGTCGGCGGTTCGAATCCGCCCCTGCCCATTTCCTTTCCCTTTTCTTCGCTGTCCAGTGTCGGACCTTCCTCGCCGCAGAACGCAGCGAGGAGCGTGGTCAGCTCCGGGAAGCCCGTCGCCGTCTTGCCAAGCCGCGGCGACGTGTGGGGATACCGGCGTCGGGTGGCACGGACAAGGCCGTCCGCGGCCTTGTCCGTGCGGCGCCGTTCGCCGTGGTCCTCGTCGCGAAGGGTGGAGGGTCGAAAGGGTTTCGACGCACAGAGCGTGACGGCACAACGGAACGGCGTCGGAGAGCGACCGCGCGGGGAAGCCCGCGGACGGGCACCGGCGGCATCCCGCTGGGACTTGCCCGTGTCACCCGAGCAGACGTGCCACCCATGCAAAGACGACGGCACTCGCGACGCTGAGTGGGTTCACGGCGTCGAGTGACACACGACCTCGTTTCATCCTCGCTTCGCGCCGGACGCGCCGCGTCTCGGCGTGAGCTCCGACGGGTCGCGGGGCGCCACCTTTACAGAATCTTGGTTCCCTCCTCGTCGGGGTCGACCGTCGGGCCGGCATCCGTCCCGCTGCTCGCGTCCCCGACGAGCGAGAGAAGGTCCGCGCCGGAGTCGTCTTCCTCGTCACCGATGCCGCCTGTCGCCGCGGGTCCGGTGGAAAGACCGGTATTGCTGAACGTGCCGACGTTCGGCGTGCCGCTTTGCGTCCCGGTCGTCCCGCCGTCGACGGAGGCGAGCGACGCCGTGGAGGAGCTCGTGAGCTCGTGATTTCCGAAGTCGACGCCGTCGGTCACTCCGCCGGCGCCGACCTCCACCCGGTGGAAGCCGGCGGGCACGTTCGCGCTCTCGCCGGTGACGAGCACGTCGTCGACGTACCAGCCCTCGAACGCGTTCTCGAACGCATCCACCGTGTCGAAGTCGAAGCGGACCTGGATGGTCGACCCGACGAACGCGTCGAGGTCCACGCTCGCCGGGCTCCACCCGCCGGTCGGGTCGGAGAGGTCCACCCCGCCCGCGTTGTTGCTCGCGACCACCTCGAAGTCGCCGTTCTCCGAGATGAGCACCCTCGCTCGGTCGAACGCGTCGGCGCCCTCGGTCTCGAGGAAGTGGTTGAACGACAGCTCCGCGGACTCGAGGTCGCTGAGGTCGATCTGCGGAGAGGTGATCCGCCCGGCGGTGTGACCGACGTCGTAATCCCCGCCGCCGCTGGGGCCCTCCCCGGTGCCGAAGTACATGCTGTGCTCGGCCGAGTGGCCCGCGTCCCCGCCGCGTCCGGTCGAGACGTGCCAGAGGCCCTGCTGCGGCGCCCCCGTATTGTCGATGGTGAACCCGTCCTTCGCCCCGTCCGTGAAGTCCGCGGCGAAGACCTGCTCCGACGCCGGGCCGGACGGGAAGGTCTGCTCGAAGCCGTCCTTCTGGACCTCGCCCACCGTGTAGGTCCCGGGGTCGAGGTCGCCGAGCGAATACGTGCCGTCGCTTCCCGTGACGGCGGTCGGTTCCCCGTTGTCGCGCTGCCCGTTGCCGTTTTGGTCGATGAAGATGGTCCAGCCGGCGAGGCCGCCTTCCTCCGCGTCCCGCGTGCCGTCCGCGAACTTCACGCCGCGGATCTCCCCGGGGTCGGGATCGTTCCCGAAGTCCTTGCCGGTGACCTCTTGTCCCGGCGCTACGTCCACCGTGTGGCCGCCGCGGGCGGGATGCGTCTTCGCCCAGTTGTCCCGCGTCACCTCCCGGACCGTGTGCGTGCCGGGTGTGACGCCCTCGAGGGCGTACGTGCCGTCCGAGCCCGTCACCGCCGTGGGCTCCCCGTCGTCGAACGTCTTGTCGCCGTCCGTGTCGATGTAGACCGTCCACCCGGCGAGGGCCGACTCTCCGGCCTGCCGCGTGCCGTCGCCGTTCAGGTCCGCGAACTTGGTTCCGCGGATCTCACCCGGCAGCGGACGATTTCCGAAGCTCCGCCCGCTCGCGACCTCGCCCGCCGAGACGTCCACCTCGTGGAAGCCCGGTCCCGGCCCCGCTTCCTCGCCGGTGACCGCCACGTCGTCGACGTACCAGCCCTCGAAGGCGTTGCTGATCGCGTCGCCCGTGTCGAAGGCGAACCGCACCTGGATGGTCGAGCCCACGAAAGAGGAGAGGTCCACGGTCGCCGAGGTGAACCCGTCCGTCGCGTCGGCGAGCGTCGTCCCGCCCGCGTTGTTGCTCGCGACCACCTGGAAGTCCCCGCCGTTCTCCGAGACGAGCACCCGAGCCGAATCGAACTGCTTCGCCCCCTCCGTCTCGAGGAAGTGGTTGAACGACAGCTCCGCGGACTCGAGGCCGCTGAGGTCGATCGCCGGAGAGGTGATCCGCCCCGCGGTGCGGCCCACGTCGTAGTCGCCGCCGCCCGTCGCGGACTCGCCCGTGCCGAAGTACATGCTGTGCTCGGCGGAGTGGCCCGCGGCGCCGCCGCGCCCGTCGGAGACGTGCCAGAGGCCGTCCACGGAAGCGCCCACCGTGTTGTCGACGGTGAACCCGTCCTTCGTCCCGCCGGTGAAGTCGGCGGAGAACCGCTCCTGCTCCGCCTCGGCGGACGGTGCCGTCTGTTTCCACCCGTCTCTGGCCACCTCGCCGACGAGATACGTCCCGGGCCGAAGGTCCGTAAACGCGTACGCCCCGCTTTCGTCCGTGACGGCCGTCGGCTCGGCGTCGTCGCGGTCGCCGTCGGCGTTCTCGTCGATGAAGAGGGTCCAACCGGAAAGGAGAGCCTCCCCGTCGTCCCGCACGCCGTCCCCGTCGGCGTCCTCGAACTTCACCCCGCGGATGTCGCCCGACTGCGGCTCGTTGCCGAAGTCACGCCCCTCCACGGTCTCGCCGGGAGAAAGGAACTCCGTGTGGACGCCGCCGGGCGGCGCCGTCTGCACCCAGTTGCCCCGCTCGACCTCGGCGACCGTGTAGGTCTTGTTCGGCTCGAGCTCCGTGAAGCGATACGTGCCGGCCTCGTTCGCGTCCGTCGTCGGGTCGTCCTCCTTCGTCACGGTGGACCGCTCGCCGCCGTCGAGGGTGCCGTTTTCGTTGGCGTCGAGGAAGATCGTCCACCCGGAAAGGCCGGGCTCGCTCGCCCCACGCACGCCGTTCCCGTCGACGTCCCGCCACTTGGTCCCCTGGATCGTCCCGGGCGTCGTCTCCTGATTTCCGAAATCGCGCCCGGAGACCGTCTCCCCCGACGACAGCTCGACGGTGTGACCGTCGCTCTCGGGGAATGTCTGCGTCCAGTTCTCCCGCGGCACCTCCTCGACCGTATAGGTCCCGGGCTGGAGGCCCGTGAACTCATATCGTCCGAGCTCGCCGGTCACATCCCGGTCCTCGCCGTCGTCGAGGCTTCCGTCCCCGTCGCTGTCGAGGAAGATCGTCCACCCGGACAGCTGCGGTTCGCCGATATTCAGCACCCCGTCTCCGTTGATGTCGTTCCACTTGGTCCCGCGGATCGTGCCCGGCGTCTGTCGGTTCCCAAACTCGATGTCCTTCACGGTCTCGGCGGGCCCCACCGACACCTGCTGAAAACCGACGAGGTCCGTCCCGGCGCCGGATTCCGCGGGAGGCGTGGACCCGGATTGATTGTTCGGCGCGGCGTCCGTCGCCTCGTCGGTCGAGCCGACCAGCGTGTCGTAGTTCAACGCCCCGTCGTCGCCGAGCAGCGACAGTGGGATATCCACACGGAAGAACCGGGACCCGAAGGTAATCGGCGCCTGGCCGAGCGTGGTTCCGCTGACGGCGTCCACCACGTCCACGCTGCCGGCGTGGGAGCTCTCGCTGAAGAGGTCGACGAACGCCTCCACGCCGAGATCGCCTCCCCGCTGAAGCGGCGGCGCGAACTGCCGCTGGTTCGAGCCCACACCCGTCCCCGCGTCCTCGTCGAGGTCGAGGTCCCAGAAGCCGCCCACGCTCGCGGCCGTCTGCTCCGACGGCGGCGCGACGACCTCGTCGAAGGTCATCGTCAGGGAGAGCTCGTCCTCGCGAACCCGCGTGTTGACGGTGGCGATGTCGGGCTGCCGCAGACCGCTACCAAAGGTGTCGCCCGCCGGATCGCCGAACGCCAGCGGCGACGTCTGCTCGGACCCCGTCGGGACGATCTCGCCTACGGAGTAGGAGCCCGGCTCCACGCTCGGGAAGGTATACCGCCCCGCCTCGTTCACGGAGGTGGCCGGGTCGTCCTCCGCCGTCACGGCGGTGGGCTCGCCCGCGTCCAGAGCCCTGTTGCGGTTGCGGTCGAGGAAGATGGTCCGCCCGGCGAGGCCCGCCTCACCCGCGTCGCGGCGGCCGTCGCCGTCGAGGTCCTCGAACTTCGTCCCGCGGATCTCCCCGGGCTTGGGGTCGTTGCCGAAGTTCAGCTCCGCACGGCTCTCCCCCTTCTCCAGGTTGACGGTGTAGCTGCCGCCGGGGGGAGCGGTCTGGACCCACGCCTGCCGCGGCACCTCCGCGATGACGTGGTCCGTCCCCGGCTGGAGGTTCTCGAACCGGTACAGCCCCCGCTCGTTCGCGTCCGTGGTGGGATCGTCCCTCAGCGTGACGGTCCGTCGCTCGCCCGTCCCGAGCGTGCCGTCGCGGTTCGCGTCGAGGAAGACGGTCCACCCCGGGAGAAACTTCTCGTCCGAGTCGAGCACCCCGTCCCCGTCGACGTCGGACCACTTCCGACCCTGCACTTGTGGGTTCAGCGGCTGGTTCCCGAAGTCCACGTCCTCGATCGTCTCATCCGGGGCGACGTCGAGGGTTCGGACCACAACGTCTCCGCTCCCGAAGCCGAAATTCGCCACGTGCGTCCCCCAGTTCGTCTGGCTGGCCTCCGTCGCGAACTCGTTGGCGGCCCAGAAGGAGTCGAAGGTGCTGTCGGCGGGATCGGGGTCCACGCTCACGGAGGAGTAATCCCCCGATCGAAGCCCCCTTCGTCCTCCGCCCTGGTCGAACGCGGTGTACGTCTTCTCCCCGGCCCGCGCGACGAGCGTCCCCGTCAACGTTCCGCGATCCTCGTCCGCGGCCTGGATGCCGACGTACGTCGACATCGGCTCCTCCGAGGAGGACTGGATCCAGGACACGCCCAACGCCCCAGCCCGATTGATGGCGACCGACGGCATGTAGCTCCAGACACCGGGTCCCTGATCGACGACGATCTCCTGGGTCAGCGACGGGCTAGCGCCCGTCACATCGAACTCGTAGAACCGGGCGTTCGTCACGACTCTTCCCGCGACCTCCTGTCCGACGTTCTGGGCGGCGACCAGCCGTCCGTCCCGCAGGCCGACATCGAGGACACGCGTGTCGTTCGTCTGGATCCTGCTCTCGTCGCTCGTCACCCCCGGCTGATCCGCGAGGGTCGGCTGCTGGTAGGGGGAGACGTCGATGTCGAAGGTCTGGAACGACGGGGTCTCCGCGAGAACGTTGTCCATCCGCGTGACGCGGAGTGTCTCGCCGTTCGCGAACCCGGCCTCGTTCACGAACCACATCGGGTCGCCGGAGGACGACTCCGGCATGTTCGCCGGCGTCATCGTGAAGTTGTCCGTGCTCCGGACGATCCGGTCGGAGTCGAAGGTCGACGGGTCCTGGTCCAAGACGGTCGATTTGTCGACGGTGACGACGTCGACCTGGTCGAGCCCTACTTCCTCGCCCCCGGCCGCGAAGGTATTGAAGGTGAACACGTGCGCATCCGCGTTCCACCCGATCCTCGGGAAGTCCGCGAAATCCTCGTTCCCGAAATCGATCCGGTGCTTCTCCGAGAACCCGTCGAGGGGGTTCGCCGAGTCGGAGACGGCGTAGAGGAAGTCGCTCGACCCGTCGCTGGCTCGGTCCAGCGCCCCGAGGAAGAACCGGTCCGCCTGGCTGTCGAAGCTGACGACCGGATCGAAGAGGCTGTTGGTATTGAACCCGGAGAAGAAGCCACTCAGCGACTCGCGGGACAAGGCCTCCCCGGTCTTCGTGAAGAACCCAATGCTCGCGTTGACCATCTCCACGACGTGGTCCGGCCCCACCGCCGTAATCGTGTCGGGGGGGACGAACGTGCTCCCGTTGTCCGCTCCGGTTTCCTGGGCGTCGATGCCGTCGAAGCTCGTGGATACGGAGAGCTCCGTGTCGGTCGGCGCCGTCTGCTCCCACGCCGGACGGGGGACCTCGTCGATGACGCGCTCGCCCGGCGCGACCTCGTCGAAGCTGTACCGGCCGGCCTCGTCAACGCTTGGCGTGTTCGGGTCGTCCGCCTGTGTCACCGTGAACGGCTCCCCCCCGTCGAGGGAACCGTTCTCGTTGTCGTCGAGGAAGATGGTCCAACCCGGAACCCCCGGCTCGCCGGGGTCTTGCTTGCTGTCCCCGTCGATGTCCCGCCACTTCCGTCCGGTGATCGTCCCGGGCAGCGGGAAGTTGCCGAAGTCCAGCCCGCTCACCGCGTCTCCGCTCGTGACGGTGACCGTGTGCGTCCCGTCGCCGGTCGGAAACGTCTGGACCCACTTGTCCCGCGTCACCTCGGCCACGGTGTGCTCGCCCGCCGCCACGCCGAAGGAATAGCGTCCCGCCTCGTCCGTATCGGGCGTCGCGGCGTCGTCGGTGCGCGTCACCCGCGTCGGCTCCCCGTTGTCGAGGGTGCCGTTGGTGTTCTCGTCGAGGAAGATCGTCCAGCCCGCGAGCCCCGGCTCTCCGTCCTGTCGTGCGCCATCCTCGTTCGTGTCCTTCCACTTGCTCCCCGAGAGGACCGCCGGCGGCTCGTTGCCGAAGTCGAGCCCGTCGACGGTCTCCTTGTCCGTCACGTCCACCGTGTGGGTCGGCGGGTCCGACGGGAAGGTCTGGTTCCAGTTCGACCGCTCCACTTCCGCGACCGTGTAGGTGCCCGGCTGCACCGTGAAGCTGTACCGCCCCGCCTCGTCGACGGGCGTGGCGGGGTCGTCCTCCGCCGTCACGGTGCTTGGCTCGCCCGGGTCGAGCGTGCCGTTCGCGTTGTCGTCGAGAAAGACGGTCCACCCGCCGAGGCCCGCATCGCCGCGGTCCTTTTTCCCGTCTCCGTCGATGTCCTCGAACTTCACGCCCGTCAGCTCGGCCGAGAGAAGGTCCTCGATCGTCCAGGCTCCCCGGCCGAAGGTGGCCGCGACGAGGACGTCGTCCGACGCGTCGTAGCGCAGGTCGAAGACGGGCGCGTTCGGCAGCTCGGACCCGACCTCGTTCCAGATGGACACGTCCGCGTCCGGCCCCGTTCGCGTCCGGATCGTA
>CAZQQP010000071.1:0-1579 GCA_964595475.1 uncultured Planctomycetaceae bacterium | reverse complement strand
GTCCGGAAGACCCCGTTCTCCGTTCCGACGAAGATGTGGTCCGGAGCGCCGCTGAGCCCCTCCGCGACCGTCACGGTCCGCACCCCCTCGCTCGGGAGGTCGCCCGTGATCCGGCTCCACTCCTGTCCCGCGTTGGTCGTGCGCCAGACATCGGTCCCGTCGACGGCGTAGGCGACCTGCCAGTTCTCCGGGTCCATCGCGATGTCGCGGACGCGGCCGCCGGGGAAGTCCGTCGCCGACAGCGCGTTTCCGCCTGCCGGGCGGAGGTAGATCTCGCTGAATTTGCCGACGTAGAGGACCTTCGGCCGCGGGCTGTCGCCCGCGAAACCGCCGTAGGCGATGGGCTCGCCGTCGAAGTCGTTGACGCCGAAGCCGCCCGAGACCTGCGAGATGTTGTCCCCACGATCGGTCGCTTCGTAGACCGTGAAGGCCCCACCGATGATGAACCGCTCCGGGTTCACCGCGTTCAGCTCGATCGGCGTGACGGACTGAGCGTCGTCGATTGCGCTGGTATCGATCGAGGTGGTGCTGATCAGGTTGTTGCTCGCGTCGAACCGCGCCCGGCGGAACCCGCCGAGGTTCTGGGCGCTGAAGTATCGGATCGACTCGCCGCTGTCGGCGAGGGTCTGGTCGTCCACCGCGACGTCCCCGCCGTCGGGGACGTCGTCGACGCCAGCGACGGCGCCGCTGAAAACCTCCGTCCAAGTCGCCGAGCCGGCGGTGATCTGCTGCTCCGTGCCGTTGTCCTGGCTTCCGCCGATGAGGACGTCGGCGTTGGCGTCGTAGGCGACGTCGTGGAGCTCGGTCACCGCGAGGTCGCCAATGACGGACTCCCACTCGCGGGTGGACGGATCCGACGGATTCGTCAGGCGATAGACACCCCCGTCGTCCACCTCGACGATGTTTCCGTTCGCGTCGAAGGCCATGTCCCGCGAGTCGGCGTGGGGCGCGGTGCCGTTGGCGCCGTTCGCTACGCGGTTGCCGTTGCTGTCGAAAACGTTGACCAGCGGGGTGAACTGGTTCCCCGACGCCTTCGACGCGTCGCCGCGGACGATGTTGGCCGTGAAGGGTGCGTTCTCGATGCGGTCGCCCCCGATGTAGACGACGTTGGGATCCTCGGGGTCGGCCGCGATGGAGAAATGGCCCGTGATCGCCTGGCCGCCGGGGTGGACGGCGGGCGTGTCCATGGCCGTCCACGTGTTTCCCTGATCCGTCGACCGGAAGACGCCGCCCTCGCCCAGTCGACCGTTGTTGACCACGCCCGCGTAGACCGTGTTGGTTCCGTCCGCGGCGTCGTCGTGGACCGCCAGCTCGATCTTGTTGGTCACGACATCGTTGTCGCTGTTGTTGTCGATGGCGGTGACGAAGTCGTCCCGCTGACTCCACCCCGCGCCGGCGCTCTGTGTCCGGAAGATCCCTGCATTATCCCCGACCACCCCGGCGTAAAAGCGGTCCAGGTTGCCGGGGTCGGGGACGATGTCGCTGACGCTGCCCGAGGGAAGCTCACCCGAGCCCGAGATCAGCGACCAGGTGTCCCCGCCGTTCGTGCTCCGGAACAGCCCGCGGCCGGATCCGCCGC
>CAZQQP010000070.1:2985-17966 GCA_964595475.1 uncultured Planctomycetaceae bacterium | reverse complement strand
TTCCGCCTTGGCACCGATGAATAGGCTCAACTTATTCTTTTCCGCCTCCTTATCTCGGTCGGACCAGGAGGCCGCGCTCGAGGCCGAGGTAATGACCCGTGGCCGGCGGGTCGATCCGGAGAAGCATCTGCGCCGGGCGCTTCGGGTCGCGGACGCGGCCGTGGATCACGAGCGCTTGGTCGGTCAGCCGCGTCCGCAGCGACTCCCGGACGATGTTGTGGCCGTCGGGGAAGTAGCGGTCGACGCGGAGCTCCGACGGGTCCTTCCCTAGCTCTTTCAATTCGATTCTCGACCGGAAGCGACCCTGCTCGTCCACACGCGTGGTGGGTGGAGGCATTACGGTGATATGGGTGTTCTCCGCCGTGCGGCTCGCCCAGTACTTGCCGACCTTCTCGGGGATCACGTCGTGGTCGCGGTCCGTCGCCTCGGACAGCCGGAAGCGACCGTCGCACAGCGAGCGCACCCACTCCGCGTCGGCGGTGGCGTTCAGGACGAGCTGGCCGTGGAGGAGCTCGTGGTAGACGAGACCCTCCAGCGCCCGCCTCCCGAGAGTGTCCCCGCTGAGCTGTTTCATGATGGCGGGGGAGATCATCAGGTAGTTGTCGGCGCGGATGATCTCCCGGCGGCCGCGGATCGTGATCGTCGCGTTCCACACGTAGTAGGCGTTTTTGCCCGGAGGGAGGTTCTTCACCCCTCC
This sequence comes from uncultured Planctomycetaceae bacterium, assembly GCA_964595475.1. Taxonomy (GTDB): domain Bacteria; phylum Planctomycetota; class Phycisphaerae; order Phycisphaerales; family Zrk34; genus CAZQQP01. The sequence goes on along the minus strand of CAZQQP010000070.1, from coordinate 17,269 downwards.
GTCGATCGTCAGGCTCCGGTCGAAGTGCACCTGTCGCGTCCGCACCCGCCAGCGGACTTGGTCGATCCGGGCGTCCGCGGGACAGTCGACGGTCCTCCGTACCGGCTCGCGGAAGCTGCGGAGGATCTCCTGAACCGGTGTCGGCAGCGCCGCCTGGTTGGCCCGGAGACGCTCGACGATCGATCGGAAGCGCTTCGCCTCCGCGTCGGTGGGCGGTCTCGGCTCGCCTGCGGTCGCCGGCGAAGCGAGCGTCGCGACGAGCAGGCACGCCGCGAGAGGCCACGGTGAGCTCCTGCGGACCTGTCGGCGCGGCCGTGGTCTTGCGATCCTCTCCTCCCGATCGCGCGCGTGTGGGCTGGCTCGACGCTCCGCGCCTGCCAGCGCTCGGGCCTCACACCGCTGGGATCGGACCGTCCCGACCGTCGGCCACTGGCAGACAAGCTGCCAGTGGCACGCAGCGCTCACACCTTCGCGACGGACAGAGGTCATCGCCGGTCTCCGCGTCACCGTAGCTCGTCCTCCAGCCGGTCGAGCACCTTCCTCGCCTCCTCGATCCGCTTTTGCAGACCCTTTTTGTACCGCCACCCCTGGTAGAAGACCCGGCCGCGTCGGCCGCTGACCGCCTTCTCGATCTCGTCGAGGTGGCCGCGGCTCTCCCGGATGCGGCGGGGGGCGTCCTCCGGATCGTGGAAGCCGTCTCCGTCCACCGTGACGTAGACCGGCGTCGTGTGGGCCACCTGGAGCGGGCCCGCCTGGCAACGCGCCGCGAGCCAGATTCCGTGGTCGACGCGGTGGTCCATCTCGATCCGCAGCCGCCGCTTCGACTGACCGTCTCCCTCCGTGTCCACCTTTTGAAGGACCTCCCCGTGGCCGACCACCTCGAGCGTCTCGAGGGGCACCTGCTCCGGGTGGCCCTCCGCCTCCGCCACGATGGTGAGCTCCGACGGCCCGTCGAGCTCGACGTGGCCGCCGGGACGCTCGCCGTTGACGAAATCGAGGACGGGCCCGCTGCTCACGAAGGTTCGGCCGCTGCGGACCGCCTTCTCCCACCGCTGGTAGGTGAACTTCTCGCCGACGTACGTGTAGAAGCGGGCGTTGCCGATGCGGGGATTCCAGCGGGGACCTTCCACACCGAAGCGGGGCCCCTTTCCGCACCAGGGGAAATCGGACCCGCCGGTCGCGGTCAGCTCGAAGCCGAGGTCCAGAAAGTGGTAGTAGTGCTCCGTGATGAGCGGCCCGTCCTTCGCGCAGAACTGGAGGAGCTCGAGGAAGTCCACCTTGTCCCGGAGGACGTCGAGGGTCATCCCCCGATACGCGTGGAAGGTCTCCCCCTGGTGGGCGTAGCCCGTCAGGCCGCCGAGGGCATGGACGCGGTCGAAGACCTTGTCGTAGAGGTAGTAGTCGCTCTTGTGCCGGACGAACTTCTCGGCGCCGAAGGAGATCGTGTGGCCGATCTCGTGGGTCCTCGGCTCCTCCTGGCCCGACGTGAGGAGCGTCCGCTCCTCCCGATAGTTGCCTTCCTTACCGAACGCGTACTGCGAGAAGTAGGTCGCCCAGAAGTCGCCCATCTGGAGGAGGATGCCCACGTGGACGTCCTCCGCCGCCACCCACTTGAGGATCTTCGGATTGGTCCGCGGCGAGCGGCGGATGTGGATGTGGTCGTCCGCGGAGTACCAGCCCCGCGAGGGCATGTCCACCCAACGTTCCAGGGCGTACTCGCGAGTGAGCGTCTCGCCGGGATCGACCGTCAGCGTGTGGGTCTGCCGGAGATACTCGTAGCCCTTCTCGACGGAGAGCGTGTAGCGTCCCGGGGCGAGCGTCGTGGTGAACCGCCCGTCGACGTAGAAGCTGCCGTCGGGCTGGGCGCGGTAGCCCTCCGCCCGGTCGTTCCTCCCGTACATCACCGCGATCGCGTCGTCGGGAGCGTCGACCGCGTTGCCGTCCGCGTCCGCGAGGTGGACGCGTGCGGGCGTCGGCTCGTCCGTCTCCGCGTCGAGGATCGTCACCGTCACCCGCGCCTGTTCCTCCGCCGCGCCGGCCGCGGCGGCCCAAGCGGACAACGCGGCGACGGCGAGAAGACACATCGCCCGCGGCGTCTCCCGACACGGTCCTCTCTCCCGACGTGTGGGTCGGCTCCGCATGTCGTGTCTCCTGCAAGACTTCCAAAGGCTGGCCCGCCGGCGGGTCGCCGCCGTCGCCACGCCCTCAGCCGCCGTGGAATCCGAGCACGGGCATGGTCAGCGCCGCCCCCTCCCGGCGGAGAAGGACGACGCGGCGAAGGGCGGAGAGCACCGCCCGAGCTCGCGACGGGTCCACCTGTTCCAGCCGGCGAACGATCGCTCGGATCGAGCCCTCGCCGCTCGTCAACGTTTTCAGCGTCGGAAGCGCCGCGCCGGACGTCGTCCCACCTGTCAGCCGCTGGAGAAGGCTCGGCGGCTCGGGCAGGCTTCGAACCTCGTAGGAGTCCACGCCCGCTTGCTCCGCGGCGTGCTCGATCGCCGCGTCGAGGCCGCCGAGGTGGTCCACGAGGCCCGCCGCCTTCGCCTGTCGGCCCGTGTAGACGCGACCGCCGGCGAGCTTGTCGATCGGCTTTTCAAGGCGGTCGCCGCGGCCCGCGACCACGTGTTGCTTGAAGCGGGCGTAGAGACGCTTCATCCGGTCTCGTACGCGGGCTCGCTGCTCGTCCGTGAACGCCTCGTGGCCTCGGAGGATGCCCGCGTTCGCGCCCCGGCGATAGGTCTTCCACTTCACCCCCAGCTTCTTCCAGAGCCCTGTGGTCGCGAACTTGCCGCCGACCACGCCGATCGACCCGGTGAGCGTCGACGGGTTGGCGAAGATGGCGTCCGCCGCCGTCGACACGTAGTACCCTCCGCTCGCCGCGACGTCGCTCATGGAGACGACCAGCGGCTTTTCCTTTCCGACCCGCTTGGCCGCGTCGAGGATGATCTCGCTCGCGGTTCCCGACCCGCCCGGCGACTTCACACGCAGGACGACGGCCTTGACCTTGTCGTCCTCCGCGACGCGGTCGAGGGCCTTTCGGATGGGCTCGCTGTGGGCCGCGGAGCCGCCGAGGAAGCCGCCGCCCGCGCCCGGGAGAATCATACCGTTGACGTGGACCACCGCGACGACGGGACCCGCCGCGCCGTCGCCCTTGTCGCCGAGCAGTTTGCCGTAGAGCTTCAGAAGGCCGAAGGGGTTGGAGAGGTCGACGTCGGGACGGGACGGCTTTCCGTAGCGCGGGGCGAGCTCCACCCCGTGCTTGGAGCGGACCCGCGACGCGAGCGCCGCGCGGGACCGCACCGCGTCGATCAAGCCCGCGGACTTCGCCTCGCGAGCCGTGTAGAGGCCGCGGTCGATCCAGCTCTGGACCTTGCTTTCTTTGACGTCGCGGCCGCTGGAAATGGTCCGGAGGAGCTCGGAGAGCAACCCGTCGAGGAGGCGCTGCATCTGCTCCTTCGCCGCGGCGCTCGGCCCCTTCCGGACGAACATCTCGCCCGCGGTCTTGTACTTGCCCACGCGGACGATCGACGGCTCCACGCCGATCCTCTCGAGGAGGCCGCGGAGATAGGGGGCCTGTACGAGGAGGCCGGGGATCTCCACCCCGCCCGTGGGGACCACGCTCAGCTCCGAAGCGGCGGAGAGCAGCGCGTAGCTCTCCAGGTCGAGATGCGTGGCGTGGGCGTAGACGGGCTTCCCCCGCTTCTGCACCTCCTTCAGGCTCGCGCGGAGCTCCTCCGCCTGCGCCAGCGAGAGGGTCGGGCGACGGGCGACGAGCACGACCGCCTTGACCCGCCCGTCGTGGGCCGCCTCCTCGATGCGGCGGGTGAGTGCTCCGAAGGTATTTCGCGGGCCGAGGCCGAGCGGACCCGACGGGGCTTCCGGCAGCCGCCCGTCGAGCTCGAACACCGCGGCGACCGGGCCCTTCCCCTCCGCCGCGCTCGCGAGCCGCCCTCCCGTGAGAGCCGTAAGCGCGAGGACGACCACGCCGATTCCTACGAGCCGCATAGGTCCCACCGGATCCTCCTTTCCTCGGCGACACCGGTGCCCGCGCACTCGGACTTCGGAGCGGTCCTCCCGCGGGTGGGGCGTCCCCGCTTCGCCTCGCCGACGGGAGGGCGAGCGAAGTGCCGTCAAAGCCGGTCCTTCAGGATGTCCCGGAGATACGCCTCCGAGTCGTTCCGGGTGTTCAGGAGGCGGCGGTAGACCTTCTTCGCCGCCGCCCCGTCACCGGCCGCTTCGAGGTTCTCCCCGAGCAGTAGACAGGCCTTCGCCCCTTGGATCCGCTCCCAGCCGTCCTGCTGAGCGGCGCGCAGGACCAGGTCCGCGGCGGTCGGCTCGCCGAGCGTGGCGAGGCCGTGGACCGCCGCGATCCGTACGGCACGGTCGCCGTCCTTCGCCGCCTCCTTCAACGCGGCGGCCGCCCGTCGGTCGCGGAGCCAGGCGAGCGCGTGGACGACCGTCAGGCGCTGACGCCCCGTCGCGCCGTCGAGGGCCTTCCGGAACGGGGCCGCGGCACCCTCGCCGATCGCGAGCAGCGCCTGGGCCGCCGGCGCCGACAACGTCGCGTCAGTGAGGAGGTCACCGAGCACAGAAGCGGCACTCGGGTCGCCCGCCGCTTCGAGCTGGCGGAGCAGGAAGGCCCGGATCGGCTTGGGACGGTCGCTGTGGACCGCCTCGAGGAGCGTGGCGATCAGCATCTTCTGTCGCGGGTCGTGGGCCGGCCGCGAGGCGTAGGCGAGCAGACCGTGGAGCGTGTACCGCGCCTTGTAGTCGCTTCCGTCGTCCACCTCGTTCAGCAGGTCGATCACCGAAGCGACGGCGGCGGGGCCGCCGTCGAGGATGCCCTCGTAGATCCGCGTGGCGTCGGACCAAGGCGGCCCCTCCACCTTCCCGTCGACGAGGTCGGGCATGTCCGCGACGAGGGCCGGTGCGTTCTCGGCAGATGCCATGGCGTCTTCCTTACAAGTGCCACGGGGCCCGCATGGGCTGGTTGGCGAGGCGGTCCGCCTCCTCGTCACCCACCACGCGCTCGGCCACGGGGTCGTAATGGATCTTCCGCCCCGTCCGGATGGCGATGTTGGTCAGGTGCATCAGGCAGGCGGTGCGGTGGGCCGCCTCCGCGTGGCCGCCGGGCTGTTTCCGGGTCTTCACCGCCTCGCCGAACTCGACGAGAGGCTCCGGGTCGGGCATGCTCTTGATCTTTTTCTGGTCTTCCTCGGCGAGGTCGGCGAGCTTCGGCGGGCGCGAGCCGAGGCCGGTCGGCTCGCCCCACTCCCCGCTCTCGAGGACCAGCTCGAAGCCGTCGGCGTACTTCAGCCGCGACCACGCCCACATGCCCGCCACGTCGGGATGGGCGGGCGGCGCGGACGCTTCCACCTCCACGGGGCTCGTCGCGTCCTTGGCGTAGAGCCAGTTGAGCGGGTCCAGATGGTGCTGACCCATGTCGCCCAAGCCGCCGCCCTCGTAGTCCCAGTACCACCGGTGCGTGGCCCCGTGGCGGGGTGGGTGGTACGGCCGGAGCGGCGACGGGCCGCAGTACATGTCCCAGTCGAGGTTCTTCGGGGGCTCCTTCGGCGGGATGTCTACCCGTCCGGACCACTGTTTGACCTTGAAGCCTCCCCGGCGGACATGGCGGGCCTCGGTGTTCTGGAGAAGGCCGCTTTTTATGATCTTGTGGGTGAGGACGTTCCCGTTGCTCTGGCTGACCCCGAAGCGGCCGTACGTTCCGATCTGGAAGATCCGCTTGTACCGCTTGGCCGCCTCCGCCACCGCCCGGCCCTCGTCGATGAAGCGGGTCATCGGCTTCTCGCAGAGGACGTCCTTGCCCGCCTCCATCGCCGCGATGGAGATCAGCGCGTGCCAGTGCGGCGGCGTGGCGATCGCGACGATGTCGATGTCGTCCCGCTCGAGGACGCGGCGGAAGTCCGTGTAGATCGTCTTCTGATCCGCCTTGTTCAGCCACTTGACGTCGCACTCGGCGAGCTTCTTCACGGCCAGGCCGTGCCGCTTGCTCAAGCTGCGGAACGTAGCCGGCCCACGGCCGCCCACGCCGATGAGGGCCCCGCCGAACGTCTCGCTCGGCGGCGTCTTGCCGGGTCCACCGAGGACGTGGGGCGGGACGATGGTGAAGCTCGACGCCGCGGCGGATCGCTGGAGGAACCGACGGCGGCTGAGAGAGGGGGCCGAGGCCATAGGTGGGCTCCGTCGCGAAAGACGTAATCTACGCTACTTCTCGACGACGACGCTTGCAAGCGTCGGGAGGCTGCCGCGGCGATCGCTCCGAGCAGGAGGGCCCGTTCGATTTCCTCTCGGCCGTCACGACGGCTGGCAGGTGGGCAGGCGGATTTCTAAACTCCGCTTCGTTCCTTGGTTCCCGAACCCCTTCTGCGGGAGCGAGATGACGAGCGCGGACGCAACCACGGAGCGGGACGAGGGGGGAACGCGGGAGGTGGCTCTCATCGGCGCCGGCCCCATCGGCATCGAGGTGGCGGCCGAGCTGAAGCGGGCGGGCATCGACTACGTCCACTTCGACAAGGGACAAGTCGGGCAGACGGTCACCTGGTATCCCCAGCACGTACAGTATTTCAGCTCCAACGAGCGGCTGGAGCTCGCGGGCGTGCCGCTGCAGACCGTCGGACAGCGGAAGGCCACCAAGGAGGAGTATCTCGCTTACCTCCGGACGGTGGTACAGCACTTCGACCTGGGCATCTGCACCCACGAGCCCGTCGACCGGATCGAGCCCGTGGGCGGCGAGTTTCTCCTGCACACCTCGCCGACGTCCGGGCCCAGGACCTACCGCGCGAAGCGGGTCGTCGCGGCGATCGGTGACATGCACCGGCCGCGGTGGCTGGAGATTCCCGGTGAGGACCTGTCCCACGTCTCCCACTACTTCGTGGAGCCCCACCGCTACTTCCGGAAGAAGCTCCTCATCGTGGGCGGCCGAAACTCCGCGGTGGAGGCGGCGTTGCGCTGCTTCCACGCGGGCGTGGACGTCACGATGAGCTATCGCGGGGAGAGCTTCGACCCGAAGGCCGTCAAGTACTGGCTGCGACCGGAGCTGGAGGGCCGGATCAAGCGGGGGGAGATGACCTGTTACTACCAGACCACGCCCGTCGCGATCAGCCCCACCCATGTTCGCCTGCAACGAAACGACCGGCCCGAGCGGCCGACCTTCGACGTGGACGCGGACTTCGTCCTCCTGATGACCGGCTACGTGGCGGAGATGGGCCTCCTCCGCGCCGCGGGCGTGGACCTCCAACCCGGCTCGGAGGCGCCCGTGGTCGACGAGCAGACCATGGAGACCAACGTGCCGGGCCTCTACGTGGCGGGCACCGCCACGGCGGGCACGCAGCATCGCTACCGCGTGTTCATCGAGAACTGCCACGTCCACGCGAAGCGCATCGTCGCGGCCCTCACCGGCGAGCGGCCGCCGGAAGCGCCGACGCCGACGTGGATGCCCGAGACGTAAATGGTGGCAAGGAGCGCACTATGGCGAGCGAACCCAACGCGGAGCCGAAGCCGACGGTCGGCATCGACGAGTTCAGCCGCCTGGACATCCGGGTGGGCCACGTCGCGGCGGCCGAGCCGCACCCCAACGCGGACCGCCTGCTGAAGCTCCAGGTGGACCTCGGCCCGCTCGGCCGGCGACAGATCTGCGCCGGCATTCGTCCCTACTACGAGCCGCAGGCCCTCGTCGGCAAGCAGATCGCCGTGATCGTCAACCTCGAGGGGCGGAAGATCCGCGGCGAGGTCTCGGAGGGGATGCTCCTCGCCGCGAGCGCCGAGGAGGGCGGCGACCTCAAGGACGTGGTGGTCCTCGAGACGGGTCGGTCCACGCCCGCGGGGGCGAGGGTGAGCTGAGGGGACCCCCTCCCGGAAGACGAAGGCGGCGACGGATCTCCCCGGCGACCTCGGCGGGTTCCCGGTCGACTCCGACCGCGATCGCCTCGTCCGTCCCGGGCGGCTCCAGCGTCCGAAACTGGCTCGTGAGCAGATCCGCGGGCATGTAGTGGTCCGCCCGCGTCTCGAGGCGGGCGCGGATCAGGGCGAAGCTCCCCACGAGGTGGACGAGCTGTGCGGGTCCGCCGCTGCGGAGGCGGTCGCGGCTCCAACGGGTGAGGGCGGAGCAGGCGAGGACGGCGGAGCTCCCGCGGCCGACCGTCTCGGCGATCCACGCCGCGAGCGAGCGAAGCCACGGCACGCGGTCCGCGTCGTCCAGCGGGACGCCACGCCGCATCTTCTCCACGTTCTCCGGCGGGTGGAAGCTGTCCGCGTCGCGGAAGGGCCAGCCGAGCGCCGCCGCGAGCGCCCGGCCGACAGTGGTCTTCCCGCATCCGCTGACGCCCATGAGGACCACCACCCGCGGCCCGCGGAGCGGGGTCGGCTCGCTCGACGTGCTCGTTCGCCCACGCGCTTCCAACAGCGCCTCCGAGGACGGTCCCTCCTGCTTCACGGGCCACACCGTGTCGGCCCGCGTGGCGGGTCCTAAACTATGCCCATGAGACGGCGGAGGCTACGCTGGGGTCTGCTTCTCGGCCTGCTCATCGGGTTGGCGCTGGCGTTGTACGTCGGCGCCAAGCTCGACGTGCGGTTGGCACGCGAGACGAAGAACGTGGAGACGTCCACTATCGAGCGGGGGAAGGACGCGGCGGACGAGCGGCGATGACCGGAGCGAACGTCCTCAAGCTCAGCCTCGCGTTTCTCCTCTCCGGCGCCATCGGCGGAGCGGCAACCGTCTGGCAGATGGATAAGGCGACCGGCCGCGGCAACGGCCGCATCGTCCACGAGGAGGCGTCGCCGCCGAAGATCGACCGAATCCGAAAGCTCGCGTCGTTGGTCGCCCTCGACGTGCCCATCTCCCACGTCCAGCGGAGCCGGCTGAGCGGGGTCACGGGGAGCACGGCCGTGGTCGTCGTGGCGGTCGGCGAGGTGCGGGTGAGCACGAACCTCGAGAAGGCACGCTTCTCGGACGTCGACCGGAAGGAACGGCGGGCGACCCTCTCCTTGCCCCAGCCCACGGTGGGAGAACCCCGTCTCGACCAGGAGCGGACCAAGGTGTTCAAGGCTCAGCGGACGGGGCTCTGGGCCGTCCTCCCCGGCGACGCCGGCGAGGCCACCCTCATCGACGCGGCCATGGCCGACGCACAGAAGCGGCTCGCCGAGCACGCGAAGAAAAAGGACCTCGTGGGCAAGGCCCGCGCCCACACGGAGAAAGTCCTCTCCGATTTCCTCGCGGGCCTCGGGTGGGAGGTCACCTTCGACTGGCGCTCGCCCGCGTCGGCCAAGTCCTCCTCCTAACCTCGTTACGCCGGACGCCTCACCGCTTGGGCTGGTCCCAGAGGCGGTACGGGTCGTCCAGACGCTTCTGCTCGGACAGGAGCAGCTTCTCCATCTCCTCCCGCTTCTCCGCGTACTTCGGGTCGTCCGCGAGGTTCACCTGGTGCGGCTCGGGCTTGTTTCCCGTTCGCTTGACCACGTCGGGCTTGTGGTGGGCTTGCAGCAGCTCGTCGGGATTCTCCGCGAGGTTGAACAGCTGGGTCTCCCGCACCTTGCCGTCGAGGACATCATACTTGATCAGCTTCCAGTCGCCTTTCTTGACGGCGCGGATGCCCGGCTTCGTCCCGCCGGAGTAGACCCCGTAGAGGACGTCGCGGACGGTGTCTCGGTCGCCGCGGAGGACCGGCTCGAAGCTCTTTCCCTCGACCGTGTCGGGCGTCTCCACGCCCGCGAGGTCGCAGAGGGTCGGGAGGACGTCGAGGAGATAGATGTTCCCGCGGGCGCGGGAGCCCGCCTCGATGCCCGGCCCGCTCACGACGAGGGGCACCCGCCACGTGTGCTCGTAGAGGTTCTGCTTGCCCTGGAGGCCGTGGCGTCCGATGGCGATGCCGTGGTCCGAGGTGAAGAAGACGTACGTCTCGTCGAGCTCCCCCATCTCCTCGAGACGGCCGAGCACACGGCCGATCTGCCGGTCGATCTCCTCGACGCACGCGAAGTAGCGTCCCCGCTCGTTGCGGATGGTCGCCTCGTCCCGCTTCTTCCAAACACCCTCGACCGCCACCTCGTCGCGGAGATTCGGGTGGCCGTGGGGGAAGGGATGCTCTGGAAGCCAGTTCGTCGGCAGGGGCGGTGTGTTCGGCTTGATCGGCGGAAGCGAGCCTCGGTCGCTGTGGTTGACGGCGCCGTACTTGTTCAGCAGCGCGGGCTTCCCGTAGCGGGTGTCGTGGGGATGGGAGAAGCCGAGGTAGATGAGAAACGGGTTCTCCGCGTCGCGGTTCTCACGCTTCTCGAGGTAGCGAAGCACCTGGTCCGCGTGCCAGGCGCTGCCGTCCGGCCCTCGCTTCGTGGCGTCGCGGCGGTAGTCGAACTTTCTGTTGGCGGCTTGGTAGCTGTTGCCCGCCTTGCACGTCCGCGCCGTGGCGTAGCCGGCCCGGTTGAACACGGCGGGCATGCTCTTGTCCGCCAGGTTCGCCGGGACGTGCTCGCCGCCGTGGGGATTCGGAATGTGCCAGACCGTCCGCCCCGTCATGATCATGTGGCGCGACGGCGTGCACACGGCGCCGCTCCAGGAGCCCATGTGGTGTGCGGCCTCGATCACCATGCCCTGGTCGGCGAGGCGGTCGAGCGTGGGCGTCTCCAGCGGCGAGCCCGGCCGGTAGAAGCTCAGCTCGTGCGGCGCCTGGTCGTCGGTGATGATGAACAGCACGTTGGGCCGGTCGGACGTCTCGGCGACACCCGCGAGGGGAGCCAGACCAAGACACACGACTGCCACGGTGAGCCGCAGCGACGGAATGCCCATCGGATGCCTCCATGAGGACGGAGGGAGATCCGCGGCCGTCACGCCGAGGACGGAGCGGCCTCTCGCTTCCGGCGGGAAGCTATTGGCTAGGGAATGGAGCGTCAAGGTGACCGGCGCGGTCATCCTCCGCGGCGGTCGAGGATGCGCCGGTACAGCGGGCGTCGCTCCACGCCGAAGACGTCCGCGAGGACGTCGCGGACCGTTCGGGGAGAGAGGCCCGCCTCGAGAAGGCGGTCCACGGCGTGGTCGACTCGCGGGTCCCAGGTCGGGCCTGCCGGCGGCGTCGCTCCTTCGATGACCAGCGTCATCTCGCCGCGGGGCCGGTCGACGCGTGCGACCTCGTCGTGGATCGCCGACAGCGCCGTGCGGCGGACGAGCTCTCCCGCCTTGGTCAGGTTGCAGATCAGGGCCGCGTGCCGGTCGCCGAGGCCCGCGAGGAGGTCCTCCAGTGTCCTCAGCAGACGATGGGGAGCCTCGTAGAGGACCAGCGTCACGGTGACCGTCCGGAGCGCCTCGATCGCCTCACGGCGGGCCTTCGCCTGGCGGGGGAGGTAGCCGGCCATGAAGAAGCGATCCGCGGAGAGGCCGGCGACGGAGAGGGCCGCCGCGACTGCGGAAGGACCGGGGACGGCCTCGATCGGGTGGCCCTCGTCCGCGACCGCCGCCACGAGGCGGTCGCCGGGATCGTGGATGGAGGGCGTGCCCGCGTCGCTGACGAGCACCACGCGAGCGCCGCCGCGGAGCCGGCGGAGGAGGAGAGGGATGCGCTCCCGCTCGTTGTGCTCGTGACAGCTCAGCAGGTCGGGCTCGGGCAGGGCGAAGCGGCGAAGGAGGGCGCGGGTGACGCGGGTGTCCTCCGCCGCGATGACGTCCGCCCGGCTCAGCCGATCCTTCCCGCGATCGGAGAGATCCTCCGCATGACCGATCGGCGTGGCGACGACCGAGAGGAGGCCCGCGCTGTCTTCCGCTGCCCCCATGGCCTCAGATCGTGTCCGTCAGCCGTTTCAGCGGGCGGACCTTGACCGTGCGGCGCTCGGGCTTGGCTTGGACGGTCATCATCTCACCGGGACGGAAGGGATTCGGCACGGTCCGGGCGGGCGTCGCGGGCCTGCGCTGCGTGACGATCTTGACGAGACCCGGCAGCGTGAACGCGCCGGGGCCGTCCGGCCCCACATTGCGTTGGATCAGATGGATGAGCTCCTCGAAGACCGCCGCCACCTGTCTTCGGGTGAGCCCCGTCGCGTCGGCGAGGGCGGCCTCGATCTCCGCCTTGGACGGCGGCTTGTCATCCGGAGCCTTCTTCTTCGCCATCGTGCGTCCTCCGCGAGGCGGGGCTTGGGCCGCTGGAGCTCGCCGAGCGGCCCGCGTCGTCGGGGCCGACCCGGCGGGCGAGCGCACCCGCGTAGGCGAGATGCTTGTCGAGTAGCCCCTTCTTCTTCTGCTCCTTGGCGTGGGCGGCCTCCGCCAGATGGACGGAGATCGCCGCGAGTGTCCGGCGGCGGTCCGTCGACAGCGCGTGGGCCGGCGGGTGGAGACCCTGGTTCAGCAGGCTCACCGGGCCGGTGGGGAGATCACGCAGGGCGGTCTCGCGGGCGACGGCCAGGCGGCCGACGAGGAGGGGGAGCGCTCGCTCCGCTTCGATTTGGTTCATCGTGTGCTTGAGGGAGGGCCAGTTGCCTCGGGCGGCGAGCTGCGTGCCGCGGCGGACTCGGGCGCGGAGGACCTTCAGGACACCGAGGGTCTTCCCCGGGCCGACCTCCCACGCCGCCCAGCGGTCGAGGACCTCCGTGAGCCCTTCCAAGTCGCGGATCAGCATCGCGTCGCGGGCGCTGCGGAGGAGGCGGTGGACCAGGGCGAGGGAGTCCAGCGCCTCGGAGGGGTCGCTCCCGCGAGCCCACGCTTGGGCCCATTGTCGCTGGAGCTTGTCCACGCGCTTGAGGAGCTCGTTCACGGATGAGCCCAGCACCGTCGTCAACGAATCGTCGAGGGGACCCTCCGCGCGGAGACGCTTCTCGAGGGGCATCTCGTAGGCGGTGTGGAACTGCTCCGTGAAGCGGCGAAGGCGGTCCGCGGCCTGCTCCTCGCGGCTCGTCAGGCGGCGAACCGTGGACCGAAGCGTGGTGTAGAGGCCGCTCCCCACGCCGGGCGTGCGGCTTCGGACCTCTTTGACGCGATCGGGAAGGCGGGCCACCCACTCCAGACGCGTGAGGTGCGTGGACAGCGTATCGAGGGCCGACAGCCAGCCGGACAGCGCCTCACCGGTCGGGTCTTGGACCGCCTTGACGAAGCGGGTGAGGAGCTTGGATTCGGTCTGCTCGTAGCGCTTTCGGATGGCCTGGGCCGTGGAGCGGAGGCCGGACGGAAAGCTGTCGAGACGGCGGTATCGAAGGGCGAGATCCGCGAAGCGGCGAAGGGCCCGTCGATAACGCTTCGCGAGCGAGGGACGTCCCTCCCACTCGACCCGCCAGGCGCGGACGAGGCCGCGACGGAGCTGGGTCACCCGAAGGTTCGTGTCCGCGAGGCGGTCGATCTGCTCCGCGAGGCTCAGCTCCCTTTGCAGCGCGGCGAGGCGCTTCGCGCCGGTGGAGCGGGTGCGGGGATCGTGGAGGAAGAGCAGCGCCGTCCGAAGCTCCTGGTGGAGCCGCTTCGCGGCCGGGTCTTTCGCGAGCCAGCCGATCTGCAGCGCCTCCGCGGCGGCGACCGCGTCGCGAAGGGGCTGGTGGTACGCCGCCGCGCGGTCGCGAAGCGCGGCGGTCTCCCGGCCACGGCGGAGGAAGCCGACGATGGTGAGGAGCTCCTCTCGGGTGGACGACGGCAGCTCCACGGAGCGGACACGCTTCTCCAGCGCGTCGAGGTCCGCGGCGCTGGGCAGGCCCTGCTCCCCCGTCGCCCCCACCCAAGTGGTAGCGGGGGCGGGCTCACCGACCGCCTGGAGGTACGGCCGCAACGGCGAAAAAACCTCCTGGAGATACGCGTCGACCGCCTCCGCGGCCGCGGAGCGCAGGCCGGTGGCCGCCTCCCCGGCGCGATCGTTGAACGCGGCGAGCTTGGCGAGCGCCCTCGCGTCGGACTTCGCCTTGTCGAAGGCGTCGGCGAGCTCGTCGGCGTGGTTGGCGACCGTGTGGCCGTAGAGGATCGCGACGGCGCCGTCCTTCCCGGCGTCGCGGCCTGTGCGAAGCAGGGTGCGGGCGATCAGGCGGAGGTTCAGCTTGGCGGCGAGGATGGTCTGCTTGGGCCCCTCCGCGTCCCGCTGCTTGCGGAGGAGCTTGCCCACCTCTCGGTCGAGCTGCCAGATGCGCTCGTGGAGGAAGGGTCTTCGGGGAGGCTCCTCCGGCGGGCTCCCGCCGCGGTCCTGTCCCGGCGCGGACCGGAGGAGGGCGACGGACAAGAGGAACACGAAGGTGGCAAGGGACTTCCGCATGGGCCAACCCGCTGCGATCAGGAGAGGATCTCGCGATAGTGTCGCTCGAGCGCGTCGACCATCGTCTC
>CAZQQP010000070.1:0-2975 GCA_964595475.1 uncultured Planctomycetaceae bacterium | reverse complement strand
CGAAGCGATGGCGGCACAGCTCCCTCCCCGCCTGGGCCGTCGCCGCGCGATGCTCGGCATCGTCCACCATCCGTCGAACCGCGCGGGCCAGCGTCCGCGTGTCCCCCATAGGCACGAGGGAGCCGGTCTCCCCGTCGCGACATACCTCGCCGGCGCCGCCGACATCGTAACTGACCACGGGCACCCCCGAAAGCAGCGCTTGCGGAACGGCCCGCGGCAGGCCCTCGCGGTAGCTCGGGTGGACCAGCAGGTCCATCGCCCGGAGCAGCGAGGGAATCCGACCCGGGTCGGCCAACCCGGTCATGACGACGCGGTCCGTCAGCGCGAGCCGCTCCACCCGGCGGGTCAGCCGCCGTCGCCACGGCCCGTCGCCCACCCACAGCAGCTTGAGCCGCGTCTCCTCCCGGAGCAGCGGTGAGAGGGCGTCGAGGAGATCGTCGTGGCCCTTCAACGGAGCGAGGCGGGCGACCGTGCCGACGACGAGGTCCGTCGGGTGGAGGCCCAACGCGGAGCGGGTCACCTCGCGGTCGTCCGGACCCTCGAGGAAGGGAGCAAGGTCCATCCCGCTGTAGACCGTCGTGTGCTGGGCGTCGGTCCCGATGCCCGCCCGGCGGGCCTCCGCACCCATCGCGTCCGCGACGGAGACGAGCCGTCGGCAGCGACGGGACGCCCATCGCTCCGCCGCGGTGTAAGCGGCCCGGACCAGACGGTTCTGGCGGTCGTGGAAGGGAAGGCCGTGGATGGTGTGGACGGCCGGCACATCTTCCGCCCACGCCGCGGCCCGGCCGATGATGCCCGCCTTCGAGGAGTGGGTGTGAACCACGTCCGGCCGTTCCCGGCGGATGAGGGCCCGACACTCGCGGTAGGCGAGGGCGTCGCGGAGCGGGTGGACCGGCCGGAGCAGCGACGGCAGCTCCACGGTTCGGGTGGGCCCATCGGCCGCCCGTCTCGCGAGCGAGCCCTCCGGTCCGTAGATCGGCCCGTGGGCGAGGGTCACCGCGTGGCCGCGGTGTGCGAGCCCCTCGCAGGTCAGCAGCGTGTTCTCCTGGGCGCCGCCGACGATGAGGCGCGTGATGATGTGGAGGATCTTCATGGTGCGGTTGGCTCGGTCACCGCCTCCGGACGCTCCGCGGGTGTGCCGGCGACGGGCCGTGGGGCCTCCGGATACCAGACACGCTCCAGACAGAGGCCGTTCGCCGGGAGTGTGCGGCCGGCCCGACGGCGGTTCGGCCCCGCGAGCAAGGCGTCGATCGCCCGGGGCGGACGCTTGCCCTCTCCCACTTCAAGCAGCGTGCCCGCCATGATCCGGACCATGTTGTGAAGAAAGCCGTCGCCCTCCACGACGATGTGGACCTCGGGCCCGCCCGACGGGTCCCGCTCGACGCGACAGCCGAAGATCGTCCGCACCGTCGAGGCACGCATGTCCTTGGCCGTGGCGAACCCGGCGAAGTCGTGAGGCCCGACGAAGCGTGCGGCGGCCGCGGCCATCGCCTCCGTGTCCAGCGGGCGGTGGTGGGCGTAGACGACGCGGCGGAGGAAGACCGGGCGGGCTCGGCCGGTCCAGATGCGGTAGCGATAGCGCTTGCCGCGAGCGCTGCGGATCGCGTCGAAGCGACGGTCCACGGGGACCACCTCGCGGATCTCGATGTCGTCCGGTAGGCGGCTGTTGAGCGCCATCGCCATCCGATCCCAGGGAATGCGGGTCTCCGCGTCGAAGTGGGCGACCTGTCCGTTGGCGTGGACGCCCGAGTCGGTTCTCGAGGCGCCGACGACGCGGATGCGTTGCTGGAAGGTCTCGACCATCGCGTCCTTGAGGACACCTTGGACCGTCCTCAGCGGCGGGCCATCCGGCCGCGGCTGCTGCTGCCAGCCGTAGAAGCCCGTGCCCTCGTAGACCACCGTCGTCCGGTAGCGCGTCATGCTCGTTGCCTCGCCGCGGAGGACCGCACGCTTCGGCCGCCTCGCTCCGGAGCCGGAACGTGGGGCGGGCCGTCGCCGTCGTGCGGGTTTGCTCGTGGATGGTGGGGATGTTATTCGGGTGAGGCGGGAGCGGGCAGGCGCCGCCGGGACGGCCCCTGCTCAGGGCAGTGCCCGGCGTGCCGATGCGAGCGCGACGGTCCGCACGACTCGAGCCGAGACGCTGAAGCGGCCGGCCCGCCGGCGTCATCCCGTAGGTCGCACGCGTCAGTTGACCGTCCTTTCGCGGGGGAAGTAGCTTCGCGGAGACGCCGAGAGGGAACAGGCGAAAGGAGAGCACGATGAGCTGGAACCGTCTGTGGAGCCTCGCGATCGGAATGGGGCTGCTCTGCGCCGGGCCCGTTCTAGGCGCGGAAAAGCCCAACGTGCTGTTCATCGTCTCGGACGACCTCAACACGGACCTCGGGGCCTACGGCGACTCCTTCGTGCGCTCGCCCCACATCGACCGGCTCGCGGAAGAGGGCGTTCGCTTCGACCGCGCCTACTGCCAGTACGCGCTGTGCAACCCGAGCCGGGCGTCGTTCATGACGGGCCTCTATCCCACGCAGACGCGGGTCCACAACAACGGGCCCCACTTCCGGAAGTTCATCCCGAACGTGACGACGATGTCCCAGCGCTTCGAGAAGGCGGGCTACATCACGGCGCGCGTGGGCAAGATCTACCACTACGGCGTGCCCCGGCAGATCGGCACGCCGGGCCAGGACGACGCCCAGTCGTGGCAGGAGCGGATCAACCCCCGTGGTCTGGACCGCAACGTCCACGACAAGATCAACAGCCTCGTCCCGGGCAGCTTCGGGGGAACCCTCTCCTGGCTCTCCATCGAGAGCGAGCCCACCGAGCACACGGACGGCGTCGGGGCGACCGCCGCCATCCACATGATGGAGCGGTATAAGGACGATCCCCGTCCCTTCTACCTCGCGGTCGGCTTCTACCGTCCCCACACCCCTTACGAGGCGCCGACGGAGTACTTTCGGAAGCACACGAAGAAGAAGGTGGAG
>CAZQQP010000069.1:0-18094 GCA_964595475.1 uncultured Planctomycetaceae bacterium | reverse complement strand
GTGGGATGGGATCTTCACATGGCGAGCTCCTTTCATCTCGCAAGAACGGCCAGGTTCACCTGGCTCTCCGGATGTGCGGATCCCGTGGGAAAGGCTGGGGTATCCCGGAATCGAGAAAGGGAGCATAGAACAGAGCATGCGTCTTAAGCCCCAAGCTTTGCCCTGGCTCGTTCCTCTCGCACAAATCCCTATGCTGGCAGTAGCGCTTCAAGGATTCAGCCGTTCCGGAAGGTCATCGGAGTTCGCTTTGCCTCTTAACATATACCCGCACCCGAGACCTCTGGCTGCCGGTATCTTTGTGGGCCTGGCCATGTTCATTCTTGGCGTGACCTACTCCGCGGTGATCCGACGTGTTGCTGGTGTAGAGACGACCTCGATCTGGGCGAAGGTTCAGCAGCTTCCGATGTTCAATCAAGCGGGCATGGCGCTCCTCGCCGTAATCGTCGCGCCGATATGTGAAGAATTATTCTTTCGAGGTTACCTTTTTGGGACGGTCGGTGGCCGGCGATGTCCGTGGCTCGCCGCGATCGTTGCATCGCTCTGGTTCTCTGCGTTTCATGTTGATCTCGTGAACGGTCCGATCTATGTACTTTTCGGTCTTGTGCTGGCGGCGGCGTACTATCGGTCTGGTTCGATCGTGACACCGATTGTCGCCCACGCAGCAAACAATCTCCTTTTTATGTGCTTGCTGCTATCCTGATCACAGGCCCGTTCACGGCTGTCAGGTGGCAAGGAGCGGCGGGGGGCCGTTGATCCGATCTCAGCGAGGCCACAGGGAGCACCACGCCTCGGGCGGAGCCGGGCCGGAAGGAGCGCCCGGCACTGATGGCCAGGCAGAGGCATCAGGGCAGGCTGCCGGGTCGGATGGAATCCCGCAGCGCCCGAGACCGGTCTCCATTGCCGGTGCAGCCGGTTCGCCATTCGGGCGACGTCCGCGCCCGTCGGCTGGGTCTGGGTCAGGGCTCGGAGCCGACCGTCTACCCGGCGACGCCGGCTGCGGTATCCGAGCCTCCCAGCGCTACGCCCTCTATGTCGTGCCGAAGCTGAAGGTCGCGAGGGCGGTACGCCGGAGGCCTCGGGGGCGGATCAGCGTCTCGTGGGACAGCGGTCGCGTGTATGCCGGGGAAGTGCATCGGCAGGGAAAGCTGGCCCGGCAGGGCTCGAACCTGCAACCTTCCGGTCCAGAGCCGGATGTTCTGCCTATTGAACTACGGGCCAAGGGTCGCATCTATGATACGCCCGCCGCGATCGGCGTGTCGAGCCGCGCAGAGGCCCTGACGGTCCCCTCCTCGGCCCTATCGCCGCCCCTTGCTCGGGGTCGCGGCGGGGGGCGAGGGTATTTCGCACGGAGACGTGATGGACGGTGAGCCGCTTCGAGGACGGACGGTCGTGATCGTGGGCGGAACCACGGGCCTCGGGCTGTCCGCGGCCCGGGCGTGTGTCCGCGCCGGCGGACGGGCCGTGGTGGTGGGGCGCAAGCGAGAGGCGGCCGAGGAAGCGGGCGCGACGCTGGGGGACGCCGGACGGGCCCTCGTGGGCGACGCGGTCGACCCGGAGACGACGCCGCGGGCGATCGCGGAGGCGAAAGAGGCGTTCGGCTCCTTCGACGGGCTGTACCACGTCGCGGGCGGTTCCGGCCGGTCGATGGGGGACGGCCCCCTCCACGAGATCACGGACGAGGGCATCGACCGGACGCTGGATCTGAACCTGAAGGCCGTGATCCGCTCCAACCGGGCGGCGGTCCGCGACTGGCTCGAGGACGGGCGGTCGGGCGTGGTCCTGAACATGAGCAGCGTCCTCGGGTTCTCCCCCGCTCCCCACTTTTTCGCCACGCACACCTACGCCGCGTCACGGGCGGCGGTGGTCGGGTTCACCCGCTCCTGCGCGGCGTACTACGCGTCGGCGAACCTCCGCTTCAACGCGGTGGCGCCGGGTCTGGTGGCCACGCCGATGAGCGACCGGGCCCAGGGCGACGACGCGATCATGGCCTACATCCGGACGAAGCAGCCCCTCGACGGCGGGCGGATCGGCCGCCCCGAGGACCTCGACGAGGCGGTGGTCTTCCTCCTCTCGGACCAGTCGCGGTTTCTCACGGGCCAGGTCCTCCCCGTCGACGGCGGCTGGTCCGTCACGGAGGGACAGCACCGAGGGGCGGAGTGACGGGCCGTTCGCCCCACGAAGAAGGAGGCCGTCCGCGCGATGACCTACGCCATCGGGATGGACATCGGGGCGACGCGGATGAAGGCGGTGGCGGTGACGCCGGCGGGGGAGGTCCTCTCCCACGCCGACCACCCGACCGCCGCGGAGCGGGGAGCGGAGTGGGCGAAGGAGGTGCGGTCCCGCCTTGAGGCGCTGGAAGCGGAGCAGGGCACGCCCGCCACCGCGGTGGGCGTCGCCGCCCCGGGCATCGCGGACCCCGGCGGACGCTGCATCACGTGGATGGCGGGCCGCATGGAGGCCGTGGTCGGCCTCGACTGGACGGAGGCGCTCGCCCGCGACCGCCTCGTGCCCGTCCTCAACGACGGCCAGGCGGCGCTGCTCGGCGAGGTGTGGAAGGGGGCGGCGGTCGGCTGCCGCAACGTGGCGATGCTGACCCTCGGCACGGGCGTGGGCGGGGCGCTCCTCTGCGACGGGCGGCTGCTCCGCGGCGCCGTCGGACGGGCGGGCCACCTCGGCCATCTCAGCCTCGACCCCGACGGCCCGCGCGACATTGTCCAGACGCCGGGAAGCCTGGAGGACCACATCGGCGAAGCTTCCCTCGCGTCGCGGTCGGGCGGTCGGTTCACGTCGACCCGGGAGCTCGTGTCGGCCTACGCCGCCGCCGATCCGCACGCGACCGAGCTGTGGCTGGCCTCCGTGAAGGCCCTCGCGGCGGCGGTCGCGTCCGTCATCAACTGTGTGGACCCGGAGCGGGTGATCCTCGCCGGCGGCATCACGGGCGCCGGCGACGCCCTCCTCCGCCCGCTCGAGGCCTTCCTCGACCGCTTCGAGTGGCGACCGCACGGCCACCGCGTCCCGGTCGCGGTGGCCGAGGCGGGCGAGTATGCTGGCGCCCTCGGCGCCGCCTCCCACGCGATCGAAGGATCCGGATGACCCCGAGCGAGCGGTATCTCGAGGCGTGTCGCTCCCTGACGGCCCGCGCCGCCGAGCAGCAGCCCAAGATCCGCGACGCGGCGGACCGCTTCGCGAAGACCATCCTCGACGGCCGGCTGGTCCACCTCTTCGGCTCGGGCCACAGCCGCATCGAGGTGGAGGAGATGTGGCCACGCTACGGCTCCTTCCCCGGCTTCAACCCGATCGTGGAGCTGTCGCTCACCTACCACAATCCCGTGGTCGGGCCCAACGGCCAGCGCCAGGCGATGTTCCTGGAGAACGTCGGCGGCCTCGCCGACCGCATCCTCCGCAACTTCGCCCTCCGCTCGTCCGACGCGGCGCTGGTGATCTCCTCGAGCGGATGCAACCGCGTGCCCGTGGAGGTGGCGGAGGGCTTCGCGCGTCGATCCGTCCCCGTGGTCGCCCTCGTCAGCGTGGACCACATGGAGGCGACCGAGAGCAAGCGAGCCGACGGCAAGAAGCTCAAGGACTTCTCCTGGCTCGTCCTCGACACGGGCGCTCCGCCGGGCGACGCGATGGTCCACATCGACGGACTGGAGACGCCCGTCTCCCCCGGCTCCACGGTGGGCGGCTGCCTCGTGATCAACATGCTCAAGGCGGAAGTGGCGGCCCGCCTGACCGAGGCCGGCCGCCCCCCCACGGTGCTGACGTCCTCGTGGTTCGTCGG
Source organism: uncultured Planctomycetaceae bacterium (assembly GCA_964595475.1). Classification (GTDB taxonomy): domain Bacteria; phylum Planctomycetota; class Phycisphaerae; order Phycisphaerales; family Zrk34; genus CAZQQP01. The sequence continues at coordinate 14,313 of CAZQQP010000069.1, read as the reverse complement.
CGCCGAGCGGGCCGCGACCCTCTTCGACGCGGCCTACGACGAGCACGCCCGACGGCTGGCGTGTCTCTACGCCTCCCTCGGCGCCCAGGAGAACACCCCGTGACCGACCGTCCCCTCCGCACCACGGTGATCGGCAGCTATCCCTTTCCCGGCTGGCTGGAGCTCGCGTCGGGCCACCTCGACGCCCTCGGCTCCGCGGACCTCGCGGAGATGCAACAGGACGCGGTGACCGCGGCGGTCCACGACCAGCTCGCCGCCGGCGTGGACGTCCTCACGGACGGCGAGCAGAGCCGTCTGGATTTCAACCTCTCCTTCTACGGCCACCTCCGCGGCGTGGCGCCGGCCGAGCCACCCGCCCGCCGCTTCGGCCCGCCCGCCCACGATCAGCGGGGCAAGCACGCGCTCGTCGGTCCGCTCGACGCCCCCGCGGGCCTGGGCGTGACCGAGGAGCTCGCCCGCCTCCACCGCGTGGTCGGCGCGCTCCGTCGGGCAAGCGACCGCCCCGTCCTCAAGTGCTCCGTCCCCGGTCCCTACACACTCGCGGGACGGCTGATCCCCAACGAGGTCTATCCGGACCGCGACGCGATCACGGAGGCCCTCCTCCCGCTGGTCCGGGCCGAGCTGACCCGCCTCGCCGACGGCGGCGCCGAGGAGATCACGGTGGACGAGCCGTCCATGAGCTGTTACGCCCACCGTGAGGATCCCCGCAAGCTCGTCGACATCTTCAACCGCACCGTGGAGCCCGTGGTCGGCCGCACCCGCCTTTCCACGCACCTTTGTTTCGGCAACTACAAGGGACGGGCGGTCGGCCGCCGCTGCTACGCCCCCCTGTTTCCCGCCTTCCACCACCTGAAGGTGGACGAGGTGCACCTGGAGATGGCGAGCCGCGAGTTCTCCCAGCTCGAGCTGATCGGCCCGATCGCGGAGCACATGCGTGTGGCAGTGGGCCTCGTGGACGTCAAGAGCTACTTCATCGAGAGCCCGGAGGACGTGGCCCAGCGGGTTCGGATGTGCCTCGACCACGCGCCCGCCGACCGGCTCAGCTTCGCCCCGGACTGCGGCCTCTCCCAGACGGCGCGGTGGGCGGCGCGGCAGAAGCTCGAGAACCTCGTCGCCGGCGTGGAGCGGGTGCGGCGCTCGGAGGGCGGGTCGGGATGAACGCCCGATCAAGATGATCGGGCTCGGCGTGTCCGTTCGCGTCAACCCCGGCAGCGCATTCTCGGTCGGAAGTTTTCCTGCCGGTCGCGATTGTGTGCGCGCAGGCGGCCCTCCAACGGCCCACGGAGGGAGATCACGTCCCCCGGAACCGCCCGTGGCGCGGCGACCAGGCCCGATCAAGATGATCGGGCTATCGCCGGACGCGGTCCGGCTTCCCGCCCGATCAAGATGATCGGGCTATCGCCGGTCGCGGTTCGGCAGCGTCCCGCCGCGTCGGATGGAATGCCGGCCGAAGCGCTCGGCGATTCGATCCGTCACCGCGTCGACCGCCCGCTGCTTGCGCTCGCTCTCGTCGAAGAGGCCGAGCTGCCCCCGCGTCGTCGTCAGCCCGCTCGCCGACACGCCGATCAGCCGGACGGGCTGGAAGTGGTCCGCCGCCCACGCGTCGAACAGCGACCGGGCCCGCTCCCAGAGCACGGACGTGGTGTCCGTCGGCGCCGCGAGGCTCGCGGAGCGCGTGATGGTCCGGAAGTCGCCGAAGCGGATCTTCACCGTCACCGCCGCAGCGCGCTCTCCACGTGCCCGCAGCCGGTGGCCGACGTGCTCCGTCTGCTCGAGGAGCACCGCACGCACGTCCGCGGGGTCGGGAAGGTCCTCGGGAAAGGTCTGCTCCTGTCCGACCTGCTTCCGCTCCGATTCGGGCACCACGGGCCGCTCGTCGACGCCGTGGGCGAGCTGAAACAGATGCTCCCCCTCCTCGCCGAGGAGCCGCCGCATCCGCGCTTCGCCCGCCCGTCGGATGTCCCCGATGGTCGCGAGGCCCGCGCCGCGGAGCCGCCTCGCCGTGACGGGGCCGATGCCCCGGATCTTCTCCACCGAGAGCGTGGGGAGGTGGGTCTCCACCGTCTCGGCTGTGAACTCCACGAGGCCGTCGGGCTTGTCGAGGTCGCTCGCGAGCTTGGCGAGAAACTTGTTGGGTCCAATGCCCACGGAGGCGGTCAGCGACAGCGACGTGCGGATCTCCCGCTTGATGGCGGCGGCCACCTCCCTCGGCGGCCCGTGGAGCGGCGCCGTGCCGGTCACGTCGAGGAAGGCCTCGTCCACGCTGACCGCCTCCACCCGCGGGGTGAACCGCTCGAAGATGGCGAACACGCGGTCGGACAGCTCGCGATAGCGGCGGCCGCGGGCGGGGACGACCACGGCGTGGCGACACCGCCGCCGGGCCACCGCCATGGGCTGGGCGGAGTGGCAGCCGAAGGGACGCGCCTCGTACGACGCCGCCGCGACCACGCCGCGGGCGTGGGGCGAGCCCACGAGGACGGGACGGCCCCGCAGCTCCGGGCGGTCGAGCTGCTCCACCGCCGCGAAGAAGGCGTCCATGTCCACGTGCAGGACGGCCCGATCGTCGGCCATCTCAGCTCACCTCCTCGAGCAGACGCCGCCACGCCTCCACCTCCCGCTCGGGCGTGAACAGCGGCGCCCGCTCGGCGCCCGCTCGCTCCAGCGCTCCGCGAAAGTCCTCGTCCCGCTCCGCCCGGAGCATCCGCTCCCGCAGCGCCGCGGTGTCCTCCACGGGGTAGAAGCCGGGATACGCCTCCCCGAGAAGCCCCACGGAGCCGCTGATGCGCGAGGCGACGACGGGGAGGCCCCCGACGATCGCCTCGGAGAGCACGTTCGCCCCGCCCTCCATCCGCGAGGAGAGCACCATGAGGTGGCTCCGCCCCATCTGCCGCCGCACCTCGCCGTGGGGACGCTCGCCCCGCCAGGCGTATCGCGGGTTCCGGGCCGTCTCCGCTCTCGCCGCCTCCGCCCAAGCCTCGCTGTACGCCTTGCCGAGGTGCACCACGCGGATGCGCGACGCCGCGGGCAGCTCCCTCGCCGCGTAGGCCGCCCGCAGCGGGTCCTTCTCCTCGCGGAGGTGGCCGACCACGCACACGTCGAAGCTTCGCCGCGACGGCCGTCGCCAGGGGAGGGGCGCCGCGGACTGGAAGATCACCCGCAGCTTGTCGTGGAACTGCTCGGGCACGTCGCGGTACGCTGCCTCGTGCAGCGCCACCAGACGGTCGGCGGCCGCCATCGACCCGACGGTCACGGGCGGGTCCGTGTGGAGATGCTTGTATAGATCCGTCCCCGTCAGCGTGAGGATGAGCGGGCGCTGACCGTCGCGGCGGAACTTTCCCACGGCGCCGGCGCTTCGCCACCCGTGCAGCGCCACCATCGCGTCCCACGGCTCGCCGGCGTAGTCGCCGGTGACGGTGACCCGGTGGCCGAGCCGACGGAGCAGCCGCGCCCACCGCTCCGCCGTGGTCCGGTTGCCCGCCCGGGCGCCGCGTGCCGCTGGTGTGATCAGCCCGATCCGCATGCCATGGAGGCCTTATGCCCCTGAACGCATCCGCCCAGACACTCCGCGAGACCCTGCAGGACGCCCGCGCCCGGACGCTCGCCCTCATCGAGGGCCTCTCGGGCGACCAGTGGCTCGGCCCGCGCTACGCCATCGTCAATCCCTTCCTCTGGGAGATCGGCCACGTCGCTTGGTTCCACGAGCGGTTCATCCTCCGCAACCTCGACGGACGCGAGTCGTTCCTCGCCAACGCCGACGAGCTGTACGACTCCTCCGCGGTGGCCCACGACAGCCGGTGGGAGCTCCCGCTGCCCTCGCTGGAGCAGACCCTCGACTATATGACCAAGGTGCAGCAAGCCATGCTCGACCGCCTCAGCGGTCGCGAGCCGACGGAAGAGGAGGCCCACCTCTACCTCCTGACCATTTTCCACGAGGACATGCACGACGAGGCGTTCACGTATACCCGCCAGACCCTCGGCTACGCCCCGCCGCGGTGGAAGGGGGGTGAGGCGCCGCCGAGCGACGGACCCGGCGCCGTCGACGGCGAGGTGTCGGTCCCCGGCGGCACCTTCGACCTCGGGGCCACGGGGGAATCGGGCTTTCTCTTCGACAACGAGAAGTGGGCCCATCCGGTCACCGTCGATCCCTTCCGCATGGACCGAGGACCCGTGACCCACGGGGCCTACCTCCACTTCGTGGAGGACGGCGGCTACACCCGTCGCGAGCTCTGGGACGAGGAGGGCTGGGCTTGGCGGGAGCAAGCGGGCCTCACGGCCCCGGTCTACTGGCGACGCACCGACGGCGGCTGGGAGATGCGGCGCTTCGACCGGTGGGTCCCCCTTCCCACGGACGCGCCCGTCGTCCACGTGAGCTGGCACGAGGCCCGGGCCTACTGCCGGTGGGCGGGGCGTCGGCTGCCCACGGAGGTCGAGTGGGAGCTGGCCGCGTCGTGCGAGCCGTCGGGCCACCGGCTCACCGGGCGGAAGCGGCGATATCCGTGGGGCGACAACCCGCCCGCCGACTCTCAAACCAACCTCGACGGCCGCGTGCTCGGCTGTGTCGACACCGCCGCCTGTCCCGACGGCGACAGCGCCTTCGGCTGCCGCCAGATGCTCGGCAACGTCTGGGAGTGGACCGCGAGCACCTTCCAGCCGTACCCGGGCTTCACGCCGGACGCCTACAAGGACTACTCCCAGCCGTGGTTCGGCACCCAGAAGGTGCTTCGCGGGGGAAGCTGGGCGACCCGCCGGCGGATGGTCTGGAACACCATGCGGAATTTCTTCTCGCCGAAGCGAAACGACATCTTCGCGGGCTTCCGGACGTGCGCCGTCGAGTGACCCGCGCCCGGACCGCGGAGCCCGGCTCGGCCCCATAGCCCGATCATCTTGATCGGGCGGGCGGGCCACGCCGCGAACGAACTCGGTCTCGCCGCCGTCGTCTTTGCTTGGGTGGCACGGACAAGGCCGTCCGCGGCCTTGTCCGTGGTAGGGCGTCAGGTCGATTCCTTGACCTCACGCCGATCCGTCGGGCACCGGACGGGCTCCAGCATCGATTCCCTGCGGATTCCGAAGAAGCGTGGGGCGGCACGGAACGGAGGTCGCGGCACGGCTTTGGTTCACAGCGTTGCGTGCCACCCGACGCCGTTTCTGTTCGCCGGCAGCGACCGCACACGTCCGCCCGCGCCGACCGTTCGAAAACGCGACCGGTCGAACGACGGGCCTTCGTTTTCGTGAACGACGTGGTGAAACGGCGCCGAAGCCGAACCCAGAGGGTTCGGCTATATACGCCCCCCGATCCGACCGTCGTCCGTTGGGGCTACGAGAGGATGCGCTCCACTTCCTCCATGGGCAGGCGGTGGCCCACCAGCGGCTGAGACTCGTCCGGCTGGGACTGCTGCCAGGTGGCGATCAACGCCGCGTCATCGGCGAGAACCGAGGTGTATCGGCTCGACCCGGTCCCGTAAGGGGAAACGAAGCGCGGCCCCTCGACGGAGAGACGCTCGAGCGCGGGAAACTGCGAGTCGATCCCCCAGGCCAGACCGCTGATCTCCTCGCAGGAGTGGCCCTTGACCCGACCCGACGCGCCGTCGTGGGGCTTGAGACACTCGCAGCCGTCGTAGAAGTACAGCGAGACGGGCGGGAGGTCTCGGAACACGCCGACCTGAGGCACCGGCAGACGCGCCGTGATCCGCGTCGCCGCCACGTCCCAGACGGGCCCGCGGGAAAGCACGCAGTCGGTGCGGTGCTCGAAGGCCGAGCCGTCCTCGGAGCGGACCGCGGCCGCGGTGTTCGTGCTCGACCAGGTGAAGGGGTGGGTGCAGTAGATCAGGACCGCCCCGTGGTCGGCCGTCCAGAACGCCACCGGGTCCTTCACGTGCAAGCCCGCGGGAGCCCCCGGCCCGAGCAGCGGCTCGGCCGCCGCGTTGGCGAAGCCGGGCACGGTCGGCGAGGCGACGCGGTCGATGGTCCAGACGCCGGTGCCCGGCTTATGGAAGGAAGCGATCTCCTCCGGATACGTCCTCGCCTTCTCCGAGGAGACGTACAGCTCGTGGCCGTCGTCGCTCGGCAGCAGCGAAGCGCCCTCGATGGAGAGCACCTCCTCCCCCGAGCCGTCCGCGGGCCGCAGATCCTCCTTGGGGAGCCGGGCCACCTCCTCGAAGGGCTCGTCGAAGCGGTCGGCGCCGAGGATGGAGAGGGCGAACCCGCGAGCCCCTTCCGCCACGCCCGTCCTCGCGTCGCCGCGGCTGCGGTAGCGGCCGACGAGCCAGAGGCCGTCGTCGCCGCGGACGAGCTCGCCGCCGCCGAACCAGTAGCCGCTGGCCCGCTGGACGGGCTCGACCAGCACTTGAGCGCCGCGCTGGTCCACCAGGCGGTCGCCGAGGGCGACCAGACGGCTCCGGATCGCTTGCCGCGTGGCGTCCGTGATCATGCACGCTCCCATTCGCTCGGTTGACCGGCGCCGCGGGGCTCGGCACGATACGACCCGTCGCGTGACCACGCAATGCGCCGGTGAGACCTTCGGTTGGAGGCGATGCCATGAAGCTCTTCCTCGACACCGCGAACGTCGACGAGATCCGGGAAGCGGCCCGCTGGGGCATGCTCGACGGCGTGACGACCAACCCCACCCACGTCTCCAAGACGGGCCGGACGCCGCGGGGTCTCTACGAGGAGATCTGCGGCCTCGTGGACGGCCCCGTCAGCCTGGAGACGGTCGGCCTGGACGCGGACCGGATCGTCGAGGAGGGCCGCGACCTCGCGAAGGTGGCGCCCAACGCGGTCATCAAGGTTCCCGTGATGCAGGAGGGGCTGATCGCGGTTCGGCGGCTCGCGGAGGAGAACATCCCGGTCAACGTCACGACGACCTTCTCGCCGCTGCAGGCGCTGCTCGCGGCGAAGGCGGGCACGAGCTACATCAGCCCCTTCATCGGCCGCCTCGACAACATCGGCCACGTCGGGATGGACGTGGTCCGGCAGATCAAGCAGATCTACGACAACTACGGCTTCCAGACGAACGTGCTCGTCGCGGCGGTCCGCCATCCCACCCACGTCCTCGAGGCGGCGCTCGCGGGCGCCGACATCTGCACGATGAGCTTCGGCGTCCTGAAGATGCTGTACGACCATCCGCTGACGGACAGCGGCATCCAGCAGTTCCTCGAGGACTGGAAGAAGGTGCCCAAGGAAGAGGCCGTCGGCGCCGGCACGGGCTGAGAGCGTGTGTGAGGGCCGCTTCCGGCTTCGCCCGTCGCGGCCGTGGCCGGCGGCTCGCGAGGGACTGCGAATCGTTTCTCACGCACGTTCGTGAGAGGAGACACCACGATGGCGACCGCAACGGAGAACGCTCGCCCGCTCTACCTCAACGGCCAGTGGACCCGTCCCCGCGACCCGGTGGACGTGGTCAACCCGTCCAACGGCGAAGTGATCGGCCGGGTGGCCACCGCGGGTCGCGAGGAGGTGGACCAGGCCCTCCGCGACGCGCAGGCGGCGTGGCCCGCCTGGCGGGCGTTGACGGGGAAGCAGAGGGGGCAGTATCTCCGGGCCGTGGCCGACGCGATCGAGGCCCGCCGGGACACGATCGCCCGGACCATGACCCTGGAGAACGGCAAGCCGCTGAAGGAGAGCCAGGGCGAGCTCAACCTCACCATCGACCACCTCCAGTGGTTCGCGGAGGAGGCGAGACGGGGCTACGGCCGCATCGTCCCGCATCAGAAGGACAACAAGCGACACCTCGTGGTCGAGTCGCCCGTGGGCGTGGTCGGCGCCATCTCCCCGTGGAACTTTCCGCTGGTCCTCGCGGTGCGCAAGGCGGCCCCGGCGCTGGCGGCGGGTTGTCCGGTGGTCCTCAAGCCCGCCACCGCCACGCCGCTGTGCTGTGTGGCGCTCGCCGAGGCGGTGGAGGCCGCGGGCCTTCCCGCGGGCGTGTTCCAGCTCGTCGCCGGCTCCGGCCGGGAGATCGGCGGGGCCTTCCTGAACAACCCCATCTGCCGGAAGATCACCTTCACGGGCTCCACCGAGGTGGGCCGCGAGCTCATCCGCGCCGCCGCGGCCTCCGTGAAGAAGCTCTCCCTCGAGCTCGGCGGCCACGCGCCCGTGCTCGTCTTCGACGACGCGGACCTCGACACGGCGGTGGAGGGCACCGTCGCCGCGAAGTTCCGGAACACGGGCCAGTCGTGCATCGCGGCCAACCGCGTCTTCGTCCAGCGCTCCATCTACGACCGCTTCCTCGAGAAGCTCGTGGAGCGAACCAAGGCGATGAAGGTGGGCGACGGCCTCGAGGACGGCGTGGAGATCGGCCCGCTCATCGACGACCGAGGCGTGGAGACGGCGCTGACCCACATCCAGGAGGCCCAGAAGGACGGTGCCCGCGTCGTCTGCGGCGGCGAGCGGGCCGGGAAGCAGGGCTCGTTCATCCAGCCGACCATCCTCGTCGACGTGCCCGACGACGCCCGGTGCATGCAGGAGGAGACCTTCGCGCCGGTGGCGCCCGTCACCGTCTTCGACGACGAGGCGAGCGGCATCCAGCGGGCGAACAACTCCATCTACGGCCTCGCCGCCTACGCCTTCACCAACGATCTGTCGCGGATGTGGCGGCTCGCCGAGCACCTCGAGGCGGGAACCATCGGCATCAACGACGGCGTGCCGTCGACCAGCCAGTGTCCGTTCGGCGGCCTCAAGCAAAGCGGCTGGGGCCGGGAGCTGGGCTCGGAAGGGATGGAGGCCTTCCTCGAGACCAAGCACGTCTCCCTTGGAGTGCAGGCATGACCGAGACGTGGCCGGCCTACCTCGACGTGCCGCGGGAGAAGCTCGGCGAGGGCACGCCGGTGGGCGTGCACGTCCGCGGGGACGGCTCCGACCTCGCGGAGGCGATGGCCGACGCCATGCTCGAGGAGATCGTGGGGATGCAGCGGGCGGGGAAGCCCCCCACGCTCATCGTGCCCGTCGGGCCGGTGGACCACTACCCGCGGCTCGCGGAGAAGATCAACAGCCAGGGGATCTCCTGCCGCGACGTGGTCTTCATCCAGATGGACGAGTATCTCACCACCGACGACCGCTGGATCGACCCGTCCCACCCGCTGAGCTTCCGCGGCCACATGGCGCGGGCCTTCTACGACCGCCTCGACAGCTCACTCGCCCCGCCGGAGGCCCACCGCGTGGTTCCGGACCCGTCCGCGCCGGACCGCATCCCGTCGCTGATCGAGCGGCGCGGCGGCGTGGACGTCTGCTTCGGCGGCATCGGCATCAACGGCCACGTCGCGTTCAACGAGCCGCCGGAGCCGAGCGACACCATCTGGAACGATGCGTTCGCCGACCTTCCCACGCGGGTCCTCCCGCTGGCGCGGGAGACGCGGACGATCAACGCCGTGACGGTGGGCGGGGAGATCGGCGTGGTGCCCCGCCGGGCGGTGACGGTCGGCATGCGGGAGATCCTCCAGTCGCGTCGCGTTCGCTTCTTCTGCAACCGCCCGTGGCAGAGCGGCGTGGTCCGCAAGGCCCTCCACGGCCCGATCGACCGGAGCTGTCCCGCGTCCTTTCTCCGAACCCACGCCGACCCCTCCCTCACGGTCGCGAGCTACGTCGCGGAGCCGCCGGACGTCCGGCTGCGGTGATGCAAGGCGGGAGCGGCCGATGGGTCGGTGTCTCGCCCCGTGTCTTGCAGACGGAGGGGTGACCCATGCGTGAGCTCCACGCCGAGCCCGAGGGTTGGTTTGCTTCACGCTATGTCCTCCGAGAGGGTGGGGAGACGATCGGCGGCTTTACCCCCCAGACCTTCTCCGAGGACTTGGAGGTGGACCTAAGCGAGCGCCCGCCGTTGGTCTTTTCGAAGGACGGCTGGTTCAGCAGCGGCTTTACCTTGAAGGAAGCGGAGACCGACCGACCGATCGGCCGGGCCTCCAGCGAGGGTGTCCTCTCGACGAACTGGTCGGTGGAGACGAGCCGCGGAACAGGGGAGCTCACCACCGAGAGCATCTTCTCGCGCGCTTGCCGGGTGAGCCACGAGGGCCAACCGCTCATCGACCTGGAGCCGATGGGAGCCTGGAGCCGTGGCTGGGTCCTCCGCGACCGCACCGAGCAGTTCCCCCTCCTCGATCTCGTCCTCGTCGGCCTCGCCTACCACACGATCCTGGAGCGGTGGAGAAGCTCCGGCGGCGCCGGTGGGGCAGGCGGTGGAGGAGGCGGGTGAGCGCCCCTTCTGCGGGGCGACCGGCTCGGCTCTCCTAAGGCGCGGTTGGCACGCAGGCCGAAACCGGCGATGCCGGTCGAGTTCCGACGGAACGTATTCCGTCGGGACCGCCAGCCGCGGCCGACGCAGGGCGACGCCGGCAGCGGTTTTCACACACGTTCTCAGGGGAGGGTCGTGCCCGACTATACGGAACGTGGCCTTACCGGCCTCGACTCTCTCGCCGAGGAGAAGGAGCGGCCGTCCCGTCGCGGGGACATATGGAAGATCCGCTTCGACCCTGCGAAGGGTACCGAGTGAGCAAGACCCGCCCTTCAATCATTGTCAATCCCCCGTCGGTAGGAAGGCTCCCGCGCCGAATCGCCGTTTCGGTCACGGAATGGCGAACCACGGACGTGAACGCGCCTCGGCTCGTGTCCCGGAAGCCGAACCGGACCGACAGGCTCGAGAAGGAGTCGGCGGCCGGTCCTTGATCCTTCTTTCCGATCCGATTACACGGCCGCCATGCGGCTCGCCTTCTCCGATGAACGGGTTCTCGCGGTCGTCGCCCACCCGCACGACGCGGAGCTGCTGTGCGCCGGCACGCTGGCCCGAGCGAGGGCGGAACGGCGCCCCGATTGGCGTCCACGTGCTGTCGCGATGGGAGAAGCGCCAGTCCACGGAGCCGATCGAGAACCTCCGTGACGTGCGGGAGCAGGAGCGCCGGGAGGCGACCGCCGTCGCTGGTGCCCACTGTTTTCCCGGGCGGACAGAGGCGCCGGGCATCCAGCTGCGGTGAGCCGCCGTCCGAGGTGGCTCGAGAGCCTCGGCCCCGGCTTCAGATCACAGGTTTCAGGTCGCATCTCGCAGAGGGTTGGCCCTATCGGGGACCCGGCTCCTCCTATCGTGCATGGACGGCCCGGTGGAGCCGTGTACAATTCGTGTATGTCGACGAAGACCATCAGCATCGAGCTCGACGTGTATGAGCGGCTGAAACGGGCCAAACGGTCCGAGCGGGAGTCGTTTTCGTCTGTCCTCCGCCGCGCGACTTGGCCTGACCTATCCCCCAGCGGGCGGGACGTCCTTCACCACTTTCGGAAACGCATGGAACGCGGGGAAGCAGCGCTAAGCGAACACGCCCTCGACGCCCTCGACGAGGCGCAGCGGAAGCCGCGTCGGTCTGCTCCGAAGGGCTCGAAGTGAGGTGAAGCGGCTGTCGTTCCAGCGCCCTTGTCGACTCGCAATCCCTCCGCTGCGGTGGCCGTGATGCTTTTCGATACAACCTTTCTCATCGACCTGGAGCGCGAGACGACGCGGGGACGGGCCGGCCGAGCCATCGCGTTTCTGGAAACGCGCCCTGACGTGGCGACCGCCATCAGCATCATCTCGTATGGAGAGCTTGCGGAGGGTTGTGAAGAGGAGAACCGCGCGATTCTCGAGCAGGACCTTCAGCCATGGACGATTCTCGGAGTGACTCGAGCGGTGGCGTGGCAGTACGGACGGATCTCGGGAGTCTTGCGGCGTGAGGGAACTCGGATCGGGGACAACGACATCTGGATTGCAGCCACAGCGATGGTGCATGGATTCACGCTTGTCACACGGAACACCGCCCATTTCGATCGCGTGGCGGGGTTGGCCCTCGTGGACTATTAAAATTGCTCGCGGCCGCCGCGGAGCCCGATCCGCTCCCCTTCAGCCATGCTTCCGTGCGCCTGTTTTCTGCGATAGCCGGGTCGATCCGCCCTTGACCGTGTTAGGCGGGCCGACTAAACCGCCCGCATCATGCGGCTCGCCTTCTCCGATGAACGGGTCCTCGCGGTCGTCGCCCACCCGGACGACGCGGAGCTGCTGTGCGCCGGCACGCTGGCCCGAGCGAGGGCGGACGGCGCCCCGATCGGCGTCCACGCGCTGTCGCGCGGGGAGAAGGGCCAGCCCGCGGAGCCGATCGAGAACCTCGGGGACGTGCGGGAGGGTGAGCTCCAGGAAGCGGTGGCCCTCCTCGAGGCCGACTGCTACCCCGGGCGAACGGGCGACGGCGAGGTGGCCGACACCACGGAGCAGCGCTTCGACCTGATCGAGGTCTACCGTCGCTTCCGCCCCACCCTTATCCTCGCGCCGGCGCCGGAGGACTACCATCCGGACCATCGGGCGGGGGCGGCGCTCGCGGAGGCGGCGTCCTGGTTCGCGGCGTCGTTCGGCCACGTGACGGAGAGCCCGCCGCTGGAGGCGCCGCCGGCGCTGTGGCGGATGGACACGGTGAACATGCTCGGGTTCGCGCCCGGCTTCTTCGTGGACATCGGCCGCTCCGTCGAGCTGAAGCGACGGATGCTCCGGTGCCACCGGAGCCAGCTGGAGCGGGGCACGGAGAGCGGCTTCTCCCCGCTCGAGCCGCTCATGGTCCGGCAAGCGGAGGCACGGGGCGCCCAAGCCGACGTGGACGCCGCGGAGGCGTTCCGCGCCGAGATCACGTGGAAGCGGGCGAAGGCCTGGTAACACGAAGGGACCGCCATGACGAAGCGTGCGCTGGTGATCCACCCCGACGACAACGTCGCCAACCTCATCGGCCCGGGCGAGCAAGGGGAGACCGTGGAGTGCCTGGTGGAGGGCCGCGACGAGACCACGCAGGTGGAGCTCCGCGAGGAGATCCCACCCAACCACAAGTTCGCGTTCACGGAGATCGGCGCGGGGCAGCCGGTCCTCAAGTACGGCTACGAGATCGGCAAGGCCACCGAGGCCATCCACCCCGGCGCCCACGTCCACGCCCACAACATCCAGTCCAACCGGGGACGCGGCGACCTTTCATAAAGGAGCGAGCGGTGCGAGACAGCTTCTTCGGATACTCGCGACCCGACGGCCAGGTGGGGATTCGCAACCACGTGCTGCTCCTCAGCGGCACGCTCTACGCCAACAGCACGTGCGAGCGGGTGGCGAACACGGTGGAGAACACCGTGGCGATCACCCATCCGCTCGGCCGTTGCCAGATCGCGCCGGACCTGAAGCAGACGTTCGACACGCTCGTCGGCCACGGGAAGAACCCCAACGCCGGCGCGGTCATCGTCATCGATCACTTCAAGGAGGAGGGGTGCACGGCGGACGAGATCGCCCACGAGGTGGCCAAGACCGGTAAGCCGGTCGAGGTGGTCAACATCCGCCGGGACGGGGGGGCGATCTCCGCGACCGCGAAGGCCATCCGCCACGCCATCGACCTGAACCGCCGCATCGGCGGCCAGCAGCGGGAGCGCATGCCGCTCGGCAAGCTGCTCTACGGCATCAACTGCGGGACGAGCGACGTCACCAGCGGCCTCGCCCACAATCGCTGCGTGGGGTGGCTCGCGGACCGCGTGATCGAGGCGGGCGGACGTGTGCTCGCCGCGGAGACCACGGAGATGATGGGCGGCGAGGCGCTCATCCGGTCGCGGGCCAAGTCGCCGGAGGTGGCCGAGAAGATCGTCGGGATGATCGACCGGATGGACCGGAAGATCCTCGACTCGGGCGTGGACCTCCGCGGCAGTCAGCCGACGGGGGACAACATGGTCGGGGGTCTCTCCACCATCGAGGAGAAGTCGCTCGGCGCCATGCAGAAGTGGGGGAGCAAGCCGATCGTGGGGGCCGTGGAGTACGCCGAGCCGATCGGCGAGGAGAGCGGCCTCTGGATCATGGACACGCCCGGCCACGGCGGGGAGAGCATCACGGGCATCGCGGCGGGGGGCGCCCCCGTGCTCTCGTTCAGCACCGGCGGCGGCCACACGATCAATCATCCGCTGATGGTCACCATGCGGCTGAGCGGCAACCGGGCGTCGTGGGAGGCGATGGAGGAGACCATGGAGGTGGACGTCTCCGACATCTTCGAGGACACCTCGCTCGACGCGGCGGGGGAGCGGCTGCTCCACGAAGTCCTCGACCTCTGCGACGGGAAGATGACCAAGGCCGAGGCGTTCCGCGAGTGGAACGGCTTCGCGATCACTCGATGCGGGCCGAGCGTGTAAGAGACGCCGTCTGATCTCCGACCGGAGCGATCGCGGCGGGTCCGTGTCGCGGGAAGTCGCGAGCGTCGGCCTTGATATCCGGTTCGGTTTCGGCGGTCGGCGGGTGTCCGCCCGTGTGTTAAGGAGGCGGAAAAGAATAAGTTGAGCCTATTCATCGGTGCCAAGGCGGAAGTC
>CAZQQP010000068.1:0-18242 GCA_964595475.1 uncultured Planctomycetaceae bacterium | reverse complement strand
AGTACACCGGCAACCTCCGCGCGGACCTCGCGAAGGCGCTGAACAAGGAGCTGACCAAGCACGGCCTGGAGCGTCTCCACTTCGCGTGGGCGGGCGGCACGGAGGTCCACCAGCCGCACTACTACCGCATCCAGGCGCCGGGCATCGCCATCGAGTACGCGAACACCCAGGACAACGCCAACCACATCCACGGGGTCATCCGCGACTACGACGGCGACTTCGGGCGGGACCTCCTCAAGGCCCACTACAAGAACGCCCCGCACCACCAGTGACGGCGATTGCGTTGGCGGCGTCCTCGACGACATCGAACGATGGCGTGTCGGGTGAAAAGGCTCGCGGCTGTCGGGTTGACCGGGGCGAGCGAGCACGGGCAAGACCGCGGAGGTCTTGCCCGGGCCACCCAACACCGTGAACTGACTGGAGCTGTCGCCCGGCGTCGTCCTTGCTTGGGTGGCCCGGAGAAGGCCGTCTGCAACCTTCTCCGTGCTGTCGGGCTCACGTCGATGCCCCACCCGGCGCCAATCCGTACGCCCGTCCATGGATCGCCGCGCCGATTCGGCTCCGCTCCGTGAGACAGATGGCTCGCTACGGAAAACGAGGCGACCCGCGGGACGCAAGAGGTCAGTGCACCCCTTTGCGTGCCACCCGAGCAAGCACGACGGTTGTCGCTGCCTTCATTCGGTCCACGGTGTTGTGTGCCTCCCGAAGCAGGCCGCCTCCGGTCAACGGAGAAACGCCCCGCGTGCCGGAGGCCGTCTTGGGCCCGGTCGCCGTGTGCAGCGCCGGTCAACCGACGCGAGTCGCTACTTCCCCGAGGGGCCGCCCGGGTAGACGAGGTCGAACCGCTGGAGGTAGAGGTCGCCGTCGCGGCGGCGGTGGCTGATACCCCACCGCGGGATCGGCGCGATGAAGGGGTTTCGGAAGCGGTCGACCCGGTAGATTCCCGGGGCGTCGGGTGGATTTTTCAGCGGGTTCCGTTCGGCGAAGCGCACCCCGTCGTAGGCGTAGTAGAAGCGCTTCGGCCCGGCGGCGGTGGCCATCGACCCGACCCCGTAGCTCTGAGGCCAGACGAGGACCTCGTGGCCGCGGTGGAGCGGGTTCTCGCCGAGCTTCTCGAACGACCCCGTGGGCTTCGCCGCGGTGGCGGCCCCCATGCGGGTCTTCGCCGGCCCGCTCGGCCCGTCCGCCCGCGAGCGGCCCTTGTAGTACAGCCAGACCTTCCCCTCGCGGACGACGAGGGCCGCGTCGTCCACGCGGAGGCTGTCGAACGCGTCGGGGCGGTCGAGGGCCGGCTCGAGGACGGGATTGGCCTTGTGCCGCTCCCACGGGCCCGCCGGCGACTCCGCGACCGCGACGCCGATGCGTGTGGGCGTGACGGCCTCGCCTTGCTTCCATTCGTTGGAGAAGGGCTCGGGCACACCCGTGTAAAAGAGATAGAACCGGCCCTCCCACCGGAGGATGTTCGGCGTGAAGACGCCGTGGGCGTCCCACCGTCCCGGTTTTCCCTCGGGGAGCGCCCGACCCCGCTCGGTCCACCGCTTCCCGTCCGGCGACGTGGCGTACCAGACGACACCGGGATAGCCCGAGGGATATCCCGGCTCGTCCTCGCCGACCTTCGTGTACCAGACGTAGTAGGTCCCCTCGTGGCGGATCACGTCGGACGGGTCCCGTCGGCTGACGCCGGGCTCGTGCTCGATGGCCGGTTGGTACTCCGCCCGGACGGGTCCCCTCCCCGTGCTCAGCTCCGTGTGGACGGGCTTTTCCCCGTGGCCCGACGGGCGCTTACGCGTCGAGCCCGGCTCCGGTGGATTCGGGTCGAAGAAGCGGGCGTCTTCCCCCACGACCTCGTGATCGCCGAGGGTCCGCCGGGCGGTCTCCGCCCGCGCTTTGAGCTCGGCCACCACCTTCGGATGGTCCGCGGCGACGTCGTGCAGCTCCGCCACATCCTTTTTCAAGTCGTACAGCTGGTGCTTCGGCACGGCGTCGGTCATCCGTCCGTACCACCGCAGCGCCCGCGGGCGACGGGGACGGGGGAGGACCAGCTTCCAGCGGCCGCGCCGAACGGCCTGGAGGTCGGTCCACGAGTAGTAGAGGAACGTCGACCGGGGGCTCGTCTCCCGCTCGCCGAGCCAAAAGGCGCTCATGTCCTTCCCGTCGATCGTCCGGTCGGGGAGGTCCACCCCCGCGAGCTTCGCGAAGGTCGGGTAGACGTCGAGGGTGGTGACGATTTCGTCGGTGACGCGTCCCGCCTCGACGTGGCCCGGCCATCGGACGATTCCAGGGACACGAGGGCCGCCTTCCCACGTGCTCATCTTGAAGCCGCGAAGCGGGTGGGCGCTGCCCCCGTGCTCGCGGAGATGAGACTCCACCCACGGGCCGTTGTCCGATGCGAGGAGGACGAGGGTCTGTTCGTCGAGGCCGTGGCGCTCGAGGGTGTCGAGGACGCGACCGACCCCGTGGTCGACCTCCCGGACGGCGTCGCCGTAGAGGCCCCGCCCGCTGGTTCCGCGGAACGGCTCCGAGGCGCCGAGGACCACGTGGACCATGTTGTAAGAGAGGTAGAGGAAGAACGGCTCGTCGCGGTTTCGCTCGATGAACCGCACCGCCGCCTCCGTCTCCCGCTTCGTCAGCGTGTCCATCGAGGTATCGCGCTCGAGGACCTCGCCGTTCCGCCGCAGCTCCGTCTTCCACCGGTCGGGATTGCGCTCCCGGGTAAACCCATTGTGGGCCGGCGTCCCGAAGAAGTGGTCGAAGCCCTGGGCGTTGGGCATGAGCCGCTCCGGGTACGGCCCCGTTCCGCGTCCGTGCTCCCCACCGCCCGCTCCCGCCAGGTGCCACTTCCCCACGCACCCGGTGGCGTAGCCCGCTCGCCCGAGGAGCTCGGCGAGGGTGATCTCCTTCGAGTGGAGGACCGTCTGGGCGTTCTTCTCGTTTTCCGGCTCCGCGACGCGGATGGGGTAGCACCCGGTCAGCAGCGCCGCCCGGCTCGGCGCGCAGACGTTCTGGGCGTAGAAGCTCGTAAAGCGCATCCCCTCCTCGGCCATCCGGTCGATGTGGGGCGTATCGATCCACGCCGACCCGTAGCAGCCGAGGTCGCGATAGCCGAGATCGTCCACGAAGATGACGACGAAGTTCGGCGGCGTCGCCGACTCCGCCGGGAGGACCATCCCGGAAAGACAAGCGACGAGCGTCGCCAGAAGAAGGAAGCGCGTGTCCGTTGCGTTCGTCACGGGGGGTGTCCTTCACTCGGTCCGGCGGCGGGTCGCCGGAGCCCGTCCTACTCCTCGTCGAGCGGGTCCGAGAACATCTGCACGTCCGCGCCGAGCTCCTCGGCCGCCTGGATCAGCTCCGCGACGCCCGCGAAGGGGGAGCCGGCGTCCTCCGCGTCCACCGGATAGTCGCTCTCAAGCCTCGCCTGGAGCTCGGGATCTTCCGAGGCCCACACCAGCTCGTCGGTGAGCGCGGCGGTTCGACCGTCTGGGAACACGAGTTGGCCGATCATCGGCGTGCCCTAACGGAGAGGTCGATATTTTAGCCCCCGTGGCCGCGGGCGTGCCCGCTCCGGAAGCGAGCGGCCGCGTCGCCCGTCCTCCGCGGCGCCCTAAACTGTCGTGATGGCCGAGCACTCCCCCTCCCGATGCCGCGAGGCGGCCTACGAGATGCTCGCGGCGCAGCGACCTCATCTGGAGACCCGGCAGGGTCTCCTCCGGGGCGCCGTCGCGATCGCCATGCACGCCCGCACCGACACCGGTCCCGCGCCCGTGGAGGCGGAGATCGAGGGCTACGCCGAGGCGGTCCGCCGACGGATCCGCTCCGACGACTCACGGGCCCGCCTCGCCCACCTCCATGAGGTTCTCTTCGACCACGCGGGGTTCACCGGCAACACGGAGCACTACTACGACCCGCGAAACAGCTACCTGCCCGACGTCCTCGAGACCAAGCGGGGCATCCCCATCACGCTCTCGCTGCTCTACGCGCTGGTCGCGGACCGCGTGGGTGTCGCCGCCGTGGGGGTCAACGCACCGGCCCACTTTCTCGTGGAGGTGCGTCTCTCCGGCGAGCGCATGCTCATCGACCCCTTCTTCGGCGGCCAGCTCCTGACTCGCACCGAGGCGTTCCACCGCATCGCCCAGCTCACGGGAGCCCACGTGCCCCATACGGACGAGCTCCTCCCCGTCGCCACGCACCGCGACTGGCTCCTCCGGATGCTCCGCAACCTCGTGAACATCTTCAGCCACCGCGGCGACGCGGACGCCCTCGCCGCGATGCTCGAGATGCAAGCCCTTCTCGAGGAGCAGGAGCCCCGACAATCCCCTTGACGGACAGCCCATGGGACGTCCCGACCGAGCCCTACGCTGGATCGACTCGCAGCGCCGCGCCATGCGCGACCAGGTGGAGACCTGGGCGAACATCAACAGCGGCTCGCTCCACCGCACGGGCCTGGAGGCGATGGCGGAGGCGCTGACGGACGCCATGGCACCGCTCGACGCGGAGGCTCACCGCCATGAGCTGCCGCCGTGGGAGACGATCGACAGCCACGGCGAGGTGACCGCCAAGCCGCTGGGCACCGCCCTGTCGTTCCGCAAGCGACCGGACGCCTCCCGCCGCGTCCTCCTCTCCTGCCACATGGACACGGTCTTCGGCCCGCAGGATCCCTTCCAGCAGACGGAGCGTCTCAGCAGCCACCGCCTCCGCGGCCCCGGTGTCGCGGACGCGAAAGGCGGCCTGGTGGTCCTCCGCACCGCGCTGGAGGCGGTGGAGCGGAGCGGCGTGGCGGACGGCCTCGGCTGGGAGGTGCTGATCAACCCCGACGAGGAGATCGGCTCGCCCGGCTCCCGCAGGCTCCTCGAGGACGCCGCGTCGCGACACCACCTCGGCCTGGTCTTCGAGCCCACGCTGGCGTCGGGACGGCTCGCGAGCGAGCGACGGGGCTCGGGCAACTTCACCCTGGTGGTCCGCGGCCGCTCCGCCCACGCCGGACGCTCTTTCGACGCGGGGCGGAACGCCATCACGGCGATGGCCGGGTTCATCACGGCGCTGGACGCGCTCAACACGCGGGCCGAGGACCTCATCGTGAACATCGGTGAGGTGGAGGGCGGCGGCCCGGTCAACATGGTTCCGGACCTCGCGGTCTGCCGCTTCAACCTCCGCTACACCACGCGGTCGCAAGAGGCGATCGTCCGCGGCGAGCTGGACCAGCTCATCCGGACCCTCCACGCGAAGGACGGCATCGAGGCGTACCTCCACGGCGGCTTCACCGCCCCGCCCAAGCCGCTGGACGAGCCCACCCGACTGCTCTGCGACCACATCCGCTGCTGCGGCGACGCCCTCGACATCGACATCGCGTGGGAGCCCACCGCCGGCGTCTGCGACGGCAACCGCCTCGCCGCGGCGGGCCTCCCCAACGTCGACACCATGGGCGTCCGCGGCGACGGCCTCCACAGCGCGGAGGAGTGCATGGAGGTGGACAGCCTCCCCGAGCGGGCCAAGCTGACAGCGTTGCTCCTGATCGACCTCGCCCGGGGCGAGGTCGACTGGCTCTCTCCCGCGTCCGAAGCGGACAGCGGGGCGACCGACGACGGCGGAGGACCCTCCGATGAGGCGCGATAGGCGCCGACACCTTCGCGTGCGAAAGGCGGCGCTGGGGTCCGCGGCCGGGCGGGACGACCTCGCGCACTGCACGCCGAGCGAGCGCGTCGCGAGGGTCGAGGAGGTTACGAGGACCGCGTGGGCGGTGAAAGGAGAGCCATGGCCGGATGAACGGCGACTTCCACGACATGCTTGGCGCGTTGAGGTCAAACGGCGTGGAGTTCCTGGTGGTCGGGGCCCACGCGATGGCGGCCCACGGACGGATTCGCGCGACGGGTGACCTCGACATCTGGGTCCGACCGACGGCCGAGAACGCGCAGCGCGTCTGGCAGGCCCTCGCCGCCTTCGGCGCTCCCCTCGACCGATTCACGGTCGATGACTTTGCAACGCCGGAACAGGTTGTCCAACTCGGCGTCGCCGGGCCGAATCGACATCCTGACCGGGGTGGCCGGGCTCACGTTCGAGGAGGCCTGGCCGCACCGCCGCTTCGTCACAGCGTGGGGAGTGGACTTCCCCGTCCTCGGGCGGAGAGAGCTCATCCGCAACAAGCGGGCCACCGGGCGCCGCCAAGATCTCGCCGACGCCGAGGCGCTTGAGGGGGGCTGACCCCGCGGTCGACCGTCCGGACACCGGTGGCCCTCCGACCCCTCCGACCCCCGCCGGCTCTCCCATTCCCTCCGTGGTTTTCCCTGAGGGCACCCGATTTCTGGCCGGTCCGCCTCGGAGCGCTCGCGCTCCGCCGTCGCGGCCCGACGCCCCGCCCTCATTCCCCCGCCGTCGGGTTGATCACGGCCTCCGGGGGCCTAGTATAGAGCGAAACTGAAACTCAGTCTCAATTCGAAAGGAGGCCGTATGTGGAGTTGGAGGCGAACCGAGCCGCAGCGGCGGGTGTCCGGCTGGGCCGGGCTGTTCGCGGCGGTCGCGGCCGTGGGGGCGATGCCCGCGGCGGGCCTGGCGCAGGAGAGCACGGGACAGTCCGGCGGCGCTCGGGGGAGCAAGGGGCAGGCCGGCGGAGCCGAAGCGGAGGTGGAGCTGGAGGAGACCACGGTGTACGGCGAGGCGGAGTCGGGGGATCAGTTGGTCGGTCCTTATAAGCAGCCGGCGTGGACCGCCCGGCAGCAGCGCTTCCCCACCACCCGCGCCTTCGTCCTCCCGCCGGGCGTGGTGGAGTTCGAGGTCTTCTCGGAGAGCACCTTCGAGGACGACAGCAAGCCGTCCCACGAGTTCCAGCAGGAGGTCAAGATCGGCCTGCCCTGGCGAACCCAGCTCGATCTGTACAACGTCCAGGACCGCCCCGGCGGCGGGGAGATCCGCTCCAAGTCCTACAAGATCGAGATCCGCCACGCCTTCGCGGACTGGGGGGAGATCCCGCTCAGCCCCACCGGCTACGTCGAGTACGAGGGACAGATCCTCAAGGAGGAGAGCCAGAGCATGGAGTACAAGCTGCTCCTCGCCGACACGCTCAAGCCGAGGTGGCACTGGGCGGGGAACCTCATCTTCGAGCACGACCTCGAGAACGACAAGATCGAATACGGCGTGAGCTCGGGGATCAGCTACGAGCTGATCCGGAATACCTTCTCCGTGGGCGCCGAGACGGAGCTGATCAACGAGGACGAGGGCAGCGGGGAGCTTCCGAAGACCGAGTTCCTCATCGGCCCGAGCATGGAGTACCGGCCGACGCAACGGACCAGCCTCCGTGTCTCGCCGCTGTTCGGCGTCGGCCACGACTCGCCGGACCTCGCCCTCTTCGTCGTCTTCGGCATCGGCTTCGGCAGCAGCGAAGGAGCGGAGTTCATCGGCCCCGCCGGCACGGAGATGCGGTAATCAGGTCGCAGGGTCGAGGTGTCCATCGGCCCGGCGGGCCTGGAGTTGTGGTAAGCGGAGCCGGACGCCGGGGCCTGGGCCGCTGAGGTCCCAGGCTCCGGCGACGGTCCCGGTTGTGCGAACCCCTTCAAGACGCTGCCTCATCGCGTTCGGAGCACGGGCAAGCCCGTCGCGGGCTTGCCCGTCTCCGTAGGGACGTCGCTCGTCCGACGGCTTTTCCGGGAAACGAGCATCGGAAAGGGGACCCGGGGAGTGCCGAGAAGGGGACCCCGTGGGTTCAAGGGACCCGGCGGCCCGGCGTGGTCAACGGCCAAGCCTCTGAGTCTGGGCGTTCGCGAACCCGCGGGTCTGCTACGACATGATCGACCCGACGCGTGAGAGCCCGGCGCTGATGGAGCCGCTCTCGGAGTAGTTCAACGGGGTCCCGCTGCCCGACTACGGGTCGGCCTACGACGCGGTCGTCGCGCGCGACCCCTCCCGGCGCCCGGCGCCGGGACCCGGTGCACCTCCTACGGACGCTCGTGCGGATCGACCAGCGGAACCAGTCAGCGGACTGGCAAGCCTACGCGAAGAAGCTGAGGCGGGATCGGCGACGCGCTGCGTCGCGGGGCGGAGAGGGCTTCTCATCGGAGCGGTCCGGCAGCCTCGCCGACCTACCGGCCTGGTTCGCCCATTCGGCCGAACAGTTCCGACTGATGAAGGTCCCCCCGACGCTCCCGCAAGCGGCGACCCCGGTGTATCCCTCCCGCTCGCGGCTGACGCGAAGGAGCTCCCGAAGATCCTCCTCGCCCTCGACGGCGACAATCTTGGTCGCCCGGTCGTCAGCGGGCGGTGGATTGCTCCGTCGGCTCGTCTGTTCCTGGCCGGGATCTGTCGGGCATCGCGATGGGTTCCAGGCCGAGCGGTTCGACGGATCGTCGCTCGCTAGCGATCGCCCGGGCCGAGCGCACTTGGCCGCGAGGGCGAGCTCGCTCATCTTCTGCTAACCATCACGGCGATGCTCCGCCGCCCGCCTACGCCCCGCCACGCCGTTGATGCACTTCTAAGCCGCCGCTCGTCTGGCGCTCACGCGGCGGGGATAACGTGGGAAGCGAAAAGTCCGCCTCTGTTTTGAAAGAAGGGTCCAATGATCGATCGCTGGACACGCCCGGGCGTGGCCGGTGTGCCCGCGGAAGCGCTCACGAGCGTCGCCGCGGCGGACGAGCCGACCGAGCGGGATCTCCCCGAAAAAGGCGGAGTCGCTCGAGAACAAGTCGCGGCGCTCCGGGCCGACCAGGAGACCTCCCGGCTGAACAAGAGGCGGGCGGAGCAGGCGGAGACGCTCGTCGGGGAGGTCCTCGAGGACGCGGACACGCGTGCGTCGCTGCAGGGCGAGGGGATGACCGGCCGGTGAAAGGACGGCGACTTCTCCCTCGCCTCCCAGCCTGTAGCAGACTGAATTCCAAGCAGAGACCGACGCGCCCTTTCCGGGCGACGAGAGAAGACGGGGCTGCCGAAGTGCTCGTCATCCGCTCACAGCGGCTTTGGAGCGTTCTAGCTGAGAGACACCTACCACTTTTGTAAGGAGCACCCGAATGTTCGATCGTTCGACGCGAACCCGCCTTTCCGGCCTGCCCGCGTCCGGATGCGAGGGCACCTATTCGGCAAACGAAGCGGGCAACAGAGGACGGCTCTCGTGCCGTGGCTTCACGCTCGTCGAACTTCTCGTGGTCATAAGCATCATTACCATCCTGATCGCCCTCCTCCTGCCAGCCCTGAGTCAGGCTCGCCAGATGGCCCTGTCGGCGGAATGTCTCAGCAATGTCCGGCAGATCGTCACCGCCCAGCAGGCGTACAAAGGCGATTTTGGAACCTACCCGCCTGGCCGGGCCGAGGGACCGAACAATCCGACCCCCGCGCTCTATTGGCACACGATGCTCGGGCCCTACATAGACAGCAACTGGAACATCTTCGTCGACCCGACCGGTAAAGGCGTAATGTCGGACGCTACACCCGCCGGCTGGTACGGCGCGAGCGCCCAGAACGTCGACCCGGTGGACGGGATGACCCTGGAGGCGATGCAGAAGAGCACGAAGGACGACGACCTGTTCTGGGTCTCGTACAAGCTCAACACCATCCCGAGCTGGGGCTGGAAGGTGACGGAGTGGGAGGACAGCAGACCTCACGCGGGACCCGCGCCGTACCGTCTGTTCGATCTATACATGCCAAACAACCGATATCCGAGCGAGACGGTCTTGCTCTACGATAACTCGAGGTGGTACATGTCGAACGAGGATCAGGATATCTATTCGGAGGTAGCCCCGCCGTTTCCGGAGACAGGGAGGCAAATCGCCTCTCGGATCAGCCACCTCGGGAAAATGACCCAGGGCTTTGTCGATGGTCACGCCGCGTCCCGGGCCTGGCACAAAACCACTCCGGACCTCCTCTCCGGCAACAATGGGGATTACGCGTTTCCAACTGTAACGGAGCTTCCGAAGATTACGTTCTCGAAGTAAAAGGCTCTTCGAAAGGCGGAGCATCATGCTACGCGAGTGGCTTAACTCGAACCCAAAGGTGGTCGCCGGGCTGGCGGCTGTGCTCGTCGTCGCCGCCCTCGGATGGCTTGTTGCACAGCTCGGCGGTTCGGAGACGCCCGACAACGCGGGCCGGGCGTGGTATCTGGATATGAAGACCGGGGAGCTTTTCAGGGCTTCCGCGACCCGCGTTCCGCCGATTCAGAGCCCTGACGGAAACGACGCCGTGCGGGCGGTCGTCTTCAGCTGCGGGAAGTGCGATGAGAAAAAAGAGCGGTTCATCGGTTACTACGAGAAGCTTCCGAAAGAGCTCAAGAAAGCGTTCAAGGGGAACCCGGAAGCGGTGCCGGCACGTCAGCATTTTGTGGTGATGGCCGCGAAGACCGATGGTGCATTTCAGCGGCCACCGCTCGATGAATCGGAGCTGAAGCGCGTCCGGAACGGCAAGTGGGTGGGGCAGGGAAGCCGGCCGCCGAGGCGGGCGGGTGCGGGGGCGCGTCGTCAGCAGCGGGCGATGCCAGCGGCCCCCGAGCGCATCCGGGCAGCGCCGCGAAGGGCCGATGTCTGCTCAGGTGGCGTACAGCCACGGCGGTGTCGGCCGTAGCAGCCGTCGCGGAAGTGACTCGCCGGTGTGGCACCTCGGCCGGATGCGCGGATGTCATGGCTTTTGGCGTGGCGTGCGACATGCAGGGTCTAGCGCCGGCGAGCTCGGACGCCGACACATGGGGCGATGGGCACGGACGCCCGCCGATCGCGATCCGCTGACGAGATCGTTGCAGCGGTGAAGCGCGGGAGCTCGGTGAGCAGGAGGTCGACGGCCGCTTCGCGACCGACGCCTCGCGGGCGCGGCGGTGCTGCTCGCCAGGGCCGAAGGGATCCGATCTCAGCAGCCCACGGGAGGAACCACGCCTCGGATGGCGACGCGCTGGAAGGAGCGCCCGGCGCCGATGGCGAAGCGGACCCTTCGAGCCCGTCGGGCGCTGTCCCGATCCATGCGGGCGGCGGACGTGGGAAGAAGCCCGGTGCGAAGAAAGGCCATCCCGGGAGCCGGCGCCCGCGCCCCCAAGCGGGTCGCCTCGGACACGCACCGTGAGGCGCTGAGGCAATGTCCGGGGTGCCCCGCCTTGCTGCCTTCCCCACGCCGCTCTCGCAGATGCGTATTCCAAACCGCTGAAGCGGCGCGGCCACAACCCGATTGAGACGGTTGTGCCGGCCTTACGGGATTCCGTCCGAACCGGCAGCCTCCCCGACCTGCCCCGCTCATTCGGAAAGGTGTGCGATCGTCTTGCACAACCACGTGCCATGCAGCGTGTTTTCTCTCAGCCGGCGACGCCTGGCCGGATGCTTTCCTGCCGCGAGCACACGACTCCTCGGAGCCTTTCGAATCGCCGCATCGCGGTGATGTTAATGTCCTCGTATTTCATGGGAGTGCCCCCCCGTGGTCGTCGTTTTTGCACCACCCGCCGCTGGATCCGGACCCGCCTTCGGATCCGGGTCGTGATCCATTCTCGTTAAGACCATGTTCGGATCATACGCGGAGCGTGAGTGCCAATGGCCGACCCCGCTCGATCACTTCGTGGTCGTCCGCCGATATTCCGCGAGGAGACGGCGGGCGCGCTTCGTGAGCCCCTCGTGCTCGAGGTACTTCCGCAGCGCCACGCGGGCGGCGTCGGGATGGCCGGCGCGGAGGTGGCTGAGGAAGAGAAAGCGGCGGAGGCGGGCGTCGCCGTCCGAGTCCTTCAGCCGGCGGCTGAGGTATCGAGCGGCCTTGGAGAAGTTCTCCCGGTCGAAGTGGTAGGAGCCGAGGAACTCGAGGATCTGCGGCGTGGCCACGCCGCCGTCCGTGGCCTTGGCCCATTGCTCCGCCGCCGCGGCGGGGTTTTCTCGCTCGACGGCCACATGGCCGAGGAGCCGGTGGGCCTTGGCAACGATGTCCGAGGCGTCCGCCTTCGTGAGGGACTGAGCCGCCTTCGCGGCCTTCGCGCGCTCGCCGACCTCGAGCAGCAGCCGGGCCCGGCGCAGTTGGAGCTCACGGTCCTTCTCTTCGCTGAGCAAGAGCGCTCGCTCATACCACGGAAGGGCGTCGCGACGGTGGCCCGCTCGGACGTGGAGGTCGCCGACGGTCCGGGCGAGCTCCGGCGTGCGCTCGCCGAGGGCGAACGCGGTGCGGTAGGCGACGAGGGCGCGTTCCGGCCGGTCGCGGGCGAGGTGGGCGTTGCCGAGCTGGAGGTGAGCCGTGGCGTCCGACGGTCGCCGGTCGATGAGGGACTGGAGAAGGGAAACCGCCTCGCCCACGGACCCGGCGTCCACGAGGTGCTGCGTGTAGTTGAGCATGCCCTCCCGGTTCGACGGGTTGAGGACGCTGAGCAGGCGGAGCGCGTTGAGCTCCGAAGTCACCCGTCCCGCGGCGCTGTCGATCGCCACGAGCCGGGCGACGACGTCCGGTGTCAGCCCTCCGTGCCCCACCGCGTCGACGAGGGCCTCCCGGGCGGCCTCCCGCTTGCCGAGCTGGGCGTAGGCGTGGCCGAGGAGACGATGGGCGGGCGCGAGCGTCGGCTTCTCTTCGACCACCGCCTTTAACGTATCCACGACCTTCCGGTAGTCGCCGGCGTCGTAGTGCTTGCGGGCCTCCTGGATCTTGCGCCGGGCCTCTTGCTCCTCCTGACCGATGACCACGCCGGCGGGGGCGACGAGCGTCGCGAGCGCGACGAGCAAGGCGAAGGTGGGACCCCCGGCGAGCCGAGCGCTATGTCGGTCGCCCGTGCAGAACATGCGCCGTCGCGGGCGGATCGCGCACCGGTCTTGTTCGGGGTCCGCGTCGTCCGTGACCTCGGTCGTGCTGATCGCAGGTGGGCAGAGACAGGGGGCTTCCGACCGACGCGACATCGGTCATCTCCTCTCGAGCTTGAACCGGATGGTCTTGACGGCCCAGACGGGCACCTTCCGGCCTCGGTGCTCGGCGGGGCGGAACCGCCAGTTCCGCACCGCCTGCCGGACCGCCTCGGCGAAGGACCGCGGCCCGTCCACGCGCTGGGTCCGGACCTGTTGCACGCGTCCGTCGCGGGATATGAGGAGCTTGACGGTGACCGCCCCCTCGAGTTGGCGCCGCCGCGCCGGCCGGGGATACCGCGGCGGCGGCGTGTGGACGCCGCGGGGCGGCCGCTCGACTCGGTCGCCCCGGAGCGGCTCCTGTCTCTCGCCCCGTCCGGCGGCGCCGGCGGTGTCGGAGACCGAGACGTCGATCTCGCCCACCATCGCCGGTGCGACGTCGGTTGACGCCCGAACCGGTTCGGGAGAGGGCCGGTCGACCGTCGGACGGTCGAGGTCCACCTCGAAACGGCGACGCGGCGTCTTCCGCGGCTCCTTCGTCTCCGACGTTTTCTCCACCTTCGTCTCCGTGCGACGCACGTGGAGCGTCGGCGACGTGTCGGCAGGCGACCGACGGTCCACCGACGGCATCCGGTTCAAACTCGCGAGCGCCGCGACGAGCAGCGCGTTGACGGTCACCGTCGCGGCGGCGGCCACGAGGAAACGGACCAGACGGCTCTGGACGGCGATCCTCTCGCTCATCGACGTTCCGCTCCGGCGTCGCGGCTCACCGACGGGCCTCCGACGCGGCGACGGCGAGATCCTCGGCGCCGCCGCGCTTGGCGGCGTCCATCACCTCGACGAGGCGGCCCGCGGCGACCTCCTTGTCCGGGATGACGACGACCGACGCCTTCGGCCGCTCCGTGACGAACGACCGCACCCGCTGTCGCAGCGTGGCGAGGTCCACCTCCTCGCCCTGCGTGTAGACGGCGCCGCTCGCGCCGATGCTGACCCGCAGGCTCTCGGCCTCGAGCGGCCGAGCCCGGACCGCCTGGGCCTTGTCCACGGTCAACCCTGTCTCCCGGACGAAGGTGGTCGTCAGGAGGAAAAACAGCAGGAGGATGAAGACCACGTCGATCAGCGGCGCGATGTCCACGCCCCACGCCGTCCCCGGCTGCATGCTTTTCCGCACGGAGTCGAACATGGTCAGTCCCCGCAGCGGAGCGTCTCCACCTTCTTCACGTACAACGCGGCCGTCTCGATGTGCCGTTCCACCCGCCCACGCAGATAGCTGTGCAACACGACCACCGGCAACGCCACGACGAGGCTGGCCTGAGTGGTGATCAGCGCCTGGGAGACGCCCCCGGCGACGCGGTCCACCTCCGCGGTGCCGTGGGCGGTCAGCGCGTCGAAGGTGGTGATCATCCCGAGCACCGTGCCGAGGAGGCCGAGCAGCGGCGCGGCGGAGGCCATCGCGGCGATCAGCGGAAGGTGGCCCCGCAGCGCGTGGGCCTCGCTGTCGAGCATCGGGCGGAGGTGCTTCTCGAAGTCGACGCGCCGGCCGACCCGCGTCTCCAGCGCCACGGCGAGCAGAGCGGCGAGCCGGTTCCGCCGTCCCCCGCACAGCCGCTTCGCCTCCGCCTCGTCGCCGGCGGCGAGCGCGGCGATCACCCGGTCCGCCCACCCGTGGCCGCCCGCCACCTCCGCGCGGATCGTGAGCCACTTCCACACGAGCAGTCCCCACGCCGCGACCGACAGCGCGAGGATCGCGAGGAAGAGCCACCCGCCGTGTTGGAGCAGTTGCGCCATGCGTCTCGCTCGGCAAGGGCCTCTCATTCCACCGTCGCGTCGCCCTCCCCGCCGGTCTCCACGAGGTTGAGCACCGTCGCCGCGTGCTTCTCCGCGTCGCTGACGAGCCGGTCCACGCGGCCGCGGAGGAGGCTGTGCAGGAGCAGGATCGGAATCGCGACGGTCAGCCCCGTGGCCGTCGTGACCAGCGCCTCGGAGATGCCCCCCGCCATCAGGCCGGGGTCGGCGCTGCCGAAGGCGCGGATCACCCCGAAGGTCTGGATGATGCCCGTGACGGTTCCGAGCAGGCCGAGGAGCGGGGCGACGGAGGCGACCACCGCGATGCCGCCGAGGAAGCGCTGCAGACGCGGCAGCTCGTGCATGAGCTGCTCCTGGATGGTGTCCTCGAGGACGTGGCGGGAGGCGTGGCGGTGGGTGAGCGGTGCGGCGAGCGTCCGGGCGACGGCGCCGCGGCCTCGTCGACAGGCCCGTTCCGCGTCGTCGAAGCGCTTCGCCCGACACGCCTCGAGAACGCGGCGGACGAGGCGTGTCTGCCGCGTGTTCCGGACGTACAAGACCCAGCACCGCTCCACCACGAGGAGGAGCCCCACGAGGGCGACCAGGCCGAGCGGAACCATGATCGGCCCGCCGGACCTCGCCAGCGACAGCGGCGTGGTCCGCTGGAGGGCCGTATCCGCCCGGAGCTTTCCGCTGATGTCCATGGGCACGGCGACGGTGCGGGAGTCGCCGCCCTCCACCGCGTCGATGGCCTCGCGGAGGCGACCGGCGAGATATTCGGGAAGGTCCTCCCGCCAGCGGTAGCCCGACGCGTCCGCGGGGCTGTTCAGCGCCACGCCCACTCGACCGTCCGCCGTCTCGTAGGCGAAGGCCGCGTGGCCCACGCGGAGGAGGGTCACCCGCTCGCGTCGCTCCGCGGCGGTCCAGAGCCGCGTCCGCTCCACCGTCACGTGCGTCGCCCGCCGGTGGGCCGTGTCGATCCACGCGAGAAGGCGGTCGAGGGCGTCGGCCGTCGCTCCGTCGCCGGTGAGCTTCTCCTGCAACGCCCTGGCGCGCTTCCGTCGCTCCTTCGTCGCGGGCACCTCGCGGAGCCGGATGCCGAGCTGCTCGAGGGCCGAGACCGCGGCGGACCGCATCGACCCGACCGCGTCCTCGAGCGTGGCCGCCCGCGACCGCACCTTCTCCACCTTGTTGGTGAGGGCCTTTCTCCTCTCCGTGAGCTTCCGCCGCGTGGCCTCCAGCTCGAGGACATTCTCGGCGAGCGAGCGTCGCTTGCTTTTCAGCTCGGCGAGCTCCTTCGCCCGCTCGGCCTTCTCCCGCTTCACCGCCGCCCGTTCCTCGGCGAGCTGCTTCTGAAGCTCCGACAGACGCGATCGCAGCTCCTCCGCCGACGCCGTGGAGTCGTCGGCGGCGACCGCGGTCGCGGAGAGCACCAATACCGCGGCGAGCCCACCCCGAACGCCGCGTGGGGGAAAAGCGCTGCTCCGGGGCCCGGGCCGAGGCGGCTTCGCGGAGAGGGGGCGCGTCACGGCTCCTTTCCCTGGTCAGCGGTCTCCTCGCCGGAGACGTCCTTCCCCGACGCCCCCTCCGCTCGCGGTAGGACCAGCGGGACGGGCAGGATCCGCGGCCTCGCCCGCTTCCGGAGGATCTGGACCGCGTCGCGGACCTTGCGGCGACGGGCGCGGCCGAGGTCGAGGACCCAGCTTCGGTCGGCGCCGATGTCGGCAAGGCCGACCTCCTCGCCGTCCTCGGCGACGAAGGCCTCGGCCGCGAGGCCGACGCGGTAGTGGTAGGCGTGCACGCGCCGCTCACCGCCGCGAAGGGTCACCGGCGCGTTCCACAGCTCCGTCTCGCTCGCCCGCTGCAGCTCGTCCGTGGCGAAGCTCAGGAGGTCGCCGACCGCCTTGCCCTGTTTCGCGGCGTCCTCCCCGCCCAATGCGCCGAGCACACCGTCGATCCGGTCGCTCCGCCGCTTCCGCCGGTAAGGCACGCCCGTGGTGATCCGCTTCCGCATGGCCCGGGCCACCCCCTCGGCCCGCTCGGCGACCGCCGACAGCGTCCGCTTCGCCCGGCTCCGCCGCGCTTTCGCCTTCTCGAGCTTCTTCCGGAGGGCTTGGACCGCTTGCTTTTTCTTCTTGACCGCACCGCGGGCCTCCTCGCGGTCCGCCTCCAGCCGCTCGATCTCGGCCCGGACCTTCTTTCGCGCCTCGCGGTGGCGCTTCCGCGCCGCTCGTCGCTTCTCCCGCACCTGCTGAAGCTTCTCGACGGTCTTCTCGATCTTCCGCGCCAGCGCTTCCCGCTCCTCGGTGTCGGACGCTCCACGAGCCGCTCCGTGCCCCACCAGGACCGCCACGACGAACAACATCGGCATCCGGCACACGCTGGCCCGGTGCATCGGCCACGCTCCCTGCCACTCGTGGAATTCCCCGAGCCGTCCCGGGGCGCACAGAGCCCCGTACCCCACGGGTAAAGGTCCCGCCGATCGCGGCGACGGCGCCGCCCACTTTAGAGATGTTGAGACTCAGTTTCAATAACTGACGAGGCCGATCCGTGCGTGACGGGCCCGAGCCGGTCGCGAGCGAGAAGTGGAGCACGAAGAACGAACCGAGGGTGGGTGTCCGGCACCCCGTGCGGCGGGGAGGAACGGGTGCCGCGGTGGCCGGCCCGACCGGATCGCCCGACGACGCCGAGCACACGGCGGGCTCGCCTTCGACGGCCGAGGCGTGAGGCCGACTCGCCTCAGCCGTCTCCCTCCCTCCATCGCTTGACCATGGTGACCTCGTTGCCGACGTCGTTGTACCGGATCTCGTCCATGAAGCTGTGCATCAGGAGGAGGCCCCGTCCCTTGACCATCTCGATGTTGGCGGGGTCCGTCGGGTCGGGCAGCGACGCGGGGTCGAAGCCCGGCCCCTCGTCGCGGACGACGTAGCGCGCCTCTTGCCGCGTGAAGCATGCAGTCAGGTAGACCCTTCGGTCGCAGTACGGCGGTACGGCTCGGCGGTTGCGGAGCAACTCCACGTAGGCCTCGAAGTCCCGCTCCCGCAGATCCGGGTCCGCCTCCAAGCTCCCGTGGTCGATCGCGTTGGACAGCGCCTCCTCCAACGCGATGCTCACCCGCAGCTCCGCGGTCTCGTCCTGCGGACGGAAGCGGGCGACCTCCCGACGCAGGTAGCTGAGGACCGGCCGCACCCACTGGCGGTCCGGCTGGAGCACGAAGCAGATCTGGGTCTGCTCGAGACACTCGACCGCGGCCTGCTCCTGCCGATGCGCCTCCACCAGACCCAGCACCCGCCCGACGATGCTCCGAAGGTCGCGGCGGAGAAAGCGCTTGGGCACGTAGCTCGCCGCCCCCTTCCGCAGCGCCTCCGCCGCGATGTCCTCGCTCCCGTGAGCGGTGATCAGAACCACGGGAACGGCGGGATACCGCTCGCGCACCGCGTCGGTGAGCG
Source organism: uncultured Planctomycetaceae bacterium (assembly GCA_964595475.1). Lineage (GTDB taxonomy): Bacteria > Planctomycetota > Phycisphaerae > Phycisphaerales > Zrk34 > CAZQQP01. Next base: position 253 of record CAZQQP010000068.1, on the reverse strand, counting down.
TCAGGCCGTCCATCTCCGGCATCTGCAGGTCGGTGAGCACCAGGTCCGGAAGACCCTGGTCCATCACGGAGAGGGCGTTCTGCCCGTCGTCGGCGCACCACACCGTGTATTGGTCGTCGCTAGCGAGAATATCGCGGATGAGGCGCTGATCGAACCTCGAGTCGTCGACGACCAGGATCCTGGCCATGGGCACTCCCCGTCTCGCTCACCACCCGCCGCTGAGCGCTCTTACACGGTTCGCGCAGCCGTGACA
>CAZQQP010000067.1:3307-18316 GCA_964595475.1 uncultured Planctomycetaceae bacterium | reverse complement strand
ACTTCCGCCTTGGCACCGATGAATAGGCTCAACTTATTCTTTTCCGCCTCCTTAGTTGGTAGTTGCTAGTGGATCGTCGCAGGCGGGCGGGGAGGGTCGCGAGCGGAGGACGGCCCGGATGGCGTCGCCTTGCTCGGCCGTCGCCGTGCGGTAGGCTGAACGCAGTCGGGTCGGCGCGGGAGGAGCCCTATGCAAACCGCGATGACGGAGTCGAAGACGGGTCGGCTCTACGACCTCTGGTCGTGGATCTATGACTACACCTTCGGCATGCTCGTCCGCCGGCGCCAGCGGCGGGCCATCGAGGAGCTCGCCGCCCGATCGGGGGAGCGTGTCCTCGACCTCGGCGTCGGGACGGGGATGACCCTCCACCACTACCCGGACGGCGTGGAGGTCGTCGGGATGGACCTCTCCCGCGGCATGCTGGAGAAGGCCCTCGACCGGGTGCGGGGCGGGGGCAAGCGGGGCGTCCACCTGCTTCAGGCGGACGCGATGGCGCCGCCCTTCGTGGAGGGGAGCTTCGACCATGTGGTGATCACCCACGTCATCAGCGTGGTCTCCGACCCGCACAAGCTCCTCGAATGGGCGGCGCGGGTGACCAAGCCGGGTGGACAGGTGATCGTCCTGAACCACTTCCAGTCCAACCTCCGCCCCGTGGCGGCGATGGAGAAGCTGCTGAACCCGTTGTTCGTCAAGATCGGCTGGCGCTCCGACCTCGCGCTGCCCGAGCTTCTCCGGAGCTCGCCCCTTCGGCTATCCCACCAGTTCAAGCTGGTGCCGTACGACCTCTGGCGGATCGTCGTGCTCCGCGGCGACGGAACCGCCGAGCGGACCGAGCACGCGGACCGAGCCGCCTCGCCCGCCGAGGAGGGCGCCGGCGTCGGCTCCGAGCGGAGCTAGCCGTCATCCCTCGACCCACGGGACACCGATGTTCACGGGCCTGATCCAAGCGCTCGCCCGGGTGGACGCGGTGGAGCCGACGGCGCTCGGCGCCCGTCTCCGAATCGACCCCGGCGATTGGCACGCGACGCCCGACCCGGGTCAGAGCGTCGCGGTGAACGGCTGTTGTCTCACGCTGGTCGCAGGCGGCGAGCCCCTCGCCTTCGACGTGGTCCGGGAGACCCTCGACCGAACCACCCTCGGCGGCCTCCGTCCCGGCGCCCCCGTCAACCTCGAGCCGCCCCTCACCCCCCAAACACCCATCGGCGGCCACTTCGTCCAGGGCCACGTCGACGGGGTGGCGACGGTGACCCACGTGGACGCGCCCGGAGACGAGTGGCGGGTCCGCATCCGGACGGAGCCTGAGCTCACCCCGCTGCTCTTTCCCAAGGGCTCGGTCGCCGTGGACGGCGTCAGCCTCACCCTCGCCGCGGTGGACCCGGACGCCCACACCTTCGACGTGGTCCTCGTCCCGACCACCCTGGAGCGGACCACCCTCGGCACGCTCGCCGCCGGCCACCGGGTCAACATCGAGGTGGACATGCTCGCCAAGGCCGTCGCCCATCTCCTCCGTACCGACCGCCCTCGGCCTTAGCCGCCAACGCCGCCCCCACCACTTCCAGCACCCGAAACCTGCGCCCGGCGACTCGTCCCTTGCGACCTGCGACTTGTGACTTGCGACCTGCTTCACCGAGCCCACCGCCCGATCCGCTCCGGGTCGTCGAGGACCTTCTCCCCTCGCGACAGCCCGAGCTTCTCGGCCATCCCCTTACGCAGCTCGACCGCGAAACGAGCGGGTGAAGCGCTCCGGTAGTGCTCGAGCTCCTCCGTCGGCGTCCCCTCGTCCGGCGGCTCCATCTCGTGGATGTTGATCACCCGCCCGCGGTCGTCGAGGAAGATCACGTCCAGCGGGATCTCGCAGTCTTTCATCCAGAACGACCGCCGGCGGGAGGCGGGAAACACGAAGAGCATCCCGCGGTCCTCCGGTAGCGAGCTGCGGCCCATGAGCCCTCGCCGCCGCTCGCTCTCCGTCCTCGCCACCTCGAGGTGGAAGGTCCGCCCGCCGATCCGCACCTTCGTCACGTCGGGCGGCCGGGGTGAATCGCCGTGGGAAGCCGTCGACCCGCTTCCGTCGTCCGTCCTCTTCGAGGTCGCTTCGGACCGGTCGGGCGCTTCTCCGTCGGCGCAGCCACGCAGGGCGACGAGGAAAGCCACCGCAAGCAGGGTCAGCGCCCGCCGCGTGACCGCGGACGGTCTCGAGGGCGGAGCTTTCCGGAGGAGACGCCGGGGCAAGGGCCCTCCTTTCCAAATTGGGAGGCTGGCCATCCTACGGCGTAGCAGCACGCCGGCGAGGGCGCCGGCGGCCACCCTCGCGTAGGATGGGACCGCGGCGACAGTCCACACGCAAACGGCTTCGCCATGTCCCACGACGCGCCTCGATCCTCGGCCCTTCGCCTCGCCGTCCTCATCTCGGGCGGCGGCCACACCATGGTGAACCTCGCGGAGCGGATCCGCGGCGGCGACCTCGACGCGGAGATCGTCGGCGTGATCGCGTCCAACCCGAGGGCGGCCGGCCTCGACCGCGCCGCGGCCGTCGGCCTTCCGACGGAGGTGGTGAACCGGCGTGCTTACCACACCGCGTCCGCGTTCGCCGACGCGATCTGGTCCCGCATCCGCGAGAGGGGGGCGGACCTGGTCGCCCTCGCGGGCTTTCTCTCGCTGCTGCCCATTCCCGACGCGTACTACGGCCGGGTCATGAACGTCCACCCCGCCCTCCTCCCGAGCTTCGGCGGACAGGGCATGTACGGCCGCCGCGTCCACGAGGCCGTCCTCGCCGCGGGATGCAAGGTGAGCGGCTGCACGGTGCACTTCGCGGACAACGCCTACGACCGCGGGCCGATCATCACCCAGCGGTGCTGTCGCGTGGAGGAGGGGGACACGCCGGAGACCCTCGCGGAGCGGGTCCAGGCGGAGGAGCGCATCGCGTATCCCGATGCGATCCGCCTCTTCCAGGAGGATCGCCTCCGCATCGACGGAGGAGTGGTCCGCGTCCTCCGGTGACCGCCGGAGACGTGGACGCTCGCGGCGGGAGAGGTCGACCGGCGTCCCTCCCAAGCCCGCAGGAGTTTTCCGAGATCGCAATCCGTTCGTTCCCGACCGGTCTCGCTCGTCGTGACGACCCAAAGCCCCACCGACCCTCCGTCGGGGAAGGTTCCTGACCCCCGCGGCCCGACGGGCCGGGGTCGAAAAAAGCGGGGCCGGGTGTTATCTTCCCCGTCTCTCAACGCCACCGAGGAGCTCGACCATGACGGACGGCCGAACGGAGACGGGTGCGCCGGCAGAGGCGTCGCAAGGCACTGCGCCGGTCGAGGACCCCAAGCTCGAGGCGGAGCGCCAGCAGATCCTCGACGCCCAGAGGCGGGGCCGCCTCGCCGCGCTGTGGACGTACACGAGGCTCTCCGGCCCGGGCTGGCTTCAGTCCGCGATCACCCTCGGCGGGGGCTCGCTCGCGGGCAGCCTCTACCTCGGGGTCATCGGCGGCTACGAGATGATGTGGTTCCAGCCGCTGATGATGATCTTCGGGGTGATCATGCTCAGCGCCATCGCTTACGTGGCGCTGTCCACGGGGGAGAAGCCCTTCCGGGCGATCAACCGCCACATCAACCCCGTCCTCGGCTGGGGCTGGCTCATCGCGTCCATGCTCGCCAACCTCGTCTGGGCGATGCCTCAGTTCTCCCTCGGGACCGGGGCGTTTCAGCAAAACCTCCTGCCCGAGCTCCTTGCTGGCCAGACCGGCGAGTACATCTGCATCGGCATCCTCTTCGTCGCGGCCTCGGTGGTCGTCTGGTTCTACGACAGCGGGGGCTGGGGCGTGAAGCTCTTCGAGCTCCTCCTGAAAATCATGGTCGCGATCGTCGTCCTCTCCTTTTTCGGGGTCGTCATCGCCCTGTCGGTGAGCGACCGCATCCCCTGGCACGAGATTGGCAGCGGCTTCATTCCCGATTTCTCCTTGTTGTTCCGACCCGCGGAGGACCTCCAGCAGGCCCTTGCCCAGACGGAAAACAGCGACTACTGGCGGAGCCAGATCCTCTCGAGCCAGCGGGACCGGATGGCGACGGCCGCGGCGACCGCTGTCGGGATCAACATGACCTTCCTCCTCCCCTACTCCATGCTCCGAAAGGGGTGGGACAGCAACTTCCGTGGGCTCGCGACCTTCGACCTCTCCATCGGTCTCTTTGTTCCCTTCTTGCTCGCGACGAGCTGTGTCATGATCGCATCGGCGCATCAGTTCCACAACAAGTACGACGCCGGGCTCCTCGGGGAGGCAGAGCGGGACAGGATGACCGTGGAGCTAGAAAGCGCTTTCTATGGGAAGATCGACAGCCTGCTCCGGAAGCAAGGCAAAATCACGAAGGAGCTTCAGCGGCAGCAGGCGAGCTTCGAGAAGAAGCGCGAAGAAAAGAAGAAGCGAATCAAGGCCGAGAAAGGCAGCGAAGCATTGACGAAGCGGCTCATCGAGGATCGGACACTTGGCCTCGGCCCGGCGCCGCTCCGCCCGCTTCGCCAGAGCCTCTCGAAAGCGGACCGGAGGACGGCGGCCAAGCTGGTCAGCCGGGACGCCTTCCAGTTCGCCACATCGCTGCAGCAGCTCCTAGGGAAGGGGATCGCCCAGTACATCTTCGGCGTCGGCGTGGTCGGCATGGCGATCTCCACCATCATCATCCTCATGCTGATCAACGGCTTCACGGTGACCGAGGCGGTGGGGGCCGACCCGAAGGGATGGGTCCACCGTGTCGGCGCCATGCTCCCGGGCTTCACGGGCGCCCTTGGGTTCATCTTCCTCTGGACCGACGACCAGGCGAGGTTCCTCCTCGCGGTGCCCACAAGCGTCTTCGGCATGGCGTTGCTGCCGATCGCTTACATCACATTTCTGTTCATGATGAACAGCCGCGGCCTCCTCGGGAACCATCGGCCCGCGGGAGTGAAGCGGCTCCTGGTGAACGTGCTTATGCTCGTGGCGCTCTCCGCAGCGGGCGTCGGCGCGTTCTGGGCGATCTGGGGACGCACCCAGACTGTCTCCATCGGCGGCACGGAGATCATGATCCGCTGGCTGGCGTTCATCGGCGTGGGTGTCTTCATCGCGCTCGCCGCGATCGTGCATTACGTGAGAAAGGCTCGCGGTGCGACGGACTGACGCCATGTCAGGCATCGCGGAGGGCCGCTGAGCTGGGGAGACCTGTCTTCCGCGGATGGCCGTCGCCCGGAGCAGGGCGATTGATTCCGTCCGACACGCGCCGCCCCGGACCCGTCCGCGCTGTCGCCGTACACTCCGTCGGCCCGCCCAAGGCCGAGGGCACCCCGCTGAGTGCCCCGGCGCGGCGACGGACGGCAAGCGGATCTTGTGTTGAAGCTCGCGATCTCCTGCCATCCGACCTACGGCGGCAGTGGCATCGTCGCCACGGAGCTGGCCCTCGGCCTCGCGGCCCGCGGCCACGAGGTCCACCTCGTCAGCTCCGCCCGCCCCTTCCGCCTGGAGGACGGCGGCGGGGTCCACTTCCACCGCGTGCCCGTCGTCGACTATCCGCTGTTCCAGTATCCCCCGCACGACCTCTGTCTCGCCAACAAGCTCGCGGAGCTCATCGCGGACGAGGGCATCGAGCTGGTCCACGCCCACTACGCCATCCCCCACGCCATCAGCGCCATCCTCGCGGCGGAGGTGGTCCGCCCCAACCCCGTGAAGATCGCGACCACGCTCCACGGGACGGACATCACGCTCGTCGGGTCCCATCGCGACTTCTTCCGCGTCTGTCGCTACGCGATGCTCAGCTGTCAGGGGGTGACCACGGTGTCCCGGTGGTTGCGGGACCGGACCATGCGGGCGTTCACCCTGCCGGTGGAGCCGCGGGTGATCCCCAACTTCGTCGACTGCACCCGCTTCTACGCGGAGGGCCGCCGCGGATACGACCGCGGCGAGCTGCGGATCATCCACGCGAGCAACTTCCGGCCGGTGAAGCGGGTCCTCGACGTCATCCGGGCCTTCCGCCGCATCCGCGACCGCCTTCCCGCCCGTCTCCTCCTCGTGGGCGACGGGCCGGAGCGGGGCCTCGCCGAGGAGCTCGTGGGCGAGCTCGACATCGCGGACTACGTGGACTTCCTCGGCGCCCGGGGCGGGGTGGAGGAGCTGCATCGGTCCGCCCACCTCTGTCTGCTCCTCAGCGACTACGAGTCGTTCGGCCTCACGGCGCTCGAGGCGATGGCGTGCGGTGTGCCCGTCGTCGCCACGGAGGCGGGCGGCCTCCCCGAGCTGGTGGACCACGACGTGACCGGCAAGCTCTGTCCCGTCGGCGACATCGAGACGGTCGCGAACGGGGCGCTGGAGATTCTCGGGGATCGGAAGCGGTGGGAGACCATGAGCGCCGCGGCGGCCCACCACGCGCGGTCGTGGTACTGCCGGGAGAAGGTGCTGCCGGAGTACGAGGCGTTCTACGGACAGCTCCCCGCGGCGACTCAAGCCGGCGGTTCCAGGGCGCAGAACAGGTGAATCGTCGGGGAAAACCGATGGCGAGAGGGGAATGGAGCGGATGGGAATCGAACCCACAACCTCCTCGATGCGACCGAGGCGCTCTCCCAATTGAGCTACCGCCCCGCTACGCCCCGAACTATCTTTCTCGGAGCGCTCCGCCGCTTCAAGCCGTCGACGGAGATCGCTCCGGTGGCGGGCCTCGCCGAACAATGCGAGGACCGCTCGCCGAGGGTCGAGGTCGCGAGAATACGCTGGCTTTTTCGCTGGAGAGGTCATGAGCGCCGTCCCCTTGCCGCACCCGCGGTCGACCGCCGACGGTGTGCGCCGGACGCTCGCGGCCGCACTGCTCGTGAGCGTGGCGATGGGCCCCGACACGAGCCCCGGGGCGGCGGAGCCGTCGGGGGCCGCGGACTCGGAGACGTCCGACGACGGCCTTCCCCGAAACGTGGACGATCGGCCGAGTCTCGCCAACCTCGTGCGGGTGACGGAGGTGATCCGGTCCGGCGCCGAGCCGAAAGGGAAGACCGGCTTCGCGTCGCTCGACAAGATGGGCGTGCGGACCGTCGTCAGCGTCGACGCCGCTCACTCGACGGCGGCGACGGCGAGGCGACCGCGAGCGCCTTCCGCACGCTCCGCCGACAATGCGAGCGGTGCCATCGCCGCTATCGAAACGAGACCCGCCTCGCGACCGTGAACGCCGGGTCGGTCGGCACCCGAGCGGGCGACAACCCGACCCTGCCCCGCGCTGGCCGGACGCTCCCCCTCGACCGCTGGCAGACGAGCGGATAGTGGCAACGCTGTAAACCAACTCCGCCTCGCCAGCGTCGTCTTCGCTCGGGTGGCACGGGCAAGTCCCAGCGGGCTGCCGCCGGTGCCCTTCCGCGGGCTTGCCCGTGGCGGGCTCGTCTCGGGCTTCACCACACGCCCCCCGCGACCCCCACGCCACGAGACGGAACAGGGAGTCAGCTCACGGCGTGGAGGGCCATGAGCGGGGTAAGGCCCACTCTCCGTGGGCGGGCGGCTTTCTCCGCGACGGAGGATCTCGCTCGACTGCCATCGTCTCGTGCCTTCGTCCTTGGCGATTTCCTGCGCCGGTTGCCCCTCCAGCGAGACGACGGGGCACCGCCGCGGCTCCCGCTTGTCGCTCGCTCCGCTCCGCGGGCCCAGCAACCGCAGCCGAGGGGGCATTTCTGCTTCGGGTGCGAGACCTCTTCCCTCGCGGCTTGCGTGAGGGCGGAACATCCGTTAGAGGTTCGATAAGTGACACCTCTCGTGTCCGGGCGGGGACTTGACCATGTCGGATCGAGCACGCCGATACGGGCTGATCGGGGCCGTCGTCGCCGTGGGGCTGTCGGTCTCGGTCGCGTTAGCGCTTGCCGTCCGGAGCAGGGAGCGGTCGCGGCAGGAGGAGGAGCTCCAGCGGCTGTGCGAGAGCCGGCGGGCGGCGCTCCAGCGGACCATCGACGCCCATCTCGCGGGAGTGCGGGAGATCGCGGCCTTCTTCGCGGGCTCGCAGAGGGTGAGACGGGCGGAGTTCGCCCGGTTCGCGGAGACGTCGCTATCGGAGTACGAGGCCCTCGAGGGCGTCTGCTGGGTGGAGCGGGCGGAGGGTGGGCCATCCGTGGACGGGGAGGCCGACTACACCGTGCGCTTCGGCCGCTTCGAAAAGGGGTCGGAGGTCGCGTGGGCGAGGGCGATCCGGAGTCGACCCGACTGCCGGGAGGCGATCCGGCGTGCCCGGGAGACCGGGGAGCCGACGGCGGTGAACTGGTCGGAGACGCCGGCTCCGGAAGGAGGGCCTCACTCTCTGCTCGTTCTCCGGGTGCCCCCGGAAGGAGGGCAACAGGGGGTGATCGGCGCGGTGATCGACACGGAGACGCTCGCGGAGTACGCGTTCGCGGCGGAGGAGGACGACCGGCTCGTCACCCGCGTCGTCGACACGGCGACGTCGCGGGTGCTCTACGAGCCCGCGTCCGACGACAGGCGAGCCGTGCCCGGCCGGAACAAGCGAGCGGAGATCGCGTTCGCGGACCGGAAATGGACGCTGATCGCCCAACCCACCCGGGCCGCGTTGGCGGCCCGCGGTAGCTGGCAGGAGTGGGCGGTCCTCGTGGCCGGGGTCACCCTCACGGCCCTCCTCGCCACGCTCCTGCATCAGCTGACCGGGAGGACGCAAGCCGTCCAGCGGAAGGTGAAGGAGCGGACGGAGGATCTCGAGCGGACCGAGGGGGCGCTCGAGCACGAGCGGAACCAGCTCCGGACGCTGATCGACAATCTGCCGGACTTCGTCTTCTTCAAGGACCGGTGGAGTCGTTTCCTCGTCTGCAACGAGGCCCACCGCCGCTTTCTGCAGGCGAGGAGCCGGGACGACGTGGTGGGGAGGACGGACTTCGCCTTCTTCCCGGACGACCTCGCCCGCCGCTACTACGCCGACGAGCAGCGTCTGATGAACGGCGGCGAGGCGCTTCTCGACGCCGAGGAGCCGGCCGTGGACGAGCGTGGGGAGACCCGGTGGATGTCCACCACCAAGGTGCCCCTCCGCGACGCGGACGGACGGGTCACCGGCCTCGTGGGGATGACCCGCGACATCACGCAGCGGAGGCGAGCGGAAGAGGCGCTGCGGCAGGCGCAGATCGCCCGGGGCATCCAGGACGACCTCCTTCCCACGGCCTCGCCCGACTTTCCGGGCCTCGAGGTCGGCGGCGTGTCCCACCCCGCCGCGAACGTGGGCGCCGACTACTTCGACTACGTCCGCATGCCCGGCGACGCCGCCGGCATCGTGGTGGGGGACGCGGCGGGCCACGGGCTGGGCTCGGCGCTGCTCATGGTCGACGCCCGGGCGTGCTTGCGGACGCTGTCCCACGAGATGAGCCGGGTGGACGAGGTGGTCACGGAGGCCAACCGCATATTGGCCGACGACATGCCCGCCGGGCGGTTCGTCACCCTCATCACGCTTCAGGTTCGGAGCGACCGGCGGTCGCTGGTTTATACGAGCGCCGGTCACCCCGCGGGCTACGTCCTCGACAAGGAAGGGCGGGTGAAGGCGCAATTGGAGAGCAGCGGTTATCCGCTCGGCGTGGTCTCCGCGGCCCGGTTTCCGGCGGAGGAATGCAGCGGCCTCGACGAGGGTGACCCCATCGTGCTCGTCACCGACGGGATCCTCGAGGCGATGCTGCCTGACGGAAGCATGTTCGGCGCCTCGCGAGCCCTCGAGGTCGTCCGGGACCACCGAGAGGACCCGCCGGACCGCATCGCTCGGGCGGTGACCGCCGCCGTGACGCGTGCCTCGGAGACGGACCCGCCCGACGACGACATGACCGCCGTCATCGTCCGTGTTCGCCAGTGAGCGAGCGGGCCTCCTCCACGTCCGGGCACCCCATCCACCCGCCACCTATGATCGGCCGACCAGACGAGGTCCTCCATGGCTGAGACGACCGCGACCACACCCGACGCCCACGGCCGGTTCGGCCCGTTCGGCGGCACCTTCGTCCCCGAGACGCTCGTCGCCGCCCTCGACCAGCTTCGCGTGGAGTACGAGAAGGCCCGGGACGACCCGAGCTTCCAGAGCGCCCTCGACGCGTTGCTGTGGAACTACGTCGGCCGGCCCACGCCGCTCTACCCCGCGTGGCGGCTGAGCGAGTGGGCGGACGGCGCCCAGATCTGGCTCAAGCGGGAGGACCTCGCCCACACGGGTGCCCACAAGATCAACAGCACGGTGGGACAGGCCCTCCTGACGGCGCGGATGGGGAAACGACGCATCATCGCGGAGACGGGGGCGGGTCAGCACGGGGTCGCCACCGCCACCGCCGCGGCCCTCATGGGGTTGGACTGCGACATCTACATGGGGGCGGAGGACATGCGGCGGCAGCGGCCCAACGTGGTCCGGATGGAGATGCTCGGCGCTCGCGTGGTGGAGGTGGACAGCGGCGCCCGGACACTGAAGGACGCGACCAACGAGGCCATGCGGGACTGGATGGGCAGCGCCGACGACACGCATTACGTCCTCGGCTCCGTGGTCGGTCCCCACCCGTTTCCGTGGATGGTCCGCGAGTTCCAGAGCGTGATCGGCCGGGAGTGTCGATCGCAGACACTCGAGCGGCTCAACGGGCTTCCCGAGGTGCTCGTCGCGTGTGTCGGGGGCGGGTCGAACGCGGCGGGCATGTTCGCCCCCTTCGAGGCGGACGAGGCGGTCCGGCTCGTCGGGGTGGAGGCGGGCGGACGCTCCAGCACCCCCGGGAAGCACGCGGCGCCGCTCGCGTTCGGAAGCCCCGGCGTGCTCCACGGCTCCAGAAGCTACGTGCTGCAGGACGCCGAGGGACAGACACAGCCCGTCCACTCCGTCTCCGCGGGCCTCGACTATCCGGGTGTGGGGCCGGAGCACGCCCGCTGGAAGGAGAGCGGACGCGTGGAGTACACCACGCGGACGGATCGGGAGGCGGTGGAGGCCTTTCAGACCCTCGCCCGTGCGGAGGGCCTGCTCCCGGCCCTCGAGACCGCCCACGCCGTGGCGGAGGCCGTGGCGCGGGCGGCGACCCTCCCGTCGCACGCCGCCGTCGTCGTGAACCTCTCGGGCCGCGGAGACAAGGACGTCGACGAGGTGGCGCGGATCCTCGGGAAGTAGAGTCTTCCGGCGCAGGATGCGCGCACGGGGCGCGCATGTGATGGAAGGGCAGAGGGGGAGGGGGAAATTTGGAGCTGGGGATACCCATGAGAAGGAAGGACGCGCAGCGGCCTTCCTTCTCATGCTCGTTGGCGAACCGTCGAGGAGGCTTCGAGCATCGCTTGATCAAAGGCGGAGGCTCCCGCCTTTGATCAAGCTAGTATCCCCAACTCCAAATTTCCCCCTCCCCCTCTTCGGTTGCGGCCACACCGCGTTAGGCCGCGGTCTGCGGGATGGGGCACGGGGCACGGGCCTTGGGGCAGAGGGCCGCGCGGAGAGCTTCCGCAGTGCCACCTGCGGTCCAAGCGCCATGCGATACGCGAGCCCGGACTCGTCGGCGCTCGGACCCGCTTGTCCCCGAGGCCATTCGGTCGGCCGGGTGGCACGGACAAGGCCGTCCACGGCCTTGTCCGTGTTTCGGGCCGGCCGCTCCCTTCGTCGCGTGGGCGATCCATGGGCCGGTGCACGCGAGCAGCCAGGAGCCGGTCGATCTTGAACCGCTTTCGATCGACAGACGGCCACGGCATGACAAACAACGACGGTATGGAGCGCACGGGCAAGGCCGCGGACGGCCTTGCCCGTGCCACCCAAGCTCATCGCCGGGGTCTTCGTCGCAGAGGGAAGTCGGGTGGACCTCGCGGCGCCCGGTCTCGCGACCGGTGGGGACCATGCCCGTGCCCCGTGCTCCACGCCCCACGCCGAACGCCCCGCTCACAGCACGCCGCTGTGGCGGAGGAGGTCCATGAGCGGCTCCGTGAAGACGAAATTGTGGTCCGGGAGCTCGCCGGGCGGCGGGTTGCGGTCGAGGTGGCTGAACGTCAGCTCGACGGTGCCCACCGCGTCCTCTCGGCCCGAGCCCGGGACGCCGGAGCGAATCTCGCCGCGGGCGGAGGCGCCGTTGTCGTCGAGGCGCTCGAGCGTGGCGTCGTAGCGGACCGTCTCGCCCGGGAAGATATCCCGGGCGAACCCGGCGCGGGCGATCTTCGCGAGGATCACCTTCTCCTGAAAGTCGCGGGCGTGGCCGACGAGGATGCCCGCGGTCTGGGCCATCCCCTCGATCAGGAGGGTCGCCGGCATGACGGGCCGCCGGGGAAAGTGGTCGTGAAGGTGGTCCTCGGCGAGGGTGACGTTCTTCACCGCCCGGCAGCGCTGGCCCTTCTCGAGGGCCGTGACCCTGTCGATCCAGATCCACCGCATGACGGCCTCAGCTCGCGAGCTTCCGCTCGACGAACTTGACGAGGGCGTCCACGGTGAAGACCTCCATCACCTTCTCCACCTTCGGGTCGTCCTCGATCTTGGAGAAGTCCGCGTAGGGCATGCGCCGCTTCAGCTCCTCCAAGCCCGCGCTGGTGAGCGTGCCGTCCTGGACGTACTCGGGGTTCTGCAGCGCGTTCTCGGGGATCATCTCCCCCTGCTCGATCTTGATGCCGAAGGCCTTCTCCAGGCGGAAGGAGATGTCGAGGTAGTCGATCGACTCGGCGCCGAGGTCGCCGTTGAGGGTGGCCTCGCTGCTCACCTCGTCCTCTTCCACGCCGAGGGCGTCCACGAGGACGCCGCGGACCTTCTCGAAGATCTCGTCGCGTGACATGGTCATGCCCACACTCCCAAGGATGCGGATTCCATTGGAACGATCAGGCCCCGTCGGGGGCCTCCGATACGGGCGGGCGGAGGACGAAGCGGCCCTGGACCGCGGTCCGCCCGTCGACGTCTCCCGTCCCCTTGAACCGCCAGTGGGCGCCGTCCTGCCGGACGAGGTCCACGGTGAGGCGGAGCGACTCGCCGGGACGGACGAAGGCGCCGTAGCGCACCTGGCGAACCTCGCCCACCACCCAGGGGCCCGGCCCGCCCCCGTCGGCGAGGTAGCGGCGGGCCGCCTGGACCATCGCCTCGAGCATGAGGACGCCCGGCAGGACCGGGTAGCCGGGGAAATGGTCCGCGAGATACTCCTCCGCCGCCGTGACGCTCTTTCGCGTCACGATGCGGTCGGCCGAGCGCTCGAGGATCTGGTCGACAAGGTCGAACCGCATGGGCGTGCTCGTCCGCGGCCCGGGACGGTGCCCGACCCCGCGCCCACGGGGCGACATTCTTCCCGCGCCGCGGCCGCTTCGCGCCCCGGCCGCCCGCGGCGCCGGTGGAGTGGCGCGGGCCGTCCGTCGGAGCACTTGCGACCGGCCCGCGGGGGATTACGATCATCCGCCATGGCCAAGCGATCCATTTCCATTCGCGGGGCCCGCGAGCACAACCTCAAGGGGATGGACGTCGACATCCCGCGGGACCACCTCGTCGTCGTGACCGGGCTGTCGGGTAGCGGGAAGAGCTCGCTCGCGTTCGACACCGTCTACGCGGAGGGCCAGCGCAAGTACGTGGAGAGCCTGTCGGCCTACGCCCGGCAGTTCCTCGAGCAGATGCAGAAGCCGGACGTGGACGAGATCGAGGGGCTGCCGCCCACCATCGCGATCGAGCAGCGCTCCGGCAGCCACAACCCGCGGTCCACCGTCGCGACCACCACCGAGATCTACGACTACCTTCGGCTCCTCTTCGCCCGGGCGGGACGCCCCCACTGCTGGCACACCGACCGGCAGGGCCACGTCTGCGACCGGCCCATCACCAGCCAGTCCGCCTCGCAGATCGTGGACAAGGTGATGGGGTTTCCCGAGGGAACCAAGATCATGGTGCTCTCCCCGCTCATCCGGGGGAAGAAGGGGGAGCACCGCGAGGTGCTCGGCCGCATCCAGAAGCAGGGCCTCGTCCGGGCCCGCGTCGACGGCGAGGTGGTGGACCTGAGGGACCCGCCCAAGCTCCGGAAGAACCAGGCCCACACCATCGAGGCCGTGGTGGACCGCGTGGTGGTGAAGGCCTCCGCCCGGAGCCGGCTGACCGACTCCATCGAGACCAGCCTGAAGCTCGGGGAGGGGCGGGTAATCGTCACCGCGATGGAGGAGGGGAGCGGCGAGGAGGAGAAGTGGGTCGACCATCTCTTCAGCGAGCACTATGCGTGTCCGGAGCACCCGGAGTGCTCGCTGGAGGAGCTGGCGCCGCGGCTGTTCAGCTTCAACAGCCCCTACGGCGCCTGTCCCGCGTGCGACGGCCTCGGGACCATCATGGAGTTCGACGAGGCGCTGATCGTCCCCGACCCGTCGCTGTCGCTCGCGGACGGCGCCATCGACGCGTGGCGGCGACAGGGGCGGCGGATGAACATCTACTACGGACGGCTCATCCGGCAGTTCTGCCGCTACTTCCGCGTCGATCCCCACACGCCCTTCCACCGGATACCCGCGGCCGCGCGGCGGATCCTCCTGAGGGGGACCACGCCGCGGGACGAGGAGAAGCACGGCGTCTACTTCGAAGGGGTCATCCCCAACCTCCACCACCGGTGGGAGTCGACCGATAGCGACTTCGTCAAGCAGAGGCTCCACCAGTACCAGTCGGAAGCGCCCTGCGAGCAGTGCCACGGGTCGCGGCTGCGGCCGGAGTCGCTCCACGTCTTCATCGAGGTGGACCGCGGCGAGGGGGAGGGCGAGCGGCTGAACATCCACGACGTGACGAGGCTGACCATCGGGCGGGCGGCGGCGCTGTTCGACCGGCTGAAGCTCGGCCGGGAACAGGCCATGATCGCGAGCCCCATCCTCAAGGAGCTTCGGTCGCGGCTGAGCTTCATGGCGGACGTCGGGCTCGACTACCTCACCCTCGACCGGCGGACCGCGACGCTGAGCGGCGGGGAGGGCCAGCGCATCCGGCTCGCCACGCAAGTGGGAAGCGGCCTCGTCGGGTGCTGCTACGTCCTCGACGAGCCGACCATCGGGCTCCACCCGCGGGACAACCACCGGCTGACGCGGACGCTCCGCCACCTGACGGACATCGGGAACACCGTGCTGGTGGTGGAGCACGA
>CAZQQP010000067.1:0-3297 GCA_964595475.1 uncultured Planctomycetaceae bacterium | reverse complement strand
GGCAAAGGAGCGCGAGGAGGACAACATCCGGGCGGCGGACCACGTCATCGACGTCGGGCCGGGACCCGGGCGGGAGGGCGGCCACCTCGTCGCGTCGGGAGATCTCAACCACCTCCTCGCCGCCAAGGACTCCATCACCGCGCAGTATCTGCGGGGCGACCGGGCCATCCCCGTGCCCGACCGGCGGCGGGAGCTCGACCGGAGCGAAGCCGTGGTGGTCCGCGGTGCCCAAGAGAACAACCTCAAGAACGTGGACGTCGGGTTTCCCCTCGGCGGGCTCATCTGCGTGACGGGCGTCAGCGGGTCGGGGAAGTCCACCCTCGTCGACCAGGTGCTCCTCCGCGGCCTCAAGCGGACGCTGCAGGGCTCGCGGGTGCGTCCCGGCGCGTACGACCGCATCGACGGACACAAGAAGCTCGACCGCGTGATCGAGGTGGACCAGTCCGCCATCGGGCGGACGCCGCGGTCCAACCCCGCGACCTATACGGGCATCTTCGACCTCATCCGGCAGGTCTTCGCGATGACCCGCGAGGCGAAGATCCGCGGCTACAAGGCGGGGCGGTTCAGCTTCAACGTCAAGGGGGGTCGCTGCGAGGAGTGCCAGGGACAGGGGACCAAGAAGATCGAGATGCACTTCCTCCCCGACATCTTTGTGGAGTGCGAGGCGTGCAAGGGGGCCCGATACAACCGACAGACGCTGGACGTCACCTACCGCGGCAAGAGCATCGCGGACGTCCTCGCGATGACGGTGGACGAGGCGTCCGAGCTGTTCCAGAACTTTCCGAAGATGTCCCAGCTTCTGCGGACCCTCCAGGACGTCGGGCTCGGGTACATCCAGCTCGGCCAGTCGTCCACCACGCTGTCGGGCGGGGAGGCCCAGCGGGTGAAGCTGACCACGGAGCTCGGCCGGAGTGCCTCGGGCCAGGTGCTCTACGTCCTCGACGAGCCGACCACAGGGCTGCACTTCGCGGACATCCAGAACCTGCTCAACGTTCTCAACCGCCTCGTGGACAAGGGCCACACGGTCATCGTGATCGAGCACAACCCGGAGGTGATCAAGTCCGCGGACTGGATCGTGGACCTCGGCCCCGAGGGCGGGGAGGACGGCGGCTGGCTGGTCGCCGAGGGGAAGCCCGAGGACGTGGCGACGGTGAACGAGAGCCACACCGGCCGCTACATCGCCCCGCGCATCCGGCGGCCCGCGGCGGCAGGATGAAGCCTGGAGCACGGTGCTTGAAACACGGAGCCTCGAACCTGGAGGACGGAGCCCGGACATGGCGGTTGACGGACCGCGATCGGGGCATTAGCTTCCTCCGCGTATGAGGTGGGTCTATCCAAGCAGAGCGCGGTGGAGGTTGCTACGGGACGGACGTCTCGGCGGCCTTGTCGGAGCGCTCGTGCTCGCGATCGGGGGGATCGGCCATGGGGCGACGCCTCCCGACCGGGTATCGGCCGAGCTGATCTACCTCAACCAATCCGCCGGGTTCAACAACGCCGACCTCACCCACGCCCTCGTGCGGGTGTACGAGGCGGACGAGGCGACGGACGCGGATGTCAAGAGTGTTTCGAAGGATATCGCCCGGCTGCTATCCAACTTCGAGGTCCTCGGCGGCTATCGCGTGGTGGCGTACTCGACGAATATCGACGGCCTCGAAAGGTGCATGAACACCCAGAACTGCGACCCTTACCAGCACGGGCGGGACTATGTCCAGGCGCTCGGCCACCACCGTGGCGGGGGCGGAAACATCTTCATCCACCGGGGCAAGGGTGGCGGCACCTACGGGGGTGTGCGGCGGGGCAACTACGTGACAATGAGCTCCTACAAGAGCCCCAGAAAGGGACCGATCAGCATTAAGACCCCCAAGACGCTTCCGGGCAAGAACGGGCCCGTCCACTGGCACGCCGCCCACGAGGTCACCCACCAACTCCTCGGCAGCGCGGACAACTGGGACCACGACTACGGAACATCGCCCTGCGGGAAGAACCCGGGCCGCAAGGGCCACTACCTCGCGACCGTCACGCCGGACAACGAAGTCACCGTGATGTCGGCGCCGAACCGGGGCGGGCAGTGGAGGTGCGGCGACTGCACGAGCGAGCACACCGACAAGCATGCCAGCCTACGTCCGTCGGACTGCACGGAGGAGGCGGTCAAAGACGCCATCCTCTACGCCCACCAGAACCTTTCCTCGCGATAACCCTCCGGCACGGCTGGCTGGGCAACGACCTGATCGACCGCGACCTCGACCCTCTCCGCCGCGGGCGGACGGCGGGAAAACCGGCCATCCTCCGGCGCGATCTCCCAACTTGAAGATAGAGGAACGGAAGGCGGAACACGGTCAACGCCGATAGCCTCCGGCGCATAGGCACATCGCCACCGACCGCTCGATCAACTCCTCGCACCGCTTCTCGTTGACCTCGAGGCCGTCGACGAGCTTCTCCCGGAAGACCTCCGCGGAGCGGTCGAGGAGGTCGATCGACTCCAGGAGGTTCCGACCTTGACCACACGGTCCAACGCCTCCGCCTTGGCCTGCAGGGCGTCGCTGGAACTCAGAAGCGGCTGTCACACACGTTCTTACGTCTCCTCCGGCTTCCGCCGCCAGAGCTGGGCCAGCGGGATCCGGAAGTCCGGAAATGGCGGCAGGGCGATCGCTTGGTCGCCTTCGGCCTTTCCCGCATCGGTGTACTTTTGGCCGCGGAGCGCCCAGCCTTCGAGCGTCCGGTGCATCGGATCGACGTTCCAGTATTGGGGCACGCCGTGGGACTCGTACAGCCGGAACTTGTGGACGCGGTCGGTCTCCACGCTGGTCGGGCTGACGATCTCGACGGCCAGGTCCGGCGGGCCGACCATCGCTTGTTCGCCGATGAGATGGGTGCGATCCCTGCGATAGAACAGCAGGTCCGGCCGCCGCACGTCGTGCTCGCCGAACAGGACGTCCACGTCGCCGTGGAGCTCGCCCAGGCCGTTTCGCAGAATGTGCCCGCCGAGGAGGGTCGTGAGCATCCGATCGACGTGGGAATGCTCGGGGGTGGGACTGGGCGTCACTTCGATCTCTCCGTCGACGAGCTCCAAACGCACGCCGGGCGGGTCCTCGCCGAGCTGGAGGAACTGAGAAGCGGTCATCCGAGTCGTGCTGAGGGCGGGCATCGACGTCGACTCTCCTGGCCGCGGAGACGCGATCTTACGGAGAGAGCTCCCGACCGGAGAGTAACGGCGGGCGGAAGGCCGTCAACGCGGTTAAGGAGGCGGAAAAGAATAAGTTGAGCCTATACGCCAAAGCGAGGAGCGCGAAGCCTCCT
>CAZQQP010000066.1:0-18337 GCA_964595475.1 uncultured Planctomycetaceae bacterium | reverse complement strand
AGCTTCAGCCGGTCATCGGTGCCGCCCCGCATGGTCCGCTCGTGGCGGTGGATGCCACCGCCGGCCCGGCCGAAGTCCTCGGTCCGCAGCCCGCTGATGAGCCCCCGCCGGCGGTGGGTCTGTCCGTTCAGCGTGTACTCCTGCTCGTAGGCGAAGACGGCGGGCGTGGCGTCGCGGCGGAGGACGCCGTCGTCGAGCCACTTGCGATAGGTGCGGGCCGCCGCGTCGTACGCCTCGTCGGGCCCGACGGTCTTGGGCGGCGTGACGGGCAGGTCGACCGCGACGATGTTGTGGGAGCTCCGCTGGAGCAGCTTCTGCTTGGGCCCCTCGTCGAGGACGTCGTAGGGCGGGGCGATGAGGGGGGAGACGTCGCCGTCGGGGACGTCGTACCGCACGGCCGGGATGGGGCGAAGTCCGGGCATGGCGCGATTCCGTTTCGGGAAGTCAGTCGGAAATAAGCGGGTCCACGCGTCTCGCGGGAGTCGGTGTGCTCCGGCTCACTGCCCGCGTGCCGCGGCTTGCGAGCCGAACCCGCGTGCACGGGCAAGGCCACGGACGGCCTTGCCCGTGCCACCCGAGCGAGGCCGATGCACGGCTAGCCGTTTCGTCAGTTCACGGTGTCGCGTGGCCCCCGCGGCTGCGGATGCCGCTCGTTTTCCGTCTCTCACGCCGGCGGCCGGCCGATGAGCGGCCACCCGATGAGCGGCCAGCGACCCCGGCGGCCGACGATAATTGGCGCCCGCGGCGGGTCCGCCAAGCGAGGGAGCGGCAGGGAGAGCCACGGGAGGCGTCCGCACGTGCCGGTCGCGCCCTTGTGCGGACCGGCGGGCGGGTCTCTCCCGCTCGCACGCTCCGCTTCCACCGGTTCAACGCAGGCGACGAGCGGCGTTCCACCCGAGCCGCCTACTCGCCGATGCTGATCTCAGTGGGGTCCGGCGCTTTCCGGAGGAGCGCCTTCCGCCGCCGCTGCCACCGCCGCTGGGCCTGGCTTTTCCGGCGTTGCCGGCTGTAGACCTTGGTCAGCCGCCGCTTGCTGTCGAGGCGGAAGCTCACTTTCTTCCGCTCGCCGTTGCGGAGGACGGTGGCGGTCACCCGCTCGCCGGCGGAGTGCTCGTTGATGATCCGCTTGAACGCGTCCCACCCGAAGGACTTGGGGAAGGGCTCGCCGTCCATGCCGAGGAGGAGGTCGCCGGGGGCGAGGTGGGCGTAGGCGGGAAAGCCGGGAAGCCGCTCGGGGACGACGAAGGCGCTGTGGTCGAGGCGGGGATCCTCGTCGGGAGAGATAAAGGCCCACTTGTTGCTTCGGGTCAGCCGCACGCCGAGGGCGGCGCCGCCCCCGACGGCGTCCACGGACGGGCCTTGCTCCGCGAAGAAGCGATGCTTGGCAATCCGCATGAGGCGGTGGGCCGCCTCGCGGCTTTCCACCCGCTCCATCGCGGCCTTCACCACCGTCCCCGAGAAGGCCTCCGTCTGCATGAGCGTCCGGGTCGCCTCCTCCCGCCGCTCGGCGTCCTCGTGGGCGAGGGCGTCTACCTCCTTGGCGAGCTTCTCGGGTAGCTCCGCCGTCCCGCCGTGCGCGGCGAGCGGGAGGAGCGTCAGGACCGTCCACGCGGCTCGTCTCATGCTCTCGCCTCCGGCACTCTCACCGCCGAAGCACCCGGCTCAGCTCGTCGACGTGATCGCGGAGCCACCGCACCTTGCGCTCGATCATCAGGAGGAAGTCGAACCCCTCGATCCACGCGAAGCTCCCCGTCGCGGCGATGGGGATGAGGCTCTCCGCGATGAGGGCCTCGATCATCAGCCATGGGATCGCGACGAGCTCTCCACGGCTGAGCGTCTTCACCCGATCGTATCCGCGGAGAAAGCGCTTGTACCGGCTCGCGTCGATGTAGCCGGGCCACTGGGCGGGCTCGTCTCCGCCGAGGTTGGAAAACTGCAAGGCGCCGTTGGCGAGGTCCGTCACGCGCTGTTTCACCCTCGCCGCGTCGAAGTCCACCACGCCGACCACCTGATGGCCTCGAAAGAGAATGTTGCCGGGATGCCAGTCGCCGTGGACCACCTGCCCGGGCCAGCCGGGCATGCCCGTCCCCTCCGCCTCCGTGGCGGCCTCTTGGTAGACGTCGAGCAGCCACTGGCTCACCCGCTCCACGCGGGCGCTCTCCTCCGCCGCCCGTGGGTCCGCCTGGGCGAGCGTCCTCGGAATCTGCTCCGCGGCGGGGCGGACCGCCCGTGTCGCGTGGTAGTCCTTCGCGGCCGGCGCTTCGGCGGGCTGGTGCCCGCGGACCGCCCGGTGGAACTCCGCGAGCGCCCCGCCCGCGGCCTCGGTGGCGGCCAGGCTCCCGTCGTACTTCTCCCCGTCGATGTACTCGCTCACTTCGTAGACGTGCCCACCCCAGTGGAGCATGGAGTTGTTCCTCCCCCGCGTCCCGACGAGGCGGGGCGCCGGATAGCCCTGCTTGTACAGCTGCCGCTGCAGCGCGTGGCAGAAGCGGACGTTGGCGACTTGGTCCTGCTTGCCGCCCCGCCGCTTGAGGATGTACCGCCCGCCCTCCGTGTCGATCCAGAGCTTGGGGTCCCGCCGCGAGCCCCGGCGAAACTCCTGGATGGCGGTGATCCGCCCGAGCTCGTAGTGGCTGAGGACGATCGCGAGCTCGTAGGTACCGAACGGCTCGCCGCTCCGCGTCTCGCGGCGCTGCGTGGCGATCGGTGATTGGCCCTTGACGTGCATCGGGACCTCACTCGATGTTCTGGGCCTGCTCCTTGATCCGGTCGATCGCCCGCTTCACCTCGACGATGGTGCGGTTGATCGTCGGGTCGTTGGACTTGCTTCCGATGGTGTTGGCCTCGCGGAGCAGCTCCTGCGCGATGAAGTCCACCGTCCGCCCCGCGGGCGTGGGGTCGCTCTGGTGGAGGATCTGCTCGAGATGCTGGAGGTGGGTCCGGATCCGCTGGATCTCCTCGCTGATGTCCGCCCGCTCGCCGTAGACGGCCACTTCCTTGGCGAGGTCCACTTCCGCGGCGTCCACCTCCGCGTGGCTCAGCAGCTGATCCACCCGCGCCCGCAGACGCTGCTCGTAGTCCTGGACCACGCGGGGGGCCACCTCCGCGATCCGCTCCACCCACTCCCCGATGCGTCGTCGTTGGGTGAGAAGATCCTCGAGGAGCTGCTTGCCCTCCCTCTCCCGCATGGCGACGAGCTTGTCACAGGCCTCCTCCGCGAGCTGGACCACCGTCTCCCGCACCCGGTGGACCAGGCTCGCCTCGTCGGGCGGTTGGATCACGCCGGGCAGGGTCATGATGGACCCGAGGTCCACGGTGAGGCCCACCCGCCCGCCGGTCCGCTCGCTCGCCTGGTCCGCGACGTCCCGGAGATAGTCGAGGTACTGCTGAATCGCCCCGGAGTTGAGCTGGTAGGCGGCGTCTTTCCCCTTCTCCTGGAGGTGGACCGTCGCGGTGACCGTCCCCCGGCCCACCCGCTGGCGGAGCACCGCCTCCACCTCCGGCTCGAGGCCGCTCGCCTCCTCGGGCACGCGGACCACGGGCTTGAAGTATCGGTTGTTGAGCCCCCGGATCTCCACGGCGCAGCTGAACCCCTCCTCCTCCCGCGCCGCGTCGCCGAATCCGGTCATCGATCGGACCAACGCGTCGCTCCTTACGATCCGCTGCCGCTGGCTTTCCCGCCGCTCCCTTCGCCGGCGCTGCTCCCTTGGCTGGAGCCGCTCTTCTCGCTGGACCCGCTCTCTCCGCCGCTCTCTTGGCCGGACCCGCTCTCTTGGCTGGCTCCACCCTCTTGGCTGGACCCGCCGTCTTGCGGGGAGCCGCCGCCGCTGTCCCCGCTTCCTTGGGGAGGCTGCTGGGGCATCACTCCGCCCGACGGTGGAGACGGCGGTCCGCCGGAGGCCCCGGGCTGACCGAAGGTCACCGGGGTCGTCGCCGTGCTGCTTCCCCCGTCCACCGAGGCGGTCACCGTCACCCTTCCGGCCGACGTGCTTGTCACCGCCGACTCGAACTTCCCGTTCTGTCCCGTCGTCCCGGATTTCTTGGTGAACGTACCCTGAAACCCCTTTCCCTGGGCCTTCAGCTGAACCGAGGCCCCGGGCATCGGGTTGTCGTCCTCGTCCCGCACCCGAACGGTCAGCTTCGCCTTTTCCTCGCCGTCCGCTGCGACCCTCGGAGGTGTCGCCCGGAACGAGACCTGGAGCACCTCGGTCACGTCCCGCGTGGCGTAGACCAGCGCCATCCCGAGGATGAGGAAGAGGCCGAACGCGACGACGGTGAACCACGTCAGCACGTCGCCGGTCCGCCCGCCGAACACCGCCTCGGACCCGCCGCCGGCTCCGCCGAAGGCGCCGGCGAGCCCGCCGCCCTGGGGCTTCTGGATGAGGACGATGAGGATGATGAAGGCGCACAGGAAGACGAACAGCCCCGCGAGCACACCGAGTAGCACACCGACCATCATGGCGGGCTCCTTCGAAGGTCTCAGGCGGCCTGCGCGGCCGCGACGATGGGGAGAAAGTCCTCGGACTTCAGCGACGCCCCGCCGATCAGCCCTCCGTCGACGTCGGGCTGACCGAATATGTCCTTCGCATTCTTGGGCTTCACGGAGCCGCCGTACTGGATGCGTGTGGCGTCGGCCACCGCGTCGCCGTACATGTGCCGCAACGCCTGTCGGATGGTCGCCTGAGCGCTCTGGGCGTCGGCCGCCTCCGCGGTCCGTCCCGTGCCGATGGCCCACACGGGCTCGTAGGCGACGACCACCTGGTCCATCCGCTCCGCGGGCACGCCGGCGAGGCCGTAGTGCACCTGTGCGACGTTAATGGCGTCGGTCTGGTTCGCCTCCCGCTGCTCAAGCGTCTCCCCCACGCAGAGGATCACCGTCAGCCCCGCCTCGACGCCGGCACGCACCTTCTCGTTCACGCGGAGGTCGCTCTCCCCGATGACGTGGCGCCGCTCGCTGTGGCCCACGATGACGTGGCTCACCCCGAGGTCGCGGAGCATGGAGACGCTGACCTCTCCCGTGAACGCGCCGTTGGGCTGCGGATACACGTCCTGGGCCCCGAGCCGGATGGGCTTCCCCGCCTCGGCGAGCTGCCGCCCCACCCGCTCGAGATAGCAGAACGGCGGACAGAGGACGAGGTCCGCGCCGTCCGTCTCCGCCCCGTCGACGATTGCCCGGGTGAGCGCGTCCACCTCCTCGCTGTGGAGGTTCATCTTCCAATTGCCCCCGACGATGGGGCGTCGCTGTGGCGCCATACGAGTCTCCTTAACGGCTTCCGCGGGAGCGGTCGCGACGAATCACAACGCTATCGCCGCGTCCCCGCCGACTCAAGCGAGCGCGGGGATGTCGTACGCCTTCACCTTCTTGTTGAGTGTGTTCCGGTTGATCCCCAGGAAGTCGGCGGCCTGGCTCTTGACCCCGCCCATCCGGTCGAGGGCCAGCGTGATGAGCTGTCAACTCGTAGGCGTCGAGGCCCTGCTCCGCGAGCCGCTTGGCGAGCGACTCCACGGTCTCCGCCGCCTCCTTGTCGCGTCCCTGCTCCGCGAACATCCGGATCTGCATGGGAAGCAGATCCTCCGTGAACTCCTCGCCGCTGCTGAGGACCACGGCCCGCTCGATGGCGTTCTCGAGCTCCCGCACGTTTCCGGGCCAGGGATACTTCAGGAGGATGTTCATCAGCTCGCGGCTGATCTTCTTGAGACAGCGGTCGTTCTCGCGGTTGTACTTGTCGAGGAAGTGGTCGATGAGCATGGGGATGTCCTCCCGCCGCGACCGCAGCGGCGGGAGGAAGAGGGTCACCACGCTCAGGCGGTAGTAGAGATCGTCGCGGAACTGTCCCTTCCGCACCTCCTCCTGAAGCTCCGCGTGGCTCGCGGCGATCACCCGGATGTCCACGGGGCGTGTCCGGTGATCGCCCACCCGCTCGAGCTCCCGCTCCTGGAGGACGCGGAGGAGCTTCACCTGGAGCTGAACGGGGATCGCGTCGATCTCGTCGAGGAAGATGGTCCCGCCGTGGGCCGCCTCGAACCGCCCCACCTTGTCCCGCACCGCTCCCGTGAAAGACCCGCGGACGTGGCCGAACAGCTCGCTCTCGAGCAGGCTCTCGCTCAGGCTGCCGCAGTGGACGCGGACGAAAGGCTGGTCCCGCCGCGGCGAGTTGTAGTGGATGGCCTTTGCGATCAGCTCCTTCCCCACGCCCGTCTCTCCCTGGAGCAGGACCGTCGCCCGGCTGCTCGCGACCTGTCCGATGGTCGCGAGCACGTCCATCATGGCGGGGCTGTGGCCGATGATGTTGCTGAAGGTGTACTTGGTCCGGAGGTCGTCCCGCAGCCGCTGGTTCTCCGCGAGCAGTTGGTCCTTCTCCCGCTTGACGAGCTGGTTGATGTGGATGGCCTGGGCGAGGCTCGCGGAGATGATGGACAGGAGCCTCGCGTCCGCGTGGAGGGTCTCCCGGTCCTCGAAGGGCTTGAAGACGCTGATCACCCCGACCACGGAGCGTTGCATCTTGACGGGCACGCAGATGAAGCTGCTCCCGTGCTCCTCGCCGAGGCTGCCCGCGACGCCCGTCCGGTCGAGGAAGTCGGGGTCGCGGGAGACGTCCTCGATCACCCGGCTCTCGCCGGTCGCGACCACGCGGCCCGTGATCCCTTCGCCGATCGCGTACTGCCCCCGCGCCTGCTCCTCGGGCGTCAGCCCGATCGCCGCCACCATCCGTAGGCCGCCGGTGGACTCGTCCTTGAGGATCAGCGCCGCCCGCCGCATGCCGAGCCGCTCGGCGACGACATCCATGACCTCCCCGAACAGCTCCTCGAGCTCGAGGCTGCTGCCGAGAATCTGACTGATCTGCTCCAGAACGGCCAATTCCTGCTCAGTGCGGTCCATACCCGCATCGTATCTGGGCAGCACAGCCAAGCCAGCGCTCAATTACTGCGCATGCTCGCGGCGGATCGCCCGCGTGGGTCGCACGCCACGCCGTGAACCGCGTTGTGGCCTCGCGAAGCGTTGTCTCCTGCCACCCAAGCAAAGACAGGGCCGACACCACGGAATTGGTTCACGACGTTGAGTGGCGCGCCACGCCGTGAGCTGACGCGTCGAGCGGGGAGCCACGAAGAAGAGCGTCTCCTGCCGGTCGTGAAGCGACCGCCGGGGTCGTGGACAGCCGGCTCGGTGGCCGCCGTGGTGCCGAGCGCTCCCCGACCGGTGCACGGGGAGCGGTCCGGTCGCCGAAGCCGCCAGGGTTCGGGTGGCCGGCACGTGTCGGGTGTTTTCCTCGTCGGGCCAAGCCCACCGGCCACGTGGAGATCCCGCCGACCGCACGGCGCGTTCGGCGACGATTGCGGCTCGCGTGGCGGAAGGCGGTGGCCTCCCTCGGCGTCGCCGCTACAATCGAGCTTCGCGTCGCGAAAGTCGCTCGGATTCGTTTCGGAGCCACACCGCATGATCGAAGCGATCAAGGACGAAGCGATCGTGGAGAAGGTCGGGGGTCGGTTCAAGCTCACCGCGCTGCTTCAGCACCGCTGGCGGGAGCTTCTCAACGGCGCCCGCCCGCTGGTCGAGCGGAACGGCCGCAGCGACCTGGAGGTGGCCATGCAGGAGCTGCTCGAGGACAAGATCACCATCGAGCTCGAGCGGACGGACGCACCCATGCCCCAGCTCACCGAGGAGCCGTAGGCGCTTCCCGGAGCCTCCGTCGCTTCGCCCTGCCCACGCCTCCCTCGGGCTCGCCATGTCCGAAGCCTCCGAGCCACATGGGTCCTTCGGGCCAGCGGATGTGTCCGCTCCGGCGGCCCGCTTGTCGGCCCGTCGCGTCGTGGTGGGCGTCACCGGCGGCATCGCCTGCTACAAGGCCGCGGCGCTCGTCAGCCGCCTCGCCCAGGGCGGGGCGGACGTCACGGTGCTCATGACAGACGCCGCCACCCGCTTCGTCACCCCGCTCACCTTCGAGAGCCTCTCCGGCCGTCCCGTCTACACCTCTCTCTGGCAGCCGACCGAGGCCCACGACGCCCAGCACGTGGCGCTCGCCCGCGCCTGCGAGCTGCTCATCATCTCGCCGGCGACCGCCCACACGCTCGCCAAGCTCGCCGCCGGCCTCTGCGACGACGTGGTCACGCTGGTCGCGACCGCCTTGCCGCAGGAGACACCCGTCCTCCTCGCGCCTTCGATGAACGCGGAGATGTGGGCCCACCCGATCACCCAGGAGAACCTCCAGAAGCTCCAGCGCCTCCTCGGCTACCGCTGTGTCGGGCCGGCGTCCGGCTGGCAAGCGTGTCGGACCGCGGGCGCCGGGCGGATGAGCGAGCCGGAGCCGATCGTCGACGCCGCGGCGACGCTGGTGGACGGCGGTCGACCGCCGTAGGGGCCAGCCCGTTTATCAGATCGCGGGCCACGGATGACGCGGATTCGCGCGGATCAGCGGATCTCCGCGAAATGAACCCCAGCGCATCGGAGCAGGCGCCGTGGACCATCGGCGGTTCGATGCCAGACGAGGGGGCGGGGCGATATGCCGGATCGGTGCAATGCGCGGGGGATTCGGCTGTGGTGCGGACCTTGCCGCACGAGCGATTCGAATCTCCGTCGAAGGACCGAAGCTTGAGCGGAGACAGCCGGAAAGGCGGCTATGCGGTCCGTCGCGGCCGTGGCCGGAGGTGGCATGACCGGGCCGCTCCGTGAGCTTGCCGGACAGCAGCGTCGCCGGGAGCGTGGCGTGCCTTGTGTGACGGTCCTCGCCGGCCCGCCGCCCGTCGCGGCGGAGCCCTGGCGGACGTGGGCCGCGGCGAGTGGCCGGGGCCTGGCGGAGTGCACGGGAACCGCTCGCGAGGCCGTCCTCGGTACCTGGGTGGACGCTCTCGCCGCTCGCGTCGACCTGCCCCGCCGCGCCGCGGAATCGCTCGGCGTGGACCCGTCTCGCTGGGTGCCGACCGCGGACCAGCGGGCCGCCCCGCTCGACCGCGGATCGCCGGGCGACGTCCGCGAGGTCGCCGACGCGCTGCTCGCGGCCGGGCCGGTCACCCCGCCGGCAAACGCTCGTCGGGTCGCGGCCCACCTTCGCTCGCTTTCCGGCAGTTCGCGCCCCTGGTGGCTCGCGGCGGCGCTGGTCCCGCTGGTCGGCTCGTCGGAGGTGCCCGCCCTCCTCGCGGCTCCGGCCGGTGACGATCCGCTTCCGTGGCTCCGCGACGCGGCACCCGTCCTCGCCGAGCTCGCGGAGGCGGTGCCCGCTCTTCCCGTCGCGTTGGCCGTCAGCCCCGAGATCTGGCGGCGCTATCAGCGCGACGGACGGGAGACCCACGCGAGGGCGGTCCTCCGCGAGGGCCACGTGGCGGTGGAGCCGCCGCGGGCGACCGCCCCTTCAGGACGGTGGGAGGAGGAGCGTCTCGACCGTCTCGGCGGGCGATACCCCGCCGCTGTGGAGCGGGTCCGGGCGGTGGGGGCGGGGGGCCACGTTGCCGTGCTTGAGCGAGCCGTCGGCGAGGTCGAGGCGGAATCGGCGGACGCTGCGACGGCGGACCCGGCACGGAGCGCCACGGAGCGGTTCCTTTTCGAGCTGCTCGAGCGCGTGCCGGCGACCGCGGGGAGGTTCGCCCTCAACGCGCCGGGCGGCTTTCAGTTCGGCAAGCGACCGGCGGAGGTGGACATGCTCTCCACCGCCGACGGCGTGGCGGTGGAGGTGGACGGTCCCCACCATTTCCAGGACTGCTCCGCGTACCGCCGCGACCGACGGAAGGACTACGAGCTGCAGAAGCGGGGACTCTGGGTGCTCCGCTTCTGCGCCGAGGACGTGGTCGGGCGGACGGACGATGTGCTCGCTACCATCGTCGAGGCCGTCACGCTCCGCTCCACCGGCGAGGGCCGCTCCCATGGATGAATCGGTCGACGCATCCCGCCTGCGGACGCTGCTTCTCGCCCGCCTCCACTGTGCCGAGACCATGACACTCAGCGCGCTCCGCGTCTCCCTGCGGCCTCCCCTCGCCGGCTTCGCGAAATGGGAGCAGACGGTCCGCGACGGCCTTCGCACGCTCGTGGAGGAGGGCCTCGCGACGGAGGTCGTTCAGCGCCGGACCGCACGCTACGCGACGACCGACGCGGGGCGCGATCGCCTCCGGCGGACCCTCGGCTTCCAGACCCTTCCCGACGACGCGGCCCAGTGGAAGCGGATGCAGGGCTATTACCTGCTCGCCCACGCCCTGTGCCTTCCAGCGCCGACGACCGCGCGGGCGAGGAGTCGCTTCAGCGAGGCGGTCCAGGTGGCCGTCCTCGACCGCGTGCACGGCCTCGGGCTCACGACGCATACCTTCGCCGCCGCCCGCGACGCGCTCGCCTGGCGGGAGTTCGAGAACCTCCTAGGCCTCGACCCGACCGCGAACCGACCGCGCCCCGCCTTCCGCGACGGCCAGGCTCGCCTCCTCCTCGCCCGCCTCCTCGGCGTGGCCGACACCCGCCTGGAGACGCGGAAGCTCCTCACCCAGCTCGCGACCCGCGCCGTCGCTGCCGCCCGTCCTCAGTCGCTGAAGCCCGCGATCCTCCGCCGGTGGCTGTCGGCGGGCGCTTTCTCGGCGGACGATGCTCGGTCCGCTTCCGAGCCCGGGCC
This sequence comes from uncultured Planctomycetaceae bacterium, assembly GCA_964595475.1. GTDB lineage: Bacteria > Planctomycetota > Phycisphaerae > Phycisphaerales > Zrk34 > CAZQQP01. The sequence goes on along the minus strand of CAZQQP010000066.1, from coordinate 7,754 downwards.
TCCTCAGCCGCCGGCACCTGAATCGGCACCCTCCGCCGCGGAGCCGACGGACGAGGCGCTTACGGCCTTCGCGTCCCGCGTCCTCGCCGCCGCCCACGGCTGTCCGACGGGCAAGCCCCACGGGCCCGACAAGGTGTTCATCTCCCACGTCTGGCGTGAGCTGCGGAGCCGCGGCGAGGACGGCGGCCTCACCGAGGCGACCTTCAAGGAGCGTTTGGCGCGGGCCAACAACCGCGGCCACCTCAGCCTGAGCCGGGCGGACCTGGTGGAGGCCTTCGACCCGACGGACGTCGCCGAGTCCACCACGACCTACATGGGCTCGGAGTACCATTTCATTCGGTTGTGAGGAGCGGCCATGGCGGAGCCGGTCGACGTCCACGACGAGGTCTTCTGCTGCGACGAGGTGGTTGTCTTCCACCCCGTGGTCCACGCCAACCAGGTCTGGAAGGAAGACCCCTTCGACGTGGAGGAGATCCACCAGGAAGCCCGCGACGCCTACGACCGCCTTCTCCGCCGCCTCGCTCAGCAGGACGGCGGCGTCGGTCGCGTCCTCCTGCTCAAGGGCGAGGCGGGAGCGGGGAAGACCCACCTCATCCGGGCGCTGCGGAACCGCTCCCACGCCGAGCAACGGGCCTACGTCGCCTACATGCAGCTTACGACGGAGGTGCCGAACTACGGCTGGTACATCGTCCGAAACGTGGTGGACTCGCTGAACGAGCCGTACCACGACCAGCTGGAGAGCCACACCGCCCTCGAGCGTCTCAGCGACCGCCTGGCGGAGGACACGGCCGTCCCGGCCGAGCGGCGGGAGGCCCTTCGGGAGGGCGACCTCGACGAGGAGGCGCTGGGCGACCTGGTCCACGGGATCGGTGACCGTCTGCTCGCCACGGGCCGCTTCCCCGGCGTGGGCCACCTCGATGTCCTCACGGCGCTGCTCTACCTCCAGCGTCGCGACCCGCCGACCACCACGCGTGTCTTCCGTTATCTCCGGGGCGTGCCGCTCTCCGACCGCGACCGCCGCCACCTCGGCGGCATCGCGCCGATCGACCAGGAGGACCCGGTCACGGTGCTCGCCGAGCTCGCCAACCTCATGGCCGCGGTCGACTCGGTGCCCTTGGTCGTCGCGTTGGACCAGCTCGAGGACATGTACTCGGAGGAGCTCGGCCCCGCCCGCTTCCGCGCCGCCATGCAGGCGGTCCGGAGCATCCAGGAGCGCGTCCATCACGCCGTGGTCCTCATCGCTTGTCTGGAGAACCTCTACGGTGTGTTGCGCCCGCACCTGACCAAGCCGCTCCTCGACCGCGTGGAGGAGGACCCGCCGCCGGTCCGCCTCGACGTCAATCGGTCCGAGGCGGAGATCCGGGCGCTGATCCAGCGACGGTTGGCGTATCTCTACGACGCCCACGACGTGTCGCCGGACGAGGCGTACGCCCTCTATCCCTTCCCCGAGCACGCCCCTCGTCAGCTCGCGGGCATGTCCACGCGGGAGGTCCTCGAGCACTGCCGCCGCTATCGACAGGCGTGCATCCGGGAGGGGTGGGTGCATCCGTGGCCGCAGGGTGCCGACTCGTCCGGCGGCGCCACGCCGCCCACGCCGCAGTCGGATTTGCAGGAGGTGGAGCGGGCGTGGAACGACTTTCGTAACGTCTTCTCCCCCGACCCGCCCGACACGGACGCGGCGCAGGCGGAGCTCCTCGCGTGGGCGGTGGAGGCGTCGGCGGCGGAGCTGGCCACGGGCCATCGTCTTCGGGCCGTCTCGGTGGACGGCCGGCTGACCACGGTCCGCGCCGACGTCGACGCGGCGGACCACAGCGAGGCGTCGCTGCTCGTCGGCCTTTGCAACAACGGCTTACAGGGCGGCGGCCTCGGCGGCCAGGTGGACGCGCTGCAGTCGCGAGCCACGGAGGAGGGACGTGTCCCCATCGCCGCCCGGTCGGGCGACTTTCCGGAGCCGAAGAGTCCCCGCAGCCGGATCAAGACCCAACTGGGCAACCTCGTCCGCCGCGGCGGGCGGAAGGTGGGGATCGCCCCGGCGGACTGGCACAACATGCAGGCCCTCCGCGCGTTTCGACAGCAGCACGGAAGCGCGATCGGGGAAGAGCGGCTCGCCCGCTGGCAGCGAGAGGAGCGGCCGCTGACCGCGCTGCCCTCCATCCGGTCGATCCTCGACGTAGACCGCCTCACGCCGGTGGAGCCGGACACGCCCGCCGCCGACCCGGGCTCCACGGAGGCGTCCCCGTCGACCGAACGGGCGGAGACCCCGCCGCCGAGCCACACCGGTCGGCCGGCGTCGCCCGCGTCCCGGCCGACGCCGGCGGAGTCGGTGTGCCTCGGCACGGAGATCGGGGTGGCTCACCGTCCGGCGGCGCTCGCCTGCCCGACCTTCGCCCGCCACGCGGGCATTCTCGGCCAGACGGGCAGCGGCAAGACGGTCCTCGCCCTCCGTGTGGTGGAGCAGCTCCTCCTCCGCGGCGTGCCCGCCATCCTGGTCGACCGAAAGGGGGACCTCGCCTCCGCCGCGGCCCCCGAGGCATGGGGCGAGGCCCCGCAGGTATGGGGCGAGGCCTCGCAGGTAGGGGGCGAGGCCCCGCAGGTAGGGGGCGAGGCCCCGCAGGTAGGGGGCAACGCCTCGGCCCACGCGTCGGCAGAGCTCGAGACGCTCCGCCGCTCCGTAGCGGTCCACCTCTACACCCCCGCGGAGCCCAGCGGCCGGCCGCTGTCCATTTCGCTGCTCCCCTCCGCTCTCGCGTCGCTGTCCCCCGCGGACCGCGACGCGACGGCCCAGTACGCCGCCGCCTCGCTGACGGCGATGACCTCGCAGAAGCCGGGCCGAGGCATGCACGACCAGTTCGTCGCCATCCTCAAGAAGGCGATCAGCCTCCTCGCGACCCACCCGAACGCCTCGGTCGACCTGGAGACGCTGGTCCAGATGGTGGGCGACCGCGACCCGTCGCTGCTCAGCGAGGTGGGCCGCCTCGACGAGAAGTACTTCAAGAGGCTGACGGAGGAGCTGGAGACGCTCCGCATCAACCGCTCGCGCCTCATCTCGGGCGAAGGGGAGGCTCTGGACGTCGGCGCCATGCTTCGACCGTCGGCCGACGGCCGGACGCCGCTGACGGTCATCAGCACGAAGTTCCTCGGCGATCAGGAGAGCCTTCTGTTCTGGGTGAGCCAGCTCCTCACCCACCTCGGCCGCTACGCGAGCGCCCATCCGTCGCGGGATCTCCAAGCGGTCGTCCTCTTCGACGAGGCGGACCTCTACCTCCCGGCCGCGTCGAAGCCGCCGACCAAGGCCCCCATGGAGAACCTCCTCCGGCGGGCCCGCTCCGCGGGGCTGGGCGTCCTCCTCGCCACGCAAAATCCGGGCGACTTCGACTATCGATGTGCGGACCAGATCGCCACGTGGCTCGTCGGCCGGATCACCCAGAACCGAGCGATCGAGAAGGTCCGTCCGCTCCTCGAGCCCGGCGGGGCGGACCCCACGCGGCTGCCCCGGCAGCGAACCGGCGAGTTCATCTTCACCGACGGCGAAGGCGCCACACGCCTCTCCGCGGCCATGTCCCACATCCGCCCCGACCAGCTCGACGAGCAGCGCATCGCGTCCCTCGCCCGCGGCGACGGGTAGCGCCCGTCGACGGCGAGGCGTCGTCCACCCGTCGCGGACCCGCCGACGGTCCGACCGTCGGACCCCCCGATTGACCGACGGTCGAACTGTCCGATCGTTCGCGGGTCCGTCAGACGGGAAAGGTGATCTCCAGGAGGGTGGTATCCTCGTCGAGTTGGGCTCGCGTGCCCTCCAACGAGGCGGGGAGGAGGAGCGTATCGCCCGGAGCGAACCGGGTGGGGTCGACCAGGTCACCGGGAGGGCGAAGGCCGCCCGAACCCTCCAGGATCATCCAGACGACGGGCTCGGCGTAAGGCAGCTTCTGGTCGTGGCCCGCCGCCATCCGGATCCTCTCGACGCGGAAGTGCTCGCATTGGACTAGACGCTCGACCTGGACCGCACCGCGGTCGACGTGGCTCCGCTGCTCGTTGCCGTCCGTCTCCGCCGGGCCGAAGTCCATGCAAGCGAGCGCCTCCTCGATGTGGAGGCTTCGACCGGTCCGTCCCCAGTCGTAGACGCGAAACGTGGTATCCGACGGCGTCTGGACCTCGGCGACCATCACGCCGGCGCCGAGGGCGTGACAGGTGCCGCTCGGCAGGTAGTGGCAGTCGCCCGGGCGGACGGGGATGGGCCGGAGCAGCGACTCCACCCAGTTGTTCCGGATGGCCTCCCGCACCCGCTCCGGTCGGACGGGCTCCGCGAAGCCCTTGTAGATCACCGCGTCCGGCTCGGCGTCGACGACGTACCAGGCCTCCGACTTCATGTGGGCGTCGGCGTGCTCCCTCGCGTAGGCCGCGTTGGGGTGGACCTGGACGGAGAGGTTCTCCCGGGCGTCGAGGTACTTCACGAGAAGCGGAAAGTCGCCCGTGTCGGTGGGGCGGACGCTCCCCATCAGCTCCCTCCCGAAGCGCTGCATCAGGTCGTGGAGGGTCGCGCCGGCGTGCGGACCGTTGCGAACCACGGACCGCGCCGCTTCGCCGGCCGCCGCGACGCTGAGGTCCGCGATCTCCCACGCCTCGCCGATCGCCTCGTCGGAAGGAAGCTGCCGGCCGAGCTTCTCCAGCCGACGGCCGCCCCACACCTTCGGCTTGTAGATGGGCTCGAACGTCAGCGGGTAGAGGTCCATGGGCACCTCCGAAAAAGGCACGGACGCTACCCCTCCCTCGTCGACGCTTCAACAGGCGGAGCACGCGCCTGTGGGAGGCTTGCCGCCGGTCGCGACCGTGTGCCCACGGGGTCTCAAGCAACCCCGTGAACCGAGTGAAGCGCTCGCGAGCGTGGCACCGTCTTGGGTGGCACAGACAAGGGCGTCCGCGGCCTTGTCCGTGCTGCGCGGGTCGTCTCGAAGCGGGCATCGCGCGCCGATGGCGCCTGTCGGCCCAGCGTCGGGCTCTGTCTCATCAGCGTGATCAGGCATCACCGGGACGTGCGCGTGTCCCGGCATGACGGCTTTCGAGCAATCGAACGCCGAGCGTGCGGCAAGCCACGGACCTCGCCTCACGCAATGGCGCAAGGAGCTCACGGGCAAGGCCGCGGACGGCCGTCCCCGGGCCACCCAAGCAATGCCCATGGCTTCCGAAGCCTCATTGAATTGACGGACGGGTGGCCCTGGCAGCATGTCTGCCAGTGCGCTCGCGGGTCGGATGAAGTAGGGCGTGGGCCTTGCTTCCGAGGGCTGCTCCCTTACAATATGGAGCGACACGCGGGTGTAGCTCAGCTGGTAGAGCACCACGTTGCCAACGTGGTTGTCGTGGGTTCGAGTCCCATCACCCGCTCATCCAAGCCCGCTCCGGCGGGCTTTTTTACTGCGCCGTCGCGACCGCGGGGTGACGGGCCACGCCACGTTTGGGGGACCGGAGGCGCCGATGTCGAGGCCGAGGTTCGCCTCCGCCATCAGTGAGCGGCCGACCGCCTCCGCGGCGACGGATGCGGTCTGTGGGATCCTTCGGGAGACGCTCGGGCCGGAGCCGGTGGACCTCCTCGTGGCGTTCGTCACGCCCGCATTCCACCGCGAGCTGGACCGGGTGATCGCCACGCTCCGTCGCCGCCTCACCCCGCGGGCGCTGCTCGGCTCCGTGACGACGGGCGTCCTCGGCGACGGGAAGGAGGTGGAGGGCACCCCCGCGGTCACGGCGCTCGCGGGCCGCCTGCCCGGCGTCCGGTTGGACCCGTTCAGCTACGACCGTCTCGGCTGGCCCGCGGTGGGCACGGACGCAGCGGCCCTCCGCGGCTCCCTCCTCGGCGACCCGGACCGCGAGGACGTCCGGCTTCTCCTCCTCCTCGCCGACCCCTTCAGCGCTCCCATGGTCCGCCTTCTTCCCGCCATCAACGACGCCCTCCCCGGCGTGCCCGTGGTGGGGGGCATGGTGAGCGGTGCGGACCGCCCCACGGAAAACCGTCTCGTCCTCGACGGCGAGGTCCTGGAGACGGGCGCCGTCGGCCTGGCGATCAGCGGCCCGGCCCGCGTGGACTGCGCGGTGAGCCAGGGGTGCAAGCCGATCGGCGACGCCCACCTGGTGACGCGGGGACGTCACCACCTCATCCAGGAGCTCGGCCGCCGTCCCGTCACGGAGGTCGTCCGGGAGACCCTCGACCGCCTCGACGAGCGGGACCGGGCGTCCTTCGAGCGACAGCCCCTCCTCGGGCGGGTCACCAGCGAGTACAAGGAGCGGTTCGGCCGCGGCGACTTCCTCGTCCGGAACATCCTGGGCACGGACGCGGACTCGGGGTCCATCGCGGTCCACGACGCCATCCGCGTGGGGCAGACGGTGCAATTCCACATTCGCGACCGCCGCACCGCCGAGGAGGACCTCCGCCTCCTCCTCGACAATCAGACCCTCCACGGTCCGCCCGCCGCCGTCTTCACGGCGACGTGCGACGGGCGGGGTGTGCGTCTCTTCGGCGAGCCGCACATGGAGCCGCGGATGATCCGCGAGCGGGTCGGCCCGGTTCCGCACGCGGGCTTCTTCGCGGCCGGGGAGATCGGCCCCGTCGGCGGGCGGAACTTCCTCCACGGGTTGACCAGCTCCATGGCCGTCTTCCGCGAGGTCGAGTGAGGCGGTCGCCGCGGTGTCCGGCGGCCCGCCGCTAAGTAGGCGGAAAAGAATAAGTCGAGCCTATTCATCGGTGCCAAGGCGGAAGTCGGCTTCCGCCTTGGCACCGATGAGACGGCGAAGCCGATGATCGAGCAAGCGCAACGTCCGCAAATGCCGGGAGCTGTGGCCGGTGGGGCACCGCAAATGGTTCGAGGCCCACGCCAAAGCAAGGAGGCTTCCCGCTCCTTGCTTTGGCGTATAGGCTCAACTTTTTCTTTTCCGCCTCCTTACCAAGGCGGAAGCGTACCTACCATGGGACATGCCCGACGCCCGCTCTCACCGCGGCGCCCACCCGGAGGACCGTCGCCTCTTCGCCCCGTCGGCGCGGGCGGCGCTACGCGAGGCCGTGGTGGATCTCTCCTGGCTTCTCACCCGCGGCTACGCCGCGGACTCCGCCCTCAAGCTCGTCGGCGATCGCTATCAGCTCACGGCCCGCCAGCGCACCGCGGTGATGCGTTGTGCCTGCTCGGACCAGGCCATGCACCGCCGTCTCTCCCGCCGAGTGGATGCGGCGGCGTTGCGGAACCGCTCGCTGCTGATCGACGGCTTCAACCTCCTGACCACGGTGGAGACGGCGCTCGCGGGGAGCGTCCTCCTCCGCGGCCGCGACGGGTGTCTCCGGGACATGGCGAGCATGCACGGCAGCTACCGTCGCGTGGAGGAGACGCGTCCCGCGATCGACCGCATCGGCGCGGTGCTCGCCCGGCTCGGCCCCGCCCCCTGCAAGTGGCAACTGGACCGACCCGTCTCCAACAGCGGCCGGCTGAAAACGCTGCTCGCGGAGGCCGCGGAGGCCCACGGATGGGCGTGGGAGATCGAGCTCGTCGCCGACCCCGACCCCATCCTCGCGGCGACCGACGCCGTGGTGTCGACCACGGACAGCGGTGTCCTCGACCGCGTGGAGCGGTGGTTTCCGCTCGCGTCCACGGTGGTGGAGCGCGGCCTCGACGCCCCGCCGGATGTCGTGGAGCTGTCGAGTTTCTAGTTGCTAGTTTCTCGTTGTTAAGGAGGCGGAAAAGAATAAGTTGAGCCTATTCATCGGTGCCAAGGCGGAA
>CAZQQP010000065.1:5443-18717 GCA_964595475.1 uncultured Planctomycetaceae bacterium | reverse complement strand
CCAAGGCGGAAGCCGACTTCCGCCTTGGCACCGATGAATAGGCTCAACTTATTCATTTCCGCCTCCTTAGGCCGGATGCCACACGGGGAGCGATCGCGCTACCCTGACCCGACAGCGCTGCGGACCATCGGAGATGACCAACAAGAACGGACAGACGTGGGCCGTCTTCTCCCGCCTTCGGCGGGCCGGCCAGCCCCTTCGCGGCTTGAGCGTCCGCGCCGTGCTGGGTCTGGTGCGAAAGCTCGTCGTCGGCGTGCTGGGGACCGTTATTGCGGTGACGGGTCTGATCACCGGCCCGTTCATCATCGGCCCCACCGGGGCGATCATGATCATCGTCGGCGTGGGGATGCTCGCGACCGAGTTTCTCTGGGCGCGTCGCCTGGCCCGACGGGGGCAAGCGGCTGTACACCTCTGGGCGCCCCGCCTCGTCGGCCGGCGCGGCAAGACCCTCTGGCGGTGGAAGAAGCGGATCAGCGCCTGGTGGGCCGAGTCGGCGAGCCGGAGGAGCCGCCCCCGACGCTCCCCGCGGCCGAGCCAAGCGGTGAACGGCTAAGAACGCGTGGGAGAATCGCCTCTGGCTTCCCCTGCTGCTGCGGCGGGGATCGGCGTCGGCCTGTCCCGACGGGACACAGGCCGGCATCGCCTGCTTCGGCCTCCTTGCCAGCCGCGACCTCGCGACGGCTCGGGCCGACGAATCGCTTCTCACACACGCTCTAAGGCTCAGCGTCGTCGGAGCTGATTGCCCGCGACCCGCTCGACGAGGCCGCGGAGCTGGAGCTGCGTGACCTCCGCTTGGAGGACCGCCATCGCGAGGCCCGTCTGCCGGCAGACCCCGTCGATGGAGACGGGCTCGTCCGTGATGGCCGAGAGGATGGCCCGCTGGTTCTCGGTCAGGCTCGCTTCCACCCAGTCGGTTTGCTCTGCTTCCTCCTCGCCGGACGGCTCCTCCGCACCGCTCTCGTCGTTCACCGCACGGAGCGTGGTTCCCACCTCGCCGAGCGCGTCGAAGACGTCGGCGGGATTGGTCACGAGGTGGGCCGCCCCCTCCTGAAGCAGCCGGTGACATCCCGCGGAGGCGGGCGAGTCGACCCGGCCCGGCAGCGCCATCACCTCGCGGTTGTGCTCCTCGACGGCGAGCCGCGCCGTGATCAGGGCGCCGCTCTTCGCGGTGGCCTCCACCACCAGGACGCCGAGGGTAAGGGCCGAGATGATCCGGTTCCGCCGGGGGAAGTTCTCCGAGGTGGGCGGGGTGGTCATGGGCAGCTCGCTGACCACGGCACCCACGGGCTCCGGCCCGTCCGCGATCTGGGCGAACAAGTCCGCGTTCTCCGCGGGGTAGCACTGGGAGAGGCCGCAGCCGAGGACGGCGACCGTCCGCCCCCTTACGCGAAGCGCCGCCCGATGGGCCGCGGAGTCGATGCCGCGGGCGCCGCCGCTGACGATGGTCAGCCCCTGCTGAGCGCACAGCGCCGCCATCCGGTCCGCCTGCTCCCGGCCATACGCCGTGGACCGGCGCGTGCCCACGATCGCCAACGCCAGCGCGTCCTCGCGACGGAAGGCGCCGCGGACGTAGAGGAGAAACGGAGGATCGTGGATGTGGCGGAGAAGCGGCGGGTACTCGGGGTCGTCGATGCCCACCGCCCGCACGCCGTGGCGGTCCATCAGGCTCCGCTCCGCCTGCGGGTCGGCCTCGTCCAGGCCGCGACGGATGCGCTGGGCGAGCTGTCGGCCGACGCCCTCCACCCGCTGAAGCTCCGCCGGCGTCGCGGCAGAGACCGCCTCGGCACTGCCGAGCGCGTCGATCAGGCGGCGGACGAGCACGGGGCCGAGGCCCGCGACCAGCGAGAGCCGAAGGTGTGCGTCGAGACGCTCCTCATCCATCGGACGGCTCGACGAGGAGAATGCCCACCTTCCCCGGCCCGTGCACTCCCGTGACCATCACCCCCTCGATGTCGGCGGTCTTGGAGGGGCCCGTGATCAGCGCCCGGCCGCTCGGGAGGTCGCCGGGCGGACGCCCCTGCTGAGTCCGCATGAAATCGAGCATGTCGGGCACCACGTCCGCGGCCCGGACGATGGCGACGTGGACGGGCGGCACCAGCGAATGGCCTCGTCCCTGGGACGGACCGCTGTCACAGATGAGCGTGCCGGTCTCGGCGAGCGCCGCTCGCACGTCCGTCACGCCGGCGTCCGCCGCGTAGTGCGAGGCCATGGACGGGTCACCCTCCCACGACAGCCGCTCGATGCCCGCGCCGTCCAGAGCGCGTTCGAGGGCGTCGTTCGCGTCGCCGGCGGCCACGCACACCCGGCGGGCACTCAGATCGTCGAGCCACTCGCAGACAGCGTGGGCGACCCCGTCGTCTCGGCTGCGGCGCACCTCCATCCCCACCTCGGTCGCCCGCTGCTCGAACAGGTCGAGCAGGCCGTCTCCTCCTTCCGCGAGCCGAACCAGCGTGTCCTCCACCTCGGGGGGCGGGGGCGTCTCGGCGGAGCGCTCACGGCCGAGGGCCCGCCGCATCTGGTCGATGAAGTGATCCCGCGTCGTCATCGAGGCCCTTCTTCGCTACGTCCCGCTCCGCTGCCGCGCCTCGCCGGCTCGGCTCTCCTTCCACCACGCCCGGAAGCTCTTCGCGGCGGGCGCCGGCAGGTCCCGCTCCGCCGTCCACGGCCGGAGCGGACCCAGGCCCCGATGCACGAAGCCGTCCTTCCGCCCGAACCACCGGAGCACCGTCCGCTGCACCCACCCGCCGAGGCGGTAGCGCCACAGCTTCTTCATGCCCGCCGCGAAGAAGCGGACGGCGAGGCGGTCACGAAGCCGCTCGATCTTGCCCCCGACCATGTCGCGGCGGAGCTTGATCAGGAGACCAGGCAGGTCGATCTTCACGGGACAGGCCTCGGCGCACGCCTCGTTGAGGCTGCACGCGTTGGGCAGGTCGCGGTAGTTCCGCAGACCGTGGAGCAGCGGCGTGATGACGGCGCCGATGGGGCCGCTGTAGACCGCACCGTAGCCGTGGCCGGAGACCTTTCGGAAGACGGGACAAGCGTTGAGACACGCTCCGCACCGGATGCACCGCAGCGCCTCGCGATACTCCGTGTCCGCGAGGATGCGGCTGCGGCCGTTGTCCACGAAGACGATGTGCATCTGCTCCGGCCCGTCGCTCTCCTCGGGGCGACGGGGGCCCGTGAGCATGTGGGTGTAGACGGTCAGCGGCTGGGCCGTGGAGTGTCTCGCGAGCAGCTTGAGGAGCACCGTCAGGTGGTCGTGGGTCGGCACGAGCTTCTCGATGCCCACCACGGCGACGTGGACCCGCGGCGCCGTCGTGCAGAAGCGGGCGTTGCCCTCGTTGGTGCACGTCACCACGGAGCCGCTCTCGGCCACCAGAAAGTTGGCGCCGCTGATGCCGAGGTCCGCCTCCCGATACTGGCGGCGGAGGTGCTCGCGGGCCGTCGCGGTCAGCGTCTCCGGGTCCTCCGTATACGCGACGCCGAGCTCCCGCTGGAAGGCGGACGCCACCGCGGCCCGGTCCTTGTGGATCATCGGGGTCACGATGTGGCTCGGCGCGTCGTGGTCGAGCTGGAGGATGTACTCGCCGAGGTCCGTCTCCAGCGTGCGGACGCCCGCCCGTTCCAGCTCGGGGACGAGGTGGGTCTCCTCCGTGACCATGCTCTTGGACTTCACGCAGGTTCGGCAGCCCTCCCGCCGGGCGATCCCGACGACGAGGTCGTTGGCCTCCGTCGCGTCGGTCGCGAAGTGGACGTGGGCGCCCGCCTCCGTCGCCCGGTCGGTGAACTGCTCGAGATACGTGTCGAGATGGTCGAGCGTGTGCTGCTTGATCTCGCCGGCGAGCGTGCGGAGGCGGTCGTGCTTCTCGCCGAAGACCGCACGGGTCACCGCCTGGCGCTGGCCGTCCTTCTTGGTCGTGGCCGCGTTGACGAAGTGCTGGACCTTCTCGTCGGCGATGGCCCGCTCCGCCCGCGGGTGCATGTCGAACGGCAGCTCGGGAAAGAGAATGGACTCGCCCTCGCGTGAGAGCGGGACCGGCTGTTCCGTGGCCGCGCCGTCGCTCATGCCGCGCGTCCCTTTCCGATGTCGGGTGGGTCGACGGGAAGGAGGCCCAGGCCCTCCGCGATGATCTCGGCGATGTGCTTGAAGGCGAGCCCGGCGCTCATCCGGTGGCAAGCGCCCTGGAGATTCAGCGCACAACCGCCGTCGTTGCAGACGAGCACCTCGGCGCCCGTCCGTTGGAGACAGTCCACCTTGTCCCGCACCATGGCGCCGGAGATCTCCGGATACTTCACGGCGAACGTGCCGCCGAACCCGCAGCACTGATCCAGCTTCTCGGCGGGCGCGTACTCGATGCCTTCGATCTGCTTGAGCAGCTCCACGGCCTCCTCCTTCATCCCCAGCCCACGGAGATGGCAGGAGTAGTGATACGTGGTCCGCACCGTGCCGCCGCCCGGCGGCCACCGGCAGCCGAGGGCGCGAAGGTCCACCCCGGCCACGTTCAGCAGAAACTCCGTGAACTCGAACGTCCGCCCGACGAAGGGCTCCCACCGTTCCCGCGGGAGGACCGCCTCGAGGAGCTCGGGATAGTGCTCGCGCACCATGGCGCAGCAGGAGCCGCTCGGCGTCACCACCTGCTCCGCGCCGGAGAAAACGTCCACGAGGCGCTCCGCGAGCGCCGTCGCGTCCGTGTGGTCTCCCGTGTTGAACATCGGCTGGCCGCAGCAGGTTTGGGCCTCGGGGAAGTCCACGGCGTATCCGAGGTGCTCGAGGACCGCCACCACCGCCTGACCCACCCGCGGATAGTAAGTGTCGGTGAGACAGGTTACGAAGAGGCTGACCGACATGGCTCCCTCGCCGGGCTCCGCTAAAACGGGCCCGCTCAAGGCGATCGGCGGGAAGACGCTCGTCCTCCGGTCGTGCCTCGGGCGGGCCCGTGCGTGTCTCGACGCGACAAGGCGGCGTGGCCGCTTAGTTGCTCCCGCTGTCGCCGGAGGTCTTCTTCTCGCCGCCGCTGGAGCCGCCCTCCTTGCTCTGGGCGCCGGACTTCTTTTGCTTCTCGCCGGAGCCCTCTTGCTCGCCCGACTTCTTCTCACCCGTCTTCTTCTGGTCGGCCTTCTTCTGGTCGGGCTTCATCTCACCGGACTTCTCCGAGCCACTCTTTTCCTCCGTGCTGGGCCCGGCCGATCCGCCGTCGCCCTGCTTCTTACACCCCCCGGCACCGATCACCAGAAAGCCCGCCACCGTCACGGCGAGCAAGCTTGAGAGCAGTCGCATAGGAACACTCCTCCAAAAACCACGAAACCACGCGTGTCTTCGTGCTGCCCCGTTTGGCAGACACGCATCGAGTGTAGACCACGGGCCGATCGCTTGCAATTGCGGAACGTGACGCGGTCCCTCGTCGCCGTGGGTCCGTTACCTCTGGTTGACCCGTCGCCGCGCGGCGTCTTAACGTCGGTCGCTTCGCCGGGGTGGCCCCGGCTCACCTTCGGGAGCGGACCGAATGAGCAGCCTTGGGTTTTCGCTGGAGGGACAGGTGGCGCTGGTCACGGGCGGCACCAGCGGCATCGGAAAGGCGATCGCCCACGCGCTGCTCGACGCCGGCGCCCGTGTGGTCACGGGGTCCCGCAGCGAGGAGAAGACCCGCGACGCGGAGGCGGAGCTCGCCGACGGCCGCGAGGCGGACCGCGTCCGCGGCACACGCATCGACGTCGCGGACCGCGGAACCATTGACGCGGCCGTGGGTGAGGCGGCGGACGGCCTCGGCCGGATCGACCTCCTCGTCAACTGCGCGGGAACCAACCTGAAAAAGCCCACGCTCGACCTGACGGACGAGGAGGAGCGCGGCCTGATGGAGACCAACTTCTTCGGCCCGCTCTACGCGGCGAAGGCGGTGGCCCGTCGCATGCTCGACCAGGGCGGCCCCTCGTCCGGCGCGGGCTGCAACATCGTGAACGTCTGCTCCGTCAGCAGCTTCGTCGCCCTGACGGAGGTGACGCCGTACGCCTGCTCCAAGTCCGCTCTCCTCGCCCTCACCCGTCAGCTCGCGGTGGAGTGGGGGCCGAGCGGCATACGAACCAACGCGATCGCTCCGGGCTTCATCCCCGCGGAGCAGAACCGCGAGATCCTTCGCTCCGGTGATCGCGGCCGCCGCATCCTCGAGAACACGCCGCTGGAGCGGTTCGGAAGCCCCGAGGAGACGGCCGGAGCCGTGGTCTACCTCGCGTCGCCGGCGGGTCGCTTCGTCAACGGAGCGTGTCTCACCATGGACGGCGGCTTCCTCGCCAACGGCGTCAGCGAGGCCTCGCCCAAGGACACGGCGTGAGCAGACCCGCCGCCGTGGGGTTCTTCTCTCAGAGCGCGTGCGGGAACCGCGTCCGGTTTCGCCCTGCTGCGCCCGGCCGTCGGTCCCCCTCGAACTGACGACGGAAGCCGGTCGTGGATCGTTCGGGTGGACCGACCCGACGCCTCCTTCCCTCCGTGTTTTGCCTGGACCGGCGGGGGAGGTACGATCCTCTCTATTTCCCGAGCGGAGATCATCCATGGCTTCCGAAGCAGCGACCGCTCCCGAGGCGACCAACCCCGTTCAATCCCAGGATCCCGACGTCTGGCGCATCGTCTCCGCCGAGCGACAGCGGCAGGAGAACACCATCGAGCTGATCGCCAGCGAGAACCACGCCTCGCCCGCCGTGATGGCGACGGTCGGGTCCGTCCTGACCAACAAGTACGCCGAGGGTTATCCGGGCGCCCGCTACTACGGCGGCTGTCGCTACTACGACGAGGTGGAGGACCTCGCGAGAGAGCGGGCCAAGGAGCTGTTCGGCTGCGAGTATGCGAACGTGCAGCCGCACGCCGGCGCCCAGGCGAACGAGGCCGTCTTCATGGCCCTCATGTCGCCCGGCGATACTTTCGCGAGCTTGGAGCTCGCGGACGGCGGCCATCTTTCCCACGGCATGAAGCTGAACTTCTCGGGGAAGTACTTCAAGCCCGTCCATTATCCGCTCGACTACGATCCGCAGAGCGAGCAGTTCGAGCGCATCGACTACGACGCGGTCCGCGACGTGTGTCTGAAGCACAAGCCGAAGATGATCCTCTGCGGCTACTCCGCGTATCCGCGGATCATCGACTTCGAGAAGCTCGGGGAGATCGCGAGGGAGTGCGGAGCGCTGCTGATGGGGGACATCGCCCACATCGCGGGCCTCGTCTGCGCCGGTGTGCATCCGTCGCCGTTTCCTCACTGCGACGTGGTGACCACCACCACCCACAAGACGCTCCGAGGGCCGCGGGGCGGGCTGGTCCTGACCAACGACGCGGACATCGCGAAGAAGGTGGACAAGGCCGTCTTCCCGGGCCTCCAGGGCGGTCCGCTCATGCACGTGGTCGCGGCGAAGGCGGTCGGGTTCGGCGAGGCGCTTCGGCCGGAGTTCAAGCGATACGCGGAGCAGATCGTCGCCAATGCCCAAGCACTCGCCCGCGCCCTGACGGAGCGGGGCTACCGCCTCTGCTCCGGCGGCACGGACAACCACCTCATGCTGGTGGACCTCCGCGGCCGCGATGAGAACCTCACCGGTGCGGACGCGGAGACGTGGCTGGAAGCGGCGGGGATCATCACGAACAAGAACGGCATCCCGCAGGACCCGCGTCCGCCGAAGGTGACCAGCGGCCTGCGGCTGGGCACCGCCGCGCTGACCACGCGGGGCATGAAAGAGGAGCAGATGGAGACGATCGCCGGCCTGATCGACCAAGTGCTCGCCCAGGGCGGCGACGAGACGACGGCGAACGATGTGCGATCGCAGGTGGTCGAGCTCTGCAAGCAGTTTCCCCTTCCCCACTGAACCCGACGACCGAGGCCGCCACATGAGGGGACGGCTGGGACGGTTTTCTCCCCAGCCGCTTGCTCGTGCGCTCGCGGCGGCGTGGCGTGGGTCTCCCACTTGAGCGGGTCTCGCTGCGGTGTGTCGCTGGATGCGACGGGTGCTGTGCAACCGACGGACGGTCACGCACCGCGCCACGATTCCAGCGAGGGCCGCGCCTCCGTGTGGCGGGTGACGTTCTCCAAGGCGTGGCCGAGGCGAAGCAACGTGGTCTCGCCGAACGGCGGGCCGAGGAGCTGGACGCCCACGGGGATGGCGCTTCCGTCCACCTCCGTGAAGCCGCCGGGCACCGAGAGCCCGGCGATGCCCGCAAGACTCGCGGGCGCCGTGTAGACGTCGCTGAAGTACATCTGAAGCGGGCTTCCCGTCTTCTCCCCGAGGCGGAAGGCCGGTCCCGGCGTCGTCGGGCACACCAGCGCGTCCACCCGCTCGAAGGCACGGTCGAAGTCCTGCTTGATCAGCCGTCGCACCTTCTGAGCCCGGAGGTAGTAGGCGTCGTAGTAGCCGCTCGACAGCGCGAACGTTCCGAGCATGATCCGCCGCTTCACCTCGTTGCCGAACCCCTCCGACCGGCTCGCCTCGTAGAGGCTGGAGAGATCCCGCGTCTCCGTGCTTCGCCGGCCGTAGTGCACGCCGTCGTAGCGGGCGAGATTGGAGCTCGCTTCCGCGGGCGCCACGATGTAGTAGGCGGCGAGCGCGTACTCCGTGTGGGGAAGGTCCACTTCCGTCACGACGACGCCGAGCCGTTCCAACGTCTCCGCGGCCCGGTGAACCGCCTGGTTCACGCCGGGCTCGTTCCCTTCGGCGAGATACTCACGCGGAATGCCGACGCGGAGACCGTCGACCGGCCGGTCGAGCTCCTCGGCGTAGTTCCCCGCTCCATCCGTGCTGGTCCCGTCCATCGGGTCGGCTCCCGCGATGGCCTCGAGGAGCAGCGCGGCATCCTCGGTGGTGTGGGAGATCGGCCCGATCTGGTCCAGCGAGGAGGCGAACGCGACGAGGCCGTAGCGGGAGACGAGGCCGTAGGTCGGCTTGAGCCCGACCACGCCGCACATCGCGGCGGGCTGCCGGATGGACCCACCCGTGTCCGAGGCGAGCCCGCCCGCGCAGAGGTCCGCGGCGACGGCGGCGGCGCTTCCGCCGCTGGAGCCGCCCGGTACCCGGTCGACGTCCCACGGGTTTCGCGAGGGGGCCCAAGCGCTGTGCTCCGTGGAGCTTCCCATCGCGAACTCGTCGTGGTTGCACTTGCCGAGGACGACCGCACCCGCGGCCTCCAGGCGCTGCACGGCGGTCGCCGTGTAGGGCGCGTGGAAGTTCCCGAGCATCCTCGACGAGCAGGTGGTTCGCCCCCACGCGGTGCAGAAGTTGTCCTTGATCGCCACGGGAACGCCCGCGAGCGAG
Source organism: uncultured Planctomycetaceae bacterium (assembly GCA_964595475.1). Lineage (GTDB taxonomy): Bacteria > Planctomycetota > Phycisphaerae > Phycisphaerales > Zrk34 > CAZQQP01. The sequence continues at coordinate 9,441 of CAZQQP010000065.1, read as the reverse complement.
CCCGCGATCCGCCCCGCGTCGACGGCCCTCGCCCGCTCCATCGCCCGCTCCTCCGCGACCTCGTTGAACGCGTGCAGCCGGTCGTCGAGCGTCCGGATGCGCTCGAGGTAGGCGCGGGTCAGCCGCTCGCTCGAGTGGCTCCCGCTCGCGATCGCGTCCCGCGAGGATCGGACGGTCGTCTCGGCCAGGTTCACCGTCATACCCACTCCAGCCGTCGGGCCGCGTTACGCACCGGACCCCTCGTCGAGGACCTTGGGCACCTTGAAGAAGGGCGGGTCCGCCTCGGGCGCGTTGGCGAGCGCTTGCTCCTCGGTGAGCGTCGGGCCCCGGCGATCCTCGCGCGACCGGTTCGTCATCCCGGTCGGATGGGCCATCGGCTCGATTCCGTCGACGTCGAGCTCCTTCAGCTTGTCGATGTAGTCCACCACCTGCGACAGCTGCTCGCTGAAGAACTGCACCTCCTCCTCCGACAGCCGCAGCTGGGAGAGCTTCGCCACGTGGCGGACTTCCTCCGTCGAGATCGTCCGGTTCTGCATGGTCGCACCCATCGTTGGTTGGTCGCGGCGAACGATTCTAACCTGTTCGCTCTTCGGCGACGCCCCGGACGGAATCCATGGAGCAGCCGCGAACAGTCATCACAGTGGGTCACTTCAACGGGGTGCACCGCGGCCACGCCGCCCTCGTCGCCCGCGCCCGCGAGATCGCCCGTGCCCAGGGGGCCACGGTCGTCGCGATGGCGTTCACCCGCGACCCGCTGACGGTGCTCCGCCCGGACCGGGTGCCGCCCACGGTCATGCATCGGCCGCAACGGGAGGCGGCCCTCCTCGACGCGGGTGCCGACCGCGTGGAGTGGCTCGAGCCGACCGAGACGCTGCTCGGGCTCACCCCGGAGACGTTCGTCGACCAGGTCGTCCTCCCCCACCGTCCCGTCGCGATGGTCGAGGGACCCGACTTTCGGTTCGGCCGCGGCCGCCAGGGCGACGTGGAGCGGCTCCGGTCGCTCGGCGCCGCCCGCGGCTTCACGGTCGAGACGGTCGACCCGGTGGTGGGCACGCTGCGAGACAAGACCACCGCGAGAATCAGCAGCTCCCTCGTCCGCTGGCTCGTCCGCTCCGGGCGCATGGCCGACGCTCGCCTGGTCCTCGGCCGCCCCTTCACGCTCCGTGGGGAAGTGGTCCCGGGCGATCGGCGAGGACAGAGCATCGGGTTTCCGACGGCCAACCTCGACTGCGGCGACCAGGTGCTTCCCGCGGAGGGTGTCTACGCCGTGCACGCGGAGCTGTGGGGCGTGCCCTACGTCGGGGCGATGAGCGTGGGGGCCCGTCCCGCTGTCGAGGACCCCGTCAGGACGGTGGAAGTGCACCTCGACGGTGTGGAGGGAGACCTCTACGGCCGAACCCTCGAGGTGGCGGTCCACCGCTGGCTGCGGGACCAACACTGGTTCGCTGACATGGAGGCGCTGCAGCGCCAACTGACGGTCGACCTCCAGGAGGTTCGCGCCTACCAACGGGCCGCCCTGCTCGCCCCGGCGGCCCGGGCGCGGACGTGACGCGTGAACGGGTCGCCGGTGAGACAGGAAAGACAGCCGTTGGACTCGACCGAGCCGCTATCCAACACGACGCTGTCCGCGATCGCACGCGACCTTGACGACGGCGACGCGTTCGTGGTGACCACCCACGCGAAGCCCGACGGGGACGCGCTGGGGTCGGCCATCGCTCTCCGCCACGCTCTCCAGCTCAAGAACAAGCACGCCGAGCTGTGGCTGATGCCGCCGCTGTATCAGGCCCACCGAGCGCTGCTGCAGGACGTGCCCTATCGCATGCACGGCGAGCGATCCGATCCCTTCCCCGCCTTCGAGCCCGACCGCGTCGTCGTCACGGACACGGGCGCCTGGTCCCAGCTCGAGCCGATGCGGGTCTGGCTGGCGCCCCGGTGGAGCAAGAACATCATCGTCGACCACCACCTCCGCGCCGACGAGGTCGCGGCCCAGCGGCACATCGATGCCACCGCCGCCGCGAGCTGCGAGATCGTGGCGGACCTCATCGACGCGCTGGGGGTGGACTTCGACCGGTGCATCGCGACGGCGCTCTACATGGGCATCGCGTCGGATACGGGCTGGTTTCGCTTCTCCAACACCCGAGCCGAGACCCACGAGCTCGCGGCGCGGCTGTTGCGGTGCGGCGTGGACCACGGCGACCTCTACAGCAGGCTGGAGCAGGGCGAGCGGCCGGAGAAGCTACGCCTGGTGCTCCGGGCGCTGGACAGCCTCCGCCTCGTCAAGGATGGCACGGCTGCCATCATGACCCTCCGCGCCAGCGACTTCGCGGACACGGGTGCGGTGCCGGCGGAGACGGAGCGCCTGGTCGACCTGCCCCAGATCGTCCGCGACGTCCAGATCGTGGTGCTTCTGACGGAGGAGAACGGGGCCACCCGCCTGAGCTTCCGCTCCAAGCCCGGCAACACGGCGATCGACGTCAATCAGCTCGCCAAGCGCTTCGGCGGGGGCGGCCACGCGAGAGCCGCGGGCGCCAAGGTCCAAGAGCCCGTGGAGATGGTCACGGAACGGCTCATCCGCGCGATCGAAACGGGTCCTTAGTAGCGGTCCACGCGGATCACCCGGACGTTCTGTCGCCCCCGGTGGCCGGGAACCCCCTTGCCCTGCTTCATCTCGCCGATGGCCCGGCTGATCCGGTAGAGCACACTGAAGACCAGGAAGGCCGAGACGAACGCGAGCACCGCGGTCAGCGTCATCACCACGATCGGGACCACGAGGATCAGAAGGCCACAGACGATCGCGGCCTTCCACACCCACGACGGCTGGTTCCGCACGTGGCGGGCCCACAGCTTCACGGTAGGGTGCTCGCGGAAGCGTTGGTCGAAATCGAAGCGCGTCCAGGGCATCGGGACATCCTCCTTATGGCCGGCTCAGCCCGAGGCCTTCTTGGAGCCTCCCGTCTCGATCTTCTCGAACATGTTCTCCGGCCACTCGAAGTCGATCCGGTTGTGCTCCAGCAGGCGCCCCTGGGCCTGGAGCAGCTGAGCCACGGCGGAATTGTAGTTGATCAGCGCCCGGAGCTCGCGACGCTCCGCGCGGGCGAGCCGCCGCTGCGTGGTCAGCTCCAGGTCGAGGAGGAACTCGGGGGTGAGGGCCTCGCCCGTTTCCTTCCGCACGCGGATGGCCCGGAGGTTCTCCGCCGCCGCCCGCCGCTGGGCGCGGGTCACCCCGATCAGACGGTGGGCGGTCCGCACCTGCCGCAACGCCTGCTTCACGGAGAGGACCACCTCCCGTACCGCCTTGCGGTACTGCACCACGCTGGAGCGCCGGCGGAGCTGAGCCTGTCGGTACGCCGCCTCTCGCTCGCGATTGCCGATGGGCATCTCGAACTGGGCGCCGACGAGATAGTTGATGAACTCGCGGCTCCCCACCTCGTCGTAGCTGTTGCCGAGCCCCTGGCTCAGCCCGAAGTACTGGGCCTGGGCGTTGAGGGTCAGCGAAGGGAGACGCTGGTTCTTCGCGACCGCCTGGCGGATCGACGCGTCGTCGATGTCGAGGATGGCCTTCTTCACCTCGGGCCGGTTCCGGATCGCGGTGGTCACGCTGTCGAGGAGGCTGTACTCCGCGGAGACCTCCACGGGCTGGTCCACGGGCACGATCAGCGTCTCCTCGCTCAGCGGAAGCTCCGGGGCGTTGCTCAGCTTCTTGAGCTGGTCGGAGGCGTTGCGAACCGCCTGCTTGCGCTGGATGACGTCCGCCCGCCGCCGCTCGACGAACGCGAAGGCCTGGGCGAGCTGGATGGGGCTCACGTCGAAGCCGCGACGCCCCACGATCTCGTTGCGGGTCTGGAGGGTGCGCTCGAGCAGCCGCTGGCGGATGGCGAGCCGCTGGCGAGCCTGGACCAGCTGCCAGTAGGTCCGCTCCACCTTGCCGACCGTCTCGAGCAGTTGCTGGTGGAGGTTGAGCACCTCGCGACGGTGGGCGTTGGCCGCGATGTGGATGC
>CAZQQP010000065.1:0-5433 GCA_964595475.1 uncultured Planctomycetaceae bacterium | reverse complement strand
TGCGGGCGCGGTTCACCTTGGTGCCGAAGTTCCGGAGGAGGGGCTGCTCCAGCCCGACCGTGACGTCCGTGGTGAAGCCGGGGTCGGGGAAGATGTTGAAGCCCGGCGTCTTGTTGTTGCGGTAGTTGAAGCCGGTGGAGACGGTGAGCTGACCGCCGGTCTGCAGCGGCTTCCGAACGCCCGTCTTCAGGTTCCCCGTGTCCTCGATCGAGACCTGCGTTCCGCCCAACTGGGGCGCTCGGAAGGACTGCTGGGGCCGGTCGGTCTTTTTGAACTGGCCGTTCGCGAAGAAGGTGGCGTCGAAGGCGGCCTTGGCCCGGGCGATCTGGGCCTCGCTGATGGCGGGCTGAAGCCGGGCGAGCTCCACGTCGAGGTTGTTCCGCACGGCGAGCTTGATGGCGCGATGAAGGCTGAGCTTCACTGTCTCGGCCTTCTTGCCGTCGAGGCCCTTCCCCATGTCGATGGGCTCGGAGCGGTAGGCACCGGGGCCGGAGAGCTTGTCGAGCTTCTTGATCCGCTTCTCCCCGAGCTCCTTGTACAGCTTGCTGGTCGGCTTGCTGAGCTCGACGATCCTCTCCTTCCCCTCGGTGGCCCGGCGGCCCACACCGAGGAGGTCCCGGCGTAGCTCCTCCGTGGAGCGCGGCGAGATCGGGCTCTGACAGCCCGCGGCCAGCGTCAGGCACGCGGCGGTGAGGCTCGCGACGACACGTCTCGTCACAGTGACAGCTCCTTTCCGGCAGTGACAACGGGGGCTTTTCCTTGACGGTTGCAGCCCCCCGCGTTAGTCTGCCCATCGTAAGGGAGTGACCAGGAGTGGGCATCATGGGAGGCACCCGCCAAGCGCTTCTCGCCGTCGGTTCCCTCGCGCTCATCTCGATCTCCGCTCGGGCCGCGACGCCCCCCTTTCTCGGTGTGGTCACCCGCGAAGGCGACGCGGCCGCCCGCGCCGGGCCCGGCCAAGCGTACTACCAGGTCGAGCGCTTGCAACAGGGGAAGGTCGTCCGCGTGCGGGCCGAGGAGTACGGGTGGTACGCCATCCAGCCGCCCGCCGACAGCTTCAGCTATCTCGCGAAGAGCGCGGTCGAGCGGGTGGACGACACGACGGGACGGGTGACCGCGGACCGCGCCAAGGTGCTCGCCCCGGCGGCGAGCCCCGGGCAGTCCTACCACGACCAGGCGCGTCTGTCCGCGGGAACCACGGTGGAGATCGTGGGCGTGGCGGGGAAGCACTACAAGATCGCGCCGCCGGAGGGAGCCCGGCTCTACCTGCAAGTCGACCATGTGGCCCCCGCGACGGAGCAAACGCTGTCGAAGGCGGGCCTGAGCGACCAGCGCATCCGTGCCGTGTTGAAGAAGGCGGCCATTTCGGAAGAGGACTCCCCCTCGACCGACTCCGAAGGGTCGAAGAAAGCGTCCGAGAAGAAAGAGGTCGCCGAGAAGCGGGGCTCGGAAAAAAAGAAAGGGGCCGAGAAGCCGGCGGACAAGAAGGCGGGTGCGGACGGAGGCGCTTCGGATGAAGCGGCCCAAGCCGTGAAGAAGCCCTCTCCCGAGGAGGCCGGCGGCTCCGAGGCCGCGGCGGACCAGGGGTCGGCCGAGAAGGGGGCGGAGGAGCAAGACCAGCCCCTCCGAGAAGACGGCGCCGTGGTCGTGCGGATTCTCTCCGACGGCGGGGTCCGGATGGGCGAGGGCTCCTACCTGCCGCGCGAACTGAGGTCGGCCCTCAAGAAGATCGCCCAAAAGCAGAGCGGCCCCCTCCATGTGAAGATCAAGAGTCCGCTCAACGTCTCGATCGACCGGGTGCAGCAGGTGAAGAAGGCCGTAGAGGAGGCGGGGACGAAGGAGGTCTCTTTCGCCAGCGCCGCGCCGCAGTCGCTCACGGAGAACCTCACCCTCGGCAACCTCCGCCGCCGCTTCGAGCAGGTGTCCCAGCTTCCGCTCGCGGACCAGCCGCTGTCACTGCTGAAGAAGGAGCTCGAGAAGCTGATGGGCTTGGCGGCGCTGTCGGACCGGGATCTCGCCATCGCCAAGAGCCTCCACCGCACGGTGCAGAACCGCATCGCGGCGAAGAAGGCCATCGAGGACATCGACAAGCTGGAGAAGAAGATGGAGGCCCGCGCTCGACGGCGGGCCAAGGGGCCGAAGTCGTACGACGCGGTCGGGGGGCTGCGGGTGAGCACGCTCTACGACGGGGAGAGTCTCCCGCGGCTCTACCGCCTCGTGGAGCGCGGCGGCGAGCGAACCAAGGTCTACATCAAGCCGAAAGAGGGCCAGGCGCTCTCTTCCCTGCTCGGGGAGATTGTCGGAGTGGCCGGCGAGGTCCGATTCGACGAGTCCTTGGGGATCGAGATCCTCGAGCTGGAGCGGATCGACCGCCTCCAGGCAAGCCCCACGCCCGAGAGCCGCGGTGCGACGGGCTCGAGCAGCGGGGACGCGTCCCCGGAGGGTGTCGCCACGAAGAAATAGGCGACGGCGGACCGGGGTGGTCGTTCCGCGTCTTCCGGCGGTGGCCGGCTCCGGTCGACACGCCATCCGCTGACACAACGGCCGACTGCAGCCCTCCCGAGCACAGGTCCTGTGGAGCCTCGGGACTCCGAAGGCCCCGGGCGGGAGCTCCTCACCTCTGGCGGAGATCCGTCGCGACGGTCGGTCCTGCGCATTGCGGCGGTGCGGTCCCCGATCGGCGGGGGGAGGATCGTTCCGTCCGCTGCGCGAAGGGGTGACGGACGGGCGCGACGGTGGAGGACGACCCGCGGCCGATGGCCGCACGAGAGAGCCGTGGACGGCGTTACGCGAACCGGAAAAGCGACCCACCAGAGAAGCGCCTTGCGGCAGCCATGACTTCGTTCACGGCGTTGGGGGAACGGACTGTGAACCACGCCGCGCTCGCGAATCGCTCGGTGACGTCTCCCGAGGGGCCTTCCCGGCCGGAGCGGGTGAGCGTGCTCCGGGCGGACGCCCCCGCTCTGCCGAAATATACTTCCGGGACTCGACGGTGCGATCCGGAAAGCCGGTGGAGGATGCCATGGGAATGAAAAGAGCGACCGCGGCCGTTTTCATCGGGTTTCTGGGTTCGATGCTGCTCGCGGGGTGCGGGGACGGGAGTGCCTCGGCGGGCGACTCGGAGCGAGCGTTGAGCGGTCCGCCGGCCGAGACGGGTGGAGACTCCGACGAGAAGGCACGCCCCAGCGGCAAGGTCAAAAGGGCCACCTTCGCGGGCGGCTGCTTCTGGTGCATGGAGCCGCCCTTCGAGAAGCTCGACGGGGTGAGGTCCGTGGTCTCCGGCTACACGGGCGGCGAGGGGAAAAACCCCACCTACGACGACTACGAGAAGAAGGGCCACGTCGAGGCCGTCCGCATTGAGTACGACCCGTCGAAGATCGGGTACAAGAAGCTCCTGAAGGTCTACTGGCGACAGATCGACCCGACCGACGCCGGCGGCCAGTTCGCGGATCGCGGGAAGGGATACCGAACGGTGATCTTCTACCACAGCGGCCGGCAGAAGCGACTCGCCAAGGCGTCCAAGAAGAAGCTCGCGGCGTCGGGGCGCTTCGACGAGCCGATCGTCACGGAGATCCGGTCCGCGTCCGAGTTCTACCGCGCCGAGGAGTATCACCAGGACTTCTACAAGAAGCGGTCGTCGCGGTACAAGAGGTATCGCAAGGCGTCCGGCCGCGAACGCTTTCTGGAAAAGGTGTGGGGACAAGACCGGAAGATCGGGAAGGTCGAGAAGGGGGAGGAGGGACGCCAGTATAAGAGGCCGCCCGACGCCGTGCTCCGGAAGAAGCTCACGCCGCTTCAGTACCGCGTCACCCAGAAGGACGCCACGGAGCCGGCGTACAAGAACAAGCACTGGGACAACAAGAAGCCGGGCATCTACGTGGACGTCGTCTCCGGCGTGCCGCTGTTCGCGTCCGTCCACAAGTTCGAGTCGGGGACGGGCTGGCCGAGTTTCTACAAGGCGCTGGAACCGGACAACATTGTGACGCGGCCGGACGGACTGCGGACGGAGGTTCGCTCCAAGCACGCGGACTCCCACCTCGGCCACGTCTTCAAGGATGGACCGGCGCCGACCGGCAAGCGCTACTGCGTCAACTCGGCGGCGCTTCGGTTCATCCCGGCGGAGAAGCTCGAAGAAAAGGGCTACGGCGAGTACACCCACCTCTTCGAGGAGAAATCCTCTTCGGGCGGCGAGGGGAGCGACTGACACCGCGACCGAGGGCCTCGCGGTGGAGCCGGCCAAGCGCTGCGATCCGACGGGCGTCATCGGGTGAGGTCCCGGCCGTAGCCGGCGGCCGAGTCGGCACGAATCACTCGCGGCATCGCCACGACCGGTCTTCGCCTTGTCACGGGCGGGCTCAGCCGCGACCAGGCCGGCGGTGTATCATCGCGGCTGGGCGGCGTGGGGACCGGGCGGAGAAGCCCCCGTAGCTCAGGGGATAGAGCAGCGGCCTTCTAAGCCGCGGGTCGGTGGTTCGAATCCACCCGGGGGTGTTCGGGGCAGCGCCCGCGGAGCGGAGAGGCCGTCCGACGGATGTCGACTCGCGCCGAGCCGGGTTGCTCCGGCGGCGGAGCAGTCGCCCGAGCGGGGCCTCGGAGCCTGTCCGCTTCGGGACGGTTTGCATTGGTATGACGGCCCCTCCTAAACTTGATCACTGTGCCCTAGCGACACGGAGCGCGGGATGGCTGTGGCTAGCTGGACCAACGGAGCGAGCCGCCATGCACGCTGAAGACCAGGCAGTGCCCCGGTTCGCTCGGCCCCACCGGTCGCCGAGGTTGGAGAAGGAGGTGACCATGGCCTGAGGGGTCCTGACCAACTCGGTCGGATCGCCCCTCGGCAGGGGCGGCGCAGCTACTGGGCCACACACCGCGTCACGCGTGTCGTGGCCTTCTTTTTTTGCGGGAGAGCGGACGGAACGAACAACAAGGCCGGAAGAAACGACCATGAACGCGCAAGAGATGCTCCGAGTGGTGGACTCGATCGCCCGCGACCGAAACGTCGACAAGGAGGCCCTGTACCGGGATATCGAGCAGGCGATGATCTCGGCGGCGAGGAAGTACTTCGACGCGCCCGACACGGACGAGTTCACCTGCGAGGTGGACCAGCTCGCGGGCGACATTCGGCTGTACCGGGGACAGGAGGAGATCCCCTTCGACAAGCTCGGCCGAATCCCCGCCCAGACCGCCAAGCAGGTGATGATCCAGAAGTTCCGCGAGGACGAGCGGACGAGCATCTACGAGGAGTTCGCCAGCCGCGTGGGGGAGCTCGTCACGGGGACGGCTCAGCGCTACGAGGGCGGGGCCTTGGTGGTCACTCTCGGGCGGGCCGAGGGGTTCATGCCCAAGAGCGAGCAGATTCCCGGGGAGCAGCACCACGCCGGGGAGCGGGTGCGTTGCCTCATCCTCGACGTCCGGCAGACGTCCAACCAGGTCAAG
>CAZQQP010000064.1:16397-18725 GCA_964595475.1 uncultured Planctomycetaceae bacterium | reverse complement strand
CGCGTCGGCCGCGGCGTCCTGCGGCAACGCGGCCGAGACCAGCACGGGCAAGCTCGTCAGGTCCACGGTCGTGGATGCGGTCATCGCTTCACGTTCCTCGATCCCGGGGTCGGGGCGACGATCCGGCAGTGGAATGATACGTTCCGCCCGTCGACCGGAACCACGCGCCGGTCCCCGGGCTCCGTCTCTGCTCGGTGCCATGCCACCGCCCGGTGGCACACAACGCCGTGAACAAATTGGGCGCCGCTCGCGACGACGGATGCGAGCGGAGACAAGGGTCCGTTCACGGCGTCGGCTGCCATCCAGCCGCCAGCACGGGCAAGCCCGCGGACGGGCTTGCCCGTGCCACCCACCCAGGCGTGTGATCAAAGCGGAGCCTACGACGCCCACACAGAGTTGGCTCGCGCCGTCGGGTGGCACGGACAAGGCCGTCCGCGGCCTTGTCCGTGCGGTTCCATTGGAGGCGGCCCTCGTCGATGAGGGTAAAGGGTCGATCGGGCTTCGAGGACCAAAGCGGGAGGGCACGACAGAACGGCGGCGGACGACGCTCCCACGCAGGCGTGCCACCAAAGCGGAGACGACGCCGAGCTGGTTCACGGCGTTGGCTGCCACCCAAGCACCGACGAAGCCGACGAGACGGAGTGGGTTCACGGCGTTGGGTGGCACAGCGGACTCGAACCGGTGCTCGCGCAGCCACCTGCACGAGATCGCTCAACGATGGTCGCCGATCGGGATCGACGACCCCGACCGTGAGGCAGCGGGCTCGGGGATTTGCGATGCGACCCGCGCTCCGCCCACGTCTCGTGCCATCGACGTCCGCTCAGGAACATCGCGCCCGGCTTGCCCGCGGTCCGGCATCCGACGCGCTGCGGGCCCCCGCGCTCGCGTGGCGTCGATCATCTTGCCGAGCTGAGAAGAGATGGCGCCGCTCAGCCCGAAACGGCCTTCCTCGGGTTGCTGTAGACCCGCATGGCGCTGACCACGCAGTGGCTGCCGCGGCGGGCGGCCTCGCGGGTCCCCCGGAACCGCCCGTGGCGCGGCGACCAGGCCCGATCAAGATGATCGGGCTATATAGCCGAACCCTCTGGGTTCGGCCTCGGCGCCGGTTCGCCATCTACGGAAAAAAACGGGACTGGCAGCTTCTCTCCGAGGCTCGGAGGGCGCTGAGGGCGCGCAACGCTCGCGACCGACCGGCAAAATCTGCGGCTTGTGTTAGCGGCGCACAGGGGCCTACGAGACCCGGCGCGGCTCCGTGTTCGCGAGGGAAGCGCTTTATCCCCCGCCGTTTCCTCCGTTGCTCTTCTCGTCGTCGCCGTCGGTGGGGGCGGTGGGAGCGCCCTCGGGAACCGAGTCCTTCGCGTAGAGCCGCCAGACGGCGCCCGGCGGGTTGTCCGCGGGGTCGATCGGCCCTTGGTACACCCCTTCCGCGTGCGTGACGTAGATCTCCCCGCTCTCGTCCTGCCCGGCGCCGCTGATCTTCAGGGCCGTGTTGAGAAGGCTCTCGAAAACCCACTTGCCCTGCTCGTTGCGGGTCAGCCCGAAGATCTCGCCCGAGCCCCAGTCCGCCGCGAAGTAGATGCCGTCGAGAGAGGCGGAGACGTCGCCGCGATACACACCCAGGCCGATCACGCACACGCCGCTGGGCCCGTGCTCGTACTCCGCGACAGGGAGGACGCCGATCTTGGGCGTGGTCTCCTTGTCGATGGGGAACGGATGGGTTCCCATGAGGTGGTCCCATCCGTAGTTCTCTCCCCCGTCGCTGTCCGCGGGCTGGAAGTTGATCTCCTCCCAGTGGTTCTGGCCCACCTCGGCGATGTAGAGGTCGCCGGTCTTCGGGTCGAAGTTGAACTTCCAGGGGTTCCGCAGGCCGTAGGCCCAGATCTCCGGTCGGGCCCTCGTGTGGATCTTGGAGAAGGTCCGCTCGCTCACCCCGAACAGCTTGAGCCGCTGGGGCGGCTGGGCGAACGGGTTGTCCGCCGGGATGTCGTACGGTTGCGGACCCTTTGCGTCGCCGTCCACCTCGATGCGAGGGATCTTCCCGAGGAGGGTGCTGAGGTCCTGTCCCGCCCCGTGCGGGTCGCCTTCCCACCCGCCGTCGCCGCTTCCGATGTAGAGATAGCCGTCCGGCCCGAACGCCAGCTCACCCCCGTTGTGGTTCGCCCACGGCTGGTCGATCTGAAGGATGGGCTTGGCGCTTTCGGGATCCGCGACGTTGGGGTCGTCCTCGGAGACCTTGTATCGGACCACCATGGAGTCGCCGTTCCGCATCATGTCCGCGTAGTGGACGTAGAAGAGGCCGTTGGAGGCGAACTCCGGGTGGAAGGCGAT
>CAZQQP010000064.1:13716-16387 GCA_964595475.1 uncultured Planctomycetaceae bacterium | reverse complement strand
CTGCTCGAGGAAGACGCTGACCACGTCGCGGTGGATGTCGAGAAAGGGCTCCTCCCGCACCTCGCCGTCCTCGACGATGCGAACCCGCCCGGGCCGCTCCACGACGAAGAGGCGACCGCTGCTGTCGGGCGGGATCACCACGTTCACGGGATCGACAAAGCCGTCCGCGACGCGGACGAGCTGGATCTGCGGATCGCCGGGGAGATCCCCGCCAGGCCGAGCCGTGTTGGGCGGGTTCTCCGCTCGGGCGAGGCCGACGACGATACCGGTCAGGACGACGGCGAGCGTGCGAAACAACGGGGGCATGCAACTCTCCTGCCGAGGGAAGCGACGCGAAGGAGTCCGCGGGGCGTGCCTACTTCGTGTAGGGCACGTCCCCGCCGGTCACCTTGTCGATGCGGATCGCCTTGGGCGGCTCGAAGCCCTTGGCCGCCGCTTCCGCGACGTTCTCGTCGTGTTTCACCCCGTCGCCGCTGACGCCGACGGCTCCGACGAGGTCGCCGTTCTTGTACAGCGGCACGCCGCCGGGAAACTCGATGAGGCCCGGGTCCGTGTTGCTGTTTCCGATCTGCCACAGCGGCCCGCCGGGCTGGGAGAGCGCCCCGATGGTCCGGCTCGTCAGCGCGTTCTCCTGGCTGCTGAACGCCACCGCGGTGAAGGCCTTGCCCTTCGCGATGTCCACCGAGCCGAGCCACGCGTCCTTCATGGAGTGCCGGGCGATCACCTCGCCCTTGCGGTCCACCACGATGATGTGCATCCGGCAGGTCTGCTTCTTGCCCTTCTTGTTGACCCGGACCAGCGACTCCTCGGACTTGGCCGCGGCGACGCCCTGCTTGAGGATCTTCTTGACGTCGCTGTCGCTGAGCTTGGCGAGGTCGCTGACGTCGTAGCCGAGCTCCACGCCGGGGTTGCCCGAGTGGTCGCCGGCCGACGCATGCGTGGCGGTGCGCTCGCTCGTCGAGCTGTGGGAGCCGGAGTCGCTGATTCCGCTCCGATGGCCGCCCGCGGCGCAGCCGAGCAGGCCGATCCCGACGAGGCCGATCAATGCCGTGAGCGTGGCGCGCTGGATCGTCCGCATGGTTCGCTCCTTTATCAGAAATTGCGGAAGACTGTAAAAAGTGAGCCCAACATACCGACGACGCCACGGCTCCGTCAACAAGCCGGATCGGCATGGACCGCGGAGTCGTGTATGACCTCGGCCGTTTTCGCTCCGCTCGCCACGGTTGCGTCGGCGGAGGCCGAGGACAGAATGAGCGAGCGCCGATCGACCGGCGGCGTCTCCTTTCCCTGTGATTTCCAAGAGGCCGACGGATGCGTGGTCTTGCCAGAACGGGTGTCGGCGTGGTCCTCGTCCTCGTGGCGTCCGCCTCCGCCAAGCCGCCACAGGAGTCCGTCGTCTACACGGCGCTCCGCCCACCGAACCGGGACATCTACCTCTTCGACGGCGACGCCCCGCCGCGTCGGCTCACCGACCACCGAGCGCTCGACTCCGACGCGACCTTCTCTCCGGACGGCCGCTGGGTGGTCTTCTGCTCCGATCGGAAGGGCAACCCCGACCTCTACGCGACGGAGATCTCGGGCGGGGAGGTGCGGCGGCTGACCCGTCACCCGGCCATGGAGGCCGCTCCGGCGGTCGGCCCGGACGGCGACCGCCTGCTGTTCGTCAGCACCCGCGACGGCGACGCGGAGATCTTCCGAATGCGCTTCACGCCGGAGGACCCCGCGGCAGGGGAGGTGGCCCAGCTCACGCGAAACGACAGCGGCGACTTTCGCCCCGCCTTCTCGTCCGACGGCCGTCGGATCGCCTGGTCGACCGGGCGGCACTCAACCGGAGACGTCTATGTCATGGGCGCCGACGGGTCGGAGCCGCGGCGGCTGACGAGCGCGTCGGCGTGGGACGGCGACCCGGCGTGGACCGCGAACGGCGACCGCGTGGTCTTCTACTCGAAGCGGGACGGAGACGCCCGCCTCTATTCGATCGGCGTCGACGGGAAGGCCTTGCAGGCGATCACGCCGGGCGACCGGCCCGCTTTCTCCCCCGCGGTCGCTCCGGACGGCGAGGTGGTCTTCGTCGAGGCCGACGGCGGTGACCGCGTCCTCGCGACCATCCGACTCGACGGAACGGGGCGTCGCCGCATCGACGCCTCCCGCTCCTACGGTGCCCCCTCGGTGGGGCCGAGGGGCGAGCGCATCGTCGCCCACGGGGAGGGGCCGGTCGCCGGCGAGCGCTTCCGGAGCGGAACGCCCGGGCCGTTCCTCGTCAACCATGACGTGCGTGACCTCGCCGGCGATCCGCTTCGCGTCGTCGCCGTCCGCGGGTATTTCCCGGCGGTCGCTCCCGACGGGACCGTCGCGTCGGGCGAGGGCTTTCACCGCCTCGTCGTCTCCCGCGTCGACGGCAGCCGGCGACGCACGGTGCTGGAGCGGGAGGGAAAGCAGATCTGGCGGCCGAGCTGGTCTCCGGACGGTGAGCGGCTCGTCTGCGGCGTCGGGCCCACCTTCGCCGGGCCGAAGCAGAAGGTGGACATCTGGCAGGTCCGCCCGGGCGGCGACGAAACGACCAACCTGACCCGCGGCTCGAGCGCCAACGACGCCTTCCCCGACCTCGGGCCGGACGGCCGCCTCGTGTTCCGAAGCGGCCGCGACGGCGACCACGACATCTACCTCATGG
>CAZQQP010000064.1:6391-13706 GCA_964595475.1 uncultured Planctomycetaceae bacterium | reverse complement strand
CGGAGGGCACGAAGCCCCGTCGTCTCACCGACCACGCGGCCAGGGACACGATGCCGGCACTCTCCGCGGACGGCGGCCGCGTCGCCTTCACGTCGGACCGCACCGGCGATTACGAGATCTATCTCCTCCGCCTCGGCCGCGACGGCGGGCGGCAGGGTCTCGAGCGGATCACCCACAGCCCCGGCCGCGACACGCACCCGAAGTTCTCCCCCGACGGCCGCTGGCTCGTCTTCGCCTCGCAGCGGGGCGGCATGAACGACGAGGCGCCGCTCATCTCCGCGTTCAACCCCCAGCCGTACGGCGAGATCTTCGCGCTTCGCCTCGCGGACGGGACGACGGTCCGGCTCACCCACAACAAGTGGGAGGACGGCCCGCCGACGTGGACGGGTGCGGACCTTTCCCGCTTCTTCGAGTGAACGGCTCCGGTTTACGCGGCGCCGGGGCCGGATAATCTCAGCAGCGGTGAGCGGCTCTTCCACGCGTGTTCCGCACAGCGGCAACGGGTCGTTACACGAGAGACGGTCGAAGAAGGGGCTCGGCCATTCGCCTGGACAAGTGGTATCTGGACCTGACCACGCCGCGGGGCGCGGCGCTCATCGGCTACTGGGCCCGGCTGAGCATCCTCGGCTTGCCCATCACCTGGTCCAGCCGGCTCGCAATCGGCACCGAAGGGGTTGACGTGGCGTCGTCGCTCGCACGCACCCCTTCGCCCGCCGGGGACGGCTTCATCCACTGGCACCATCCCAAGCTGTCGGTGGAGGGCACGTGGACGCCGCGGCGGCCGGCCTATGCCACGCGCCTTTGGGAAAGCGCCGCCGGCGAGGTCCACTGGAACTGCGTCTGTCCCTCGGCCGACGCCCGGCTCACGACCGACGACGCCACCTGGGCGGGCCTCGGCTACGCCGAGCGGCTGACGGTCACGGTCGAGCCGTGGAAGCTACCGATCCGGGACCTCTACTGGGGTCGCTTCCTCGCGGAGGAGGCGGACGTGGTTTGGATCCGATGGGTCGGCCCGCACCCGCTTTCCCTCGTCCTCGTCGACGGACGCCCCGCGGACACGGGCCGCGTCGAGCCGAATGCCGTGGAGACCGCGGAGGCGTCCCTCACTCTGGAGGAGCGGCGGACGATCCGCGACGGCCGCCTCGGCCCCACCGTGCTTCGGACGGTTCCCGGCCTCCGCCGGGTCGCACCGGAGACGATCCGCGACGCCCACGAGCGAAAGTGGCTCAGCCGGGGCGTCCTCCGCCGACCCGGCGCCGGTTCCGTGTCCGGCTGGGCGATCCACGAGCAAGTCTCCTTCACTCCGGAGCCCACGCCATGATGGCCCGTCTCCTCTACGGCACGGCCTTCGTCGTCGGGGTTCCGCTCCTCCTCGCGGTCTGGGCCTGGCGGCTCGACGTGCTGATTCGGATGCCCGTCGTCCGTTCGCCTTGGCTCGGCGGCGCTCTGGTCGGTGTCGGGCTGGCCCTCATGGGCTGGGCGACGCAGGCTCTCCGGGTGCACGGCGGCGGTCTGCCGATGAACGCCTTTCCGCCGCCGCGTCCCGTCCGGGTGGGTCCGTATCGATGGGTCGGCCATCCCATCTACCTCGGCTTCGTCGCGGTCTGCTTCGGCGTGAGCCTCCTCGTCGGCTCCGCCGCGGGCCTCTGGATCGTCTCGCCGCTCGCGGCGGCGGGGTGCGTCGCCCTCGTCTGGGGCTACGAGGCCCACGACCTCGCCCGCCGCTTCGGCACCGCCCGCCCGGCGCCGGCGCTGGGCCTGCCGCCCCGCACCGCGGAGCGTCCGCGGCTCGAGCACGTGCTCTCCGCGGGGCTCCTGGTCTACGTGCCCTGGCTCCTTCTCTACGAGCTCGTCGGCCACGTCCCCGCGCCGGACGCCGTCTCCGGCTATTTCCCTTTCGAGCGATCCTGGCCGGTCATCCAGTGGACCGAGGTAATCTACGGAAGCGCCTACGCCGTGGCGCTCGCCGCCATCCCCCTCGCTCCCACTCAGGCGGACCTCCGCCGGTTCATGGTCGTGGGGTGGGTCGGCACCGCTCTGGGGATGCTGACGTTCCTCGTGGCGCCCGTGAAAGCGTCCCCGCGGCCCCTCGGCGAGCCCTTCGCCCCGACGTCGGTGTGGGGCCACCTCCTCGAGCTCGAGCGCTCGCTGGACGTCGGGGCGACCAACGCCTTCCCCGCCTTCCACGTCTTCTGGGCCCTCCTCCTCGCCTGGCTCCTCGCCCGCCGGGGCGGCTGGTGGCCGGCGGTCGCGTGGACCTGGGCGACGGCCGTGGCCGTCTCCTGCATCACCACCGGCATGCACGCCCTGGTCGACCTTCCCGCGGGCCTGCTCTTGTTCGCCCTTGCCTTCCGCGCCGATCGCCTCTGGGCCGCGGCCGTCCGGGGCGGCGAGCGCATCGCCAACTCCTGGCGGGAGTGGCGGCTCGGCCCCGTCCGGGTCATCAACCACGGCTTCTACGCGGCCCTCGCCGCGGCCGTGGGCACGCTTCTCGCGGGCAGGCTGGTCGGCCCCGACGGGCTCGTCGGGCTGGGTCTCCTCGCCGGCGTCTCGCTGGTCGGCGGGGGCATCTGCGGCCAGATCGTCGTCGGCTCGCGCACGCTGCTGCGTCCGTTCGGCTACTTCGGCAGCGTGGTGGGCCTCACCCTCGCCTTCTGCGTGGCGATCCCCGCCGGCGCGGACCTCTGGACGGAGTTCGCGGCGCTCGCGGTGGCGGGGCCGTGGGTGCAGGCCATCGGCCGCTGCCGCTGTCTCGTCCAGGGCTGTTGCCACGGCGCGCCGGTGCAAGGGGACCACGCCCACACGATCGGCATCCGCTATCGCCATCCGCGGTCTCGCGTCTGCAAGCTCGCGGACCTGACGGACGTACCCGTCCACCCCACGCCGCTCTACTCGATGCTCGGCAACGCCGTGACCGGTCTGCTCCTGCTGCGCCTCTGGCTCGCGGGCGCTTCGGCCTCGCTGATCGTCGGCGGCTATTTTCTCCTCGCGGGCCTCGCCCGCTTCGTGGAGGAGTCCTACCGCGGCGAGCCCCAGACGCCGATCCTCGCCGGCCTCCGCCTCTATCAGTGGCTAGCAATCGGCCTGGTCCTCGTCGGCGTCGCCATCACGTCCATGCCGCCGCCCGACGCCCCGGCGCCGGCGCTGCGGTTCCACTGGAGCATCCTGTTCGCCGCGGCCGCCATCGGTCTCGCCCACCTCTTCGCCATGGGGGTGGACTTCCCCGACTCCAATCGTCGCTTCTCCCGCCTAATCTGAGTCTCTCGGATTGCGTCGAGGTCCGCGGCAATCCGCGATCGTCCGTGGCGGACATCTGTGAGGTCGGTGACCCCTGCGGATGGTTCGGCTCCGTCCGCGGGCCGCTCTGGGACTCGATTCCCTCGCGCCGGAACAATGGTCGCTCTCGGAGGAGGGGCGGCGTCCCGTGCCAACGCGCCGGGGTCGCTTACTCCAACGAAAAGAGCCGAGCGACGACCTCCTTGTCCGGAAGGGTGCGTCGAAGGGCCTGAGCACCACCCGCTGAATGGGGACTCCCTATGGCGCGCAACGCCTCTGCAGCTCGTTCGGAAGCGACACCCGTCTCCTCCGGAAGGAGCGGTCCCGTTCCAGCGTTCTCGACCTTTCACGCGGTCGTGGTGGTCCTCGGCGTGGTGGTGGGCATGGGCATCTTCCGGCTCCCTCCCTTGGTCGCCGCGAACGCCGGAAGCGTCTGGCAGCTCTTCGTCTTCTGGGCGGGTGGAGGCCTGATCTGCCTCCTCGGCGGTCTCGTCTATGCGGAGCTCGCCGCCCGCCACCCGGATGCGGGCGGTGAGTATCACTTCCTCGACCGAGCGTACGGCTCGCCCGTGGCCTTCCTCTTCGGCTGGGGCCGGATGACGGTTATGCAGACGGGCTCCATCGCGCTCGCCGCGTTCATCTTCGGCGACTACGCGAGCCGTCTGTTCGATTTCGGCGCCCTCAGCACGCCGATCTATGCGGCGGCGGCCGTGGTCGTCCTCACCGCCATGAACTGGCTGGGGACGGAGCTGTCCAAGCCCGTCCAGAGCATCCTCGCGCTCGGCACCGTGGCCATCCTCCTCGCCGCGGCCGCGGCCTCCGCCTTCGTCGACCCCACTGCCACCCGGGAGGCGTCGGGCGGAGGGGGGTCGTCGGGTGGCTCGATCCCCGCCGCCGGCCAGGCGATGATCTTCGTCCTGCTGACCTACGGAGGCTGGAACGAGGCGGCCTACCTCTCGGGCGAGATGCGCGGCGGCCGTTGGAAAACCGGCCTGGCGCTGGTCATAAGCATCGGCCTCATCATGGTGACCTACCTCTGTATCAACGCCGCGTACGTCCACGTCCTCGGCCTAAAGGGACTCAGCACATCCAAGGCCGTCAGCGCGGAGCTTGTGCAGGGCCTGTTCGGCCCGCTCTGGGGCGATCTGATGGCGATCGTGGTCGTCCTCGCGACCCTTTCCACGCTGAACGCGACCATCATCACGGGGGCGCGGACCAACTACGCCGTCGGCCGGGACTTTCGATTTCTTCGTCTGCTCGGCCGATGGCGGGCGGACCGCAACGCGCCGGGCAATGCCTTGGTCGTCCAGGGCGCGATCGCGCTGGCCCTCGTCGTGTTCGGCACCCTGACGGGGACTCAGATCGAGACGATGGTCAACTACACGGCGCCCGTCTTCTGGCTCTTCGTCATGCTCACGGTGCTCTCGCTGTTCGTTTTCCGCTTCCGGGAAGGGGCCCTCTCGTTCGCGGTCGGCTTCGACCGTCTCCGGGCGTCCGCCTCCATCTTCGCCGCGGTCGCGTTCATCCTGGTCTGTTTCGGGATGCTCTACTCGAGCCTCGCGTTCACCGGCCTGGGCGCCCTCGTCGGGGCCGGCATCCTCCTGAGCGGCTTCCCGGTTCTCCTCATCGGCTGGTGGGCGTGCCCGAACGCGACGAGAGCCGAGCAAACCGACGGAAACCATGCCGTCGCCGACGAGGTTCCCGCGGCACCGGGCGTCCACCGGAGCGAGCCCTGACTTCAATTCGAATCCCGGCCGAGCGGTCGACGGGCTGACACGCCGTGGGCTCACAGGGCTCGCAGATGTTCTGGCCAGAGGTGGGAGTTCTGCACGGTTGCGACGCGGGGGGCCTTCCGATCCGCAAAAGGGGTCAGCAGCCCGCCGCCACGCCGCGGCGGCGGGGGTCGGCGCCGCCGTAGAGACGGCCGTCCGCGCCGATGACGATCGCTTGGGCGGCGCCGAAGGGGCCGGCCTCGTTCACGTCGAACCCACGGGCCTCGAGGGCCGCGCGGAGGTCGATCCGCTCGTGCAGCCTCGGCTCCAGCTCGACCGGCCCGTTCCGGGCGACGGCCCGCGGCGCGTTGATCGCAGCCTGAGGATCCATCCCGAAATCGAGGACGTTGACGAGGACGTTGAGGGTGATGCCGATGATGCGGCTGCCGCCGGGCGAGCCGACCGCCATGTAGGGTGAGCCGTCCTTGAACACGAGCATCGGCGACATGCTGCTCCGCGGCCGCTTGCCTCCTTTGGTCTTCGCCGCCGGACCCAGCGCGGTCCGCCGCCGCTGCTTGCCGCCTTCGGGGGCGTTCGGCTTGAGCCGCCCCTGCCGGTTCCGCGGCTGAGCGTCGAAGTCGGTGAGCTCGTTGTTCAAAAGAAATCCCCGGCCCGGGACGACCATGCCGCAGCCGAAGTGCTGCTCGATGGTGGTGGTCACCGAGACGACGTTGCGGTCGCGGTCGACGATGCACACGTGCGTGGTGGACCGCCCGCCGCCGTCCGTTTGCTCGCCGCGGGGCGTGTTCTTCTTCGGTTTTCCGGGCTCGACCGGTGTGGGCACCGAGGCGAACGGCTCCATCCGTTGCCGGCGGCGGGCGGCGTAGGCCTTGGAAAGAAGGGCGTCCACGGGCACGTCCGCGAAGTCGGCGTCGCCCATGTAGGCGTTTCGGTCCGCGAACGCGAGGTTCTGGGCGTCGGCGAGGCGATGCAGGACCTGCGGACTCCAGCGGCCGTGGCGGGCGAGGTCGAACGGCTCGAGCAGGTTGAGGGCCATCATCACCGTGGCCGGTCCGCTCGTAGGCATGTTCATGCCGTAGAGGCGGTGGCCGCGATACGTGGTGGTGACGGGACGACGTCGGACGGGAGCGTAGCGGCGGAGGTCGGAGCGCTTCATGACACCGGGGCGGAAGGGGGCGTTCCGCACCGCCTCGACGAGGTCGCGGCCGATCTCCCCGTCGTAGAAGGCGGCCGTCCCCTTCTTCGCGAGGCGCTCGAGGGTGTCCGCGAGGTCGGGGTTGCGGAAGCGGTCGCCCTCCTCGATGGGGTCGCCGTCCTCGTCGAAATAGAGCTCGCGGGTGGAGGGGAAGCGCTTGAGCCGGTCCTCGTGCTCTCGGAGGTTCCGGGCGAAGGCGGCGTCGACCGGAAAGCCGCGTCGGGCGAGGTCGATGGCCGGTTGTAACGTCTCGGCGAGGGGGCGCGTACCGTATCGCTCGAGGGCGTAGGCCATGGCCGCGAGCGTGCCGGGCACGCCGACGGGCTGGCCGCCGGTGACGCGACGGCGGAAGGGGATGGGCTCGCCGCTGTCGTCAAGGAAAGCGTCCGGCGTGAGCGCTGCGGGGGCTTCTTCCCTTCCGTCGACCGCGACCACCTTCTCCCGCTCCGCGTCGTGGATCATGATGAAACAGCCCCCGCCGATGCCGCTGGCGTAGGGCTCGGCCACCGTCAGGACGAACTGCACCGTCGCCATGGCGTCCACGGCGTTGCCGCCGCTCTGGAGCGCCCGCAAGCCCGCCAGCGTGGCGTGGTCGTTGGACGTGGCGACCATCCCGCGGCGGCCGACGGACGGCCCCGCCGCACCGGGGCCGGGCGGTTCCGTCAACCCCTCGTCGCCGCCCGCCTCCGCGCCGGCGAGGTGGAAGAAGGAGAAGAGGGCAGCCAGGAGCGCCGTCCGGGTTTTGCGTCGGTCGGTGGCGCGTCGCATCTCGAGCTCCAGTCACTGTGGCGAACTCATTGAGATTTGCGGGTCTTGGGTGCTGACTAACGGTCGGCCCAATCTGTCAGCGCTTCCAACGCCGCTTCCCCGCCGACGTCGTAGACGAGCGGGCCGGTCGTCGCGCAACTCAGGAAGAACCCTGCCAGACCGGCAGCGCGTGGGACGATTCCGGTCCGCCACGCCGCCATCGCGATCGGCGTTGTGATGACAATTCCTATGCCCGGCAGGATGGCGAAGAACGGGGAGAGCATGGCGAGCCCCCGCACAACCCCGGAATGGTAACGGCGGACGAAGGGCGCGTAGGACCGTTCCGGACGTGCAACGATCTCAT
>CAZQQP010000064.1:0-6381 GCA_964595475.1 uncultured Planctomycetaceae bacterium | reverse complement strand
CCACGAGACACCTGTCCCAATCGCCCACTTCGCACACGCCGGACACTCGCACCAGATCGACCGGAATGGAATCAAACGAATGAACAGGATTGTAATCCAATCGTCGTAAAAACAGGTTCTCCCCGAAACGTCCTCCGCGCCGCAATAGGGGCATGTCATGGGGATTTGTGGACCGAATTGTCTGTCGAAATGAATGAACAGGTTGAACATGTCCTCACGCCGACCAACGGGCAACGCGAGCTACGCGAGGCCGAGGAGCTTCCGGCCGATCCACTCGCCGGTGAGCAGAAGAAGAAGCACCGCCAGCGCGAGCGGCGTGGACGCGAGGGACTCCTGCGTGTCGGCGGGCGTCGGCCGCTGGCGGTCGGGGACGAGCTTGGGCAGCTTGCTCAGGCTGTCGGGGCCGAGCACCTTGCCGTTGGTCTTCTCGGCGAGTGTCTTCAGCAGCTCGTGGTTTGCTTGGGGGTGCAGCAGCTCGTGGGCCCGGCGGACCACTTCCACGGTCCGCTTCGCCTCGACCTTGCCGAGCCGCTTGTCGTCCACGCGGAGGACCAGCGTGCCCGCCCGCGACGGCGTCCATTCGCCGCGGTAGACGCCCTTCTCGTCGGTGGGGGTGAGCAGGAGGCGTTGGGAGGCGGCCGCCCGCGGACCCGACCCGTCGCCGCTCGCCTTCGGCCGCACGCTCACGTTGACGCCCTCGCCGACGCTCCCCTCGGAGCCGCCCTCGAGGAGCGACTGGTCGAGCAGCTTCACCTTCACCACGAGCGTGTCGCCCACGGAAGCGCGGCGGTGGGAGACACGCACCGTGGCCCGCTGTCCCTCGCCGGCCTTCGCCTCCAGCCGGCTCCGGCCGAGGAGGCGGATGAGCTGCATCCAGAACTGCTCGAAGTAGAGCGGCCCCCGCCCGTGTCGCCACCGCCAGATCTCGTCCGTGGCGACGAAGAGCGTGTCGCCCGCTCCGTACCGCATCCGCATCACGATGGGCGCCCCGGTCTCCCGATCGGCGGCCAGCGGCTCCGTCGCGGGCTTCAGCGGGCCGACCGCCTGTCCCCACAGCAGCTTGGGCAGGTCCTTGGGCCAGCCCGGTTTTTCACCGCCTTTTCCGGGCCTTCCGAGCCGAAGCACGCCGAGCGCTCGGGCCGCCGCCGTCGGCTGAAGGTCGACCGGCGACGCCAGTCGGTCCGTGGACTGCGACCCGTGCATGGGGAGGAGGTCCGCGAGTGGACCGCCGAGGTAGGACTGGGGTGTGCGGCGAGGGCCCGCGATCCAGATGAGCCCGCCGCCGCGTGTGGAGACGTGCTGCTTGATCAGCCGGAGCTGCTTCTTGGTGAAATAGCCGGCCCGGACGTCGCCCAGGAGGATCACGTCGTAGGGTTTCAGCTCCTCGGCGCTTCGCGGCAGCCGCTCCAGCGGCTTGTTCCCCTCCTGGGCGAACTTCGGGTCCGCGGACAGCAGCAGGACGCTGCTGGTGATGCTCGACTCGCGGACGAGCATGTTCTTGAGGTAGCGATACTCCCAGCGGGGGTAGCCCTCCACGTATAGCACGCGAATGGGGCGGTCGACGAGGTCGACGGTGAAGGACCGCCGGTTGTTTCGCTCGATCAGGTCCGGCCGGTCGCTCTCCAGCCGAACCACCCACTCCGCCTTCCCGGCGGCCTCGGGCGTGGTCAGCAGGCGCACCGGCCGATCCACCCGGCCCACCTTCGCCTTGTCGAGGACCTTGTCCGTGGCGGTGTCGACGAGCTGGACGGAGGCGTCCGAGACCTTCTTCTTCGCGTCGTCCGACGACCCCCCGTCGCGGGTGCCCTCGTTGGTCCGCAGGCCCACGGTGACGGGCACGGTGTCGTCGACGAAGGCGCGGTCCGGTGCCTCCACCCGCTGGATCGCCAGGTCCGGCGGCGGGTCCTTCGCGCCGAGGGGCACGGGGAAGACGGGGACACCCTCCCGGCGCAGCCGATTCCACGTCTCGGGGCCGAGCGACCGCGAGCTGCGTCCGTCGGAGAAGAGGACCACGGCGCTGATGGGCTTGCCCGCGAGGCGACGGAGGCTGTTGCCGAGGGCGGAGGGGAGGGCGGTCAGCCGGTCGTCCGCGGGGCCGAGCGACGTGGGGCCCGCCAGCTCCTGCAGCCGCTCGCCGAAGCCCAGCCAGTGGAGCTCGCGGTGGCCGTCCGCCGGCGCCAGCCGCGACCACAGCCTCTCGTGGGAACGGAGCATCGCCTTCAGTTGCTCGTCCCGCGAGCGCCAGCGATCTCCGCTTGAGTCGCTTTCGGAGCTCGATCCGTCGGAGCCGGACGCCTGCACGTCCCGCACCGTCATCGAGGCGCTTCGGTCGACGAGGGTCAGCACGTGGTCCGGCTCGATGCGCTGCTCGGGGTCGATCAGCAGTG
Organism: uncultured Planctomycetaceae bacterium; assembly: GCA_964595475.1. Lineage (GTDB taxonomy): Bacteria > Planctomycetota > Phycisphaerae > Phycisphaerales > Zrk34 > CAZQQP01. The sequence goes on along the minus strand of CAZQQP010000064.1, from coordinate 3,994 downwards.
GCCCCGCGAGGAGGACGGCGAGGAGGCCGACGACGACGGCCCGGACCCCGCCGAGGACCGCCCGTCCCGCCCGATGGCCGAGGAGGCGGCGGTAGCTCGTCCACCCGACCGCCGCCGCGGCCAGGCCGACCGCCGCCCACCCCCACAGCGGCAGCGGGTGGGCCCACCCGACCTCGAGGCCCTTCTCCGCGAGGTCGATCTCCTCCAGGCCCAGCCACCAGCTCAGGATGCCGTTCGCGAGGGGACGCCCGATCAATCCGCCGCTCCCGTCATGCGCGTCACCGCCGTGTGCCTCGAATGTTCCGCCCCGCCGACAGCGGCGTGGCTTCCTCGCCCGCAGTCCTCGCGTGGGAGATCCACCGGGCCACGAGGGTCTCCAAAAGCGCCACCGCCAGCGCCGCCCACAGCAGCGGCCAGCCGAGGTCGACGCCGGCCGTCTCGGCGCGAAGAGCCGTCTCCGCCCCGTCCGACCCGAACACAGTCCACTCGCCCGCGGTTCCCAGCCACTCTCCGAGGGCCGCCGGGTCCGTCGCCCGCGTGTCCGCCGCCTCCGCACGCGGGTTCACCACGAGCACCGCCGTGCTCCCCCGGTAGGTCCCCACCCGCCGGAGTGGGCTCGTGGGCGTCGCCACACCCGCCTCTTTGGCGTCCGCCCCCTCCGGCTCGACGAGGAGGACGGTCTCCCCGTCCGGCCCGTCGAGCCGCGTGCTCCCTTCCCACCGCGGGCCGAGCACCGGACGGTCGCCCGGCTCGAACGCCCGCTCGGGTTGCAGGCGGTCGAGCCCCGCTCGGATCCCCTCGTGGAGCAGGGGGACGAACAGCGGCTTGGTGGGCAGGTTGGTCCACCGCGGGTCGACCGCCGTGGCGGAGAGGACCACCCGTCCCCGGCCGACGGGGGCGGCGACCAGCAGCGGCTTGCCGCCCTCCGCCTTCAGGAGCACGTCCGCGTCGCCGACGCTCTCGGAGTCGATCGGTAAGTGCTTGTGCACGCGGATGGGCCGGAGCAGCGACGGCAGCTCGCGCTCCAGCCGCTTCAGCTCCGCGGTGGCGGGCTGGTCCGCAGGCAGGCGGAGCGGCGTCTCCGGCTCCGCCGGCTCCAGCGCTACCGACGCCTGCACCCCGAGTGTCTCCAGCCGCTTCTGCCAGAGCTTGCCGCCCTCCGTCGCGGGCGGGAAGACCCACGCGAGCCCGCCGTCCGCGACCCACCTGCGGACCGCCGTCAACCCTCGCTTCCCCACGCGGTCGGGCCGGAGGATGAAGAGCACGTCCGCGGCCCTCAGCGCGTCCTTCTCCCGCACGGCGCTCGACGCGACCGTCCGCAGCTCGATCGAGTGGGACAGCTCCTCGCGGCCGGGCCGCAGCGCCGCCCGCACCCACTGCCGCGGGGACAGCGCGGGGGCGTCCGTCCCGCTCCCCACGGCTCCGCCGCCGGCCAGCCAGACGCGGAGGCGGGGCTCCACCACGACGACGGCCGCCCGCTCGTTGTCCACCGCCAGCGTGTCCGCTTTCGCGTCGGCGGGGCGGACCGACGCGGTCGCGACGGTCGGCCCTTCCCCCGAGACGGCGGTGGCGATCTTTACGCTTTGCTCTTTCTGGTCCGCCTCCCACTGGACGGTCTGCTTCACGGGCTTTTTTCCGGGCCGCTCCACCCGGAGCGTGTCGGTCGCCGCGGGCCTCTGCCCGGAGAGCCGGCGAAGCTTGATCGTCCACCGGACCACGGGCTTCTCGCCCTCGCCGGCGGTGGGCACGACCACGCGGCGGTCGGGCTCCATGGAGGCGATCTGGACGTTGGGAAGGGGGTCCGCCGGCTTGGGCCGAAGGAGTGTGGCGAGGTCGCCGAGACGCTGCAGCTCCGAGGCGAGCGGCTCGTCGAGGGGCACGGCGCCGCGGGAGAAGTCGCTGAGGAGGACCACGAAGGCGTGGCCGCGTGTCTCGCGTCCTTGGAGCAGGTCCTTGGCGATCCGCAGCGCCGCCGGAAGGTCGGAGGCCGCGGCGGACGGCGCCACCTCCTCCAGCCGGCTCCGGACCGCGGCGGTGTCGCTGGTTGCGGGCGCGACGAGCCGCTTGGCGGGGCGGGCCGCCCGCACCAACGCCGCCCGGTCGGAGGGCCCCATGGTCGCGAGGAGCTTGCCGGCGACCTCCTTGAGGCGCTCCAGCCGCGTGGAGCCGTCCGGCCGTCGCGCCCCGCTCGTCACGCCGTTGTCCACCACCAGCACGAAGGTCCGCCCCGCGCCGCCGAACGGCACGGCCCGCAGCTCAGAGAGGACGGGCTGGGCGAGCGCCATCCCGAGCAGCGCCACGAGGAGACAGCGGAGAAGCAGGAGGAGCCACTGCTCGGCGCGGACGCGCATCCGGTGGCGGCGATACGCCGCGAGGAGGAATTGCATGGCTCCCCACGGCACGGGCCGCCGCGGCCGCCGGGAGAACAGGTGGATGGCCACGGGGATGGCGACCGCGACGGCACCGGCGATGGCGAGCGCCGGGGCGCCGAAGGCGGGAACCCATGCTTGGGCGAGGGAACTAGCCATTCCGTCCCATCCGTCGCTGACGTCGGCTCAGCTTCGCTTCAGCCTCGCCGCCCGCCTTGCGAGGAAGTGGCTGAGGACCGGGCCCAGCGGCTCGGACGTGTCGATCAGCTCGTGGTCGAACCGAAACCGCCGGGCCTGTTTCTGGACGCCGCGGATATGCTTGTTCAGCTCTTCGAGATACGCCTCCCGCAGCGCCTTCGGGTCGAGGTCCAGCCTCCCCTCGGCCTCCAGCCCCCACAGCCGCATGGGCGAGCGGAAGGAGAAGGTTAGCTCCTCGTGGTCGAGCAGCTGGAGGAGCATGATGTCGTGGCGGCGGTGGTGGAGCCGCGCCAGCCCCGCGCCGAGCCGCTCGTCCGCGTCGAAGAGGTCGCTGAGGACCACCAGCAAGCTCCGCTGGCGAACCATGGACAGCACCTCCTCGAAGACGCGACCGAGGTCCGTCCGCTGGTCCGTGGTCCGGGTCTGCATGGCCTCGACGATGGCCCGCCACTGGCCGTGGGCGTTGGAGGGGCGGACCACCTGGATCAGGTGGTCCGCGAAGACCACGAGGCCCACGCGGTCCTGCTGTTGCAGCGCGAGATACGCCAGCGCCGCGGCGAGCGCGGTGGCGTGGTCGAACTTCCGCCACGTCGCCTCGCCGAACGCGCCGGAGCGCCCCGCCGGCGGGCTGGTGGACCGGCCGCCGAGCGAGGAGCCGTACGCCATGGAGCCGGACGCGTCGACGAGGAGGAGCAGGTCGAGGTTGGTCTCCTGCTGATACTGCTTCAGGTAGAGCTTGTCCGTCCGGGCGAAGACCTTCCAGTCGAGGTGGCGGATGTCGTCGCCGGGGGCGTAGGGACGGTGCTGGGCGAACTCCACGGAGTAGCCGTGGTAGGGGGACCGGTGCATGCCCGTCATGAGCCCCTCCACGATCATCCGGGCTCGCAGCTCGATCCCCTCGATCTGCGCCAGGGTCTCGGGGCGGAGATAATCGGCCGCGGTGGGCTGGGGCTTCTCGGCCATGCTGGTGCGGAGTCTACGCGACCCGGGAGGCGGTTTCAGCGACGGCGACCGATGAGGCGCCTTCGGCCCTGGCGGACGCCCGCGGCGTGGATTACGCTCGCCTCGCTCGCGACGAACCGCTTCGAAAGGATCCCATTTGGCTTGGCAACGGCTTCTGTTCGCGACGGCGGCCGCCTCGCTCGTCGTGCTTTGCGCCGGGGGCGTCTCGGCCGGCGAGACACCGGAGAGGCCCAACGTCGTGCTGATCCTCGCCGACGACCTCGGCTACGGCGATCTCGGCTGCTACGGACAGGAGGCGTACGCCACGCCCCACATCGACCGGCTCGCTCGCGAGGGCGTTCGCTTCACGAGCTTCTACGTCCCGGTTCCGTACTGCGCCCCGTCGCGGGCCACACTGCTGACCGGGCGATAAGGAGGCGGAAAAGAATAAGTTGAGCCTATACGCCAAAGCGAGGAGGGCGAAG